>NZ_JBITDA010000017.1:0-181512 GCF_044453765.1 Streptomyces sp. NPDC051636 | reverse complement strand
AACCCGTCCACCGTCGCCGACTTGAACACCGACCGATCCGCCGGATACGACGCCCCCGCTCCGCCGGAGCCACCCGACGAGTACCCCGGGTCAACAGGCATGGCCGACGCCGTCGACACGCCCACCAGGCCGACGCCAGCCACCAGCGCACCCGAGACCACCAGTGTCCGTAGAGCCTTACGCCCCATGATTGAAATCCTCTCGACTCGAAGAGGACGAGCAGCCAACGACCAATCAGCCGCCAACCACTCATCCGGATGAGTGGCCAGGATCCAACGCCACGCCGAGGAGGTCAACCACTTATCCGGATGAGTGTCCCGATGAAGCAGCCAAAGAACGGTGACCAGGGCGCCCCGGAGCCGTCGCAAGAGGGGTCGGTCTCAACGAATGCGGCTCCGGGGCTTTGGGCGGCACGTCCCGCCCACCATTAGGGGTATCACACCAGGTCACGCCGCTTGTGCGCGGTTGATCACCGCCGCTCGGCCGAGTCAGCAGTCAGGGTAGACGCACAGAAAGCCCCGCCATTCCCTCGGGGTTTGGGCGTGGCGGGGCTTTGGCCGTTGCTGCGTTCGCTGGGCCGAGGGCAGAGACAGCGCTCAGGCGGTACCAAACGACCCTTCCTTGACGCCTGCCACGAAGGACGCGAACGCGTCAGTGGGGAACTCCAGAACCGAGCCGGCAGGGGTCTTGGAGTCACGGACAGGGACCACGCCGCGTGAGACGACGAGGTTTGCGGCCACCTCGATGCAGTTGCCGCCGTTGGAGCTGTAGGAGGACTTGAACCAGCGGGGGGATTCGGTCGTCACGGGGTGCCCTTTCGAAGCTGTTCGATCACGGCCACGGATTCTGTCTGCGACAGGGCTTCGGCCTGCAACTGATGGTAGGCCGATAGCGAGGACAGAACGAACGTGGATTCGCGGTCCAAGTGCCCTCGGGCCTGGGACTCCGCGTACGCGATCATGGACCGATCTGACATCGTCAGTAGGTTGATCGGCAGGTTGAACGGCCGTCGTTCGCCTATGTCGTACGGCGCAACCTGAAGATGAGTGTTCGGCAACGCAGCGAACTCTACGAGGCGTTGTAGCTGCTCGTTCATGACCTCGGTGCCGCCGACTGGACGGCGGATGCAGCTTTCGTCCATCACCACAAGCATCGTCGGCGGCCGGGACCGTACTAGCGTCGCCTGCCGCTCCGCCAGGACGGAGACCCGTTCAGCTGCTTGTTCGGGTGTGATGGTGCCCCGGCGAACGTCACCATCTGCCAGGGCGCGTGCGTACGCGGGTGTCTGAAGCAAGCCGGGGATGATCCCAATCTCAAACAACCGGATCTCTACTGCGCGGCCCTCGTACCCGACGTACTCAGGAAACCCTTCCAGCAACGAACCGCGTCGAAGCTCGCGGTACTGACGCTCGAACGACTCTGCTGTGCCCGCGATGCCGAAGGCACGGTCAGCACTACGCGAGAAGCGGAGAGTTGGAGGCTTCCGACCATTTTCGACGGCTGAAATATGCACACTGGAATATTCCGTGCGTTCGGCCAGGTCCTCTTGAGTCCAGCCGCGCGCCTCCCGCAGGCTGCGTAAACGCGCTCCGTAGGCCGCCTCGGGAGAAGCGTCCGGGTTCAACTCGTTCTTGTTCACGGTGCGTTCGCGACCTTTCATCCTTCGATGACACGTTGAACGGGTCTCGACTGTAGGCCACGCTGAATCGCCCTGGTAGTGGAAGCACTACGGAGAGGAGCGGTCATGTCCGGCAAGAACGACCCCACCCAGCGGCAGGGCCCCCCGCGGCTTCCCAGCCCTGGCACGCTCGTGATGGACGCGCGTGATCGGGTCGGCGAGTTTCGCGGTGTGGCGTACGGATACTGGCATCTGCGTCCGGTCGGGGGCGGCAAGGAATGGTCGGTTACCCCGGATGAGGTGCGGCCGGCGAGCCCCGAGCAGCGCTTGCATGCCGAGACTGCCCGCGCGAATGCGTGTAGCCGGGGTGAGCTGCTGTGAGTACCCGAACCCGCCGCAAGTTCGCCTTTTTTAACTGGACCCTTCGGCCGGACCGTGACGAAGACTCTCCGCCGACGATGTACGCGTTTCGGTGCCTCACGCTCAACGACGACGACACCGAGTGTGCCAAGGAGTCGCCGCCGAGCAAGGACCCCACCGAACCCCAGGGGTGGGCGTTCGACCACATGCGCGCGCACCCCGAGCACACGAGTTACGCCGAGGTGATCGAGCGCCGGTGGGTCATGTGGCGCGATGAGCCGACATGACCAGCCAGCCGGAGCCTGCGGGTTACTGGTGCGAGGTGCTCGCCGAGGGGTTTGTGTGCGGCACGGGAGAGAGCGCCCGGTATGTCTTAGCCACCTACCAGACCATTTCCCCCGTGCTCGCGCTGCGCTGGCTTCGCAGCGAAGCACTGCGCATCGCGGATCGGATTGACCTCGATCCCCTCAGTTCGGGGTGGGTACACCCGTCCATGCTCGTGGCGAGCATGCCCCTTCCGGAGTGCCCCGCCGAACTCAGGGCCTGGACGATCGACCAGACCGAGGAGCGCGAAGCGCGCCAGCATCTCAAGGGCGGGCATCCGATGTTCGCGAAGTTCCTGGATACGGACTGCACGTACACCCTGTCTGTCTGGCCAGTCGGGCTATCGACCGACGAGGGCGCCCCGTTGGCACCGGAGCCGATATGCCACCGAATCGGCGGGCTATCGCATCCCCTGTACGTGCTTGCCGAGGACCCGTGGCGGTGGACCTAGCCGCCCGCTCTGAGACTCCGCCCCCGCCACATTGACTCGCTCTGTGACAGGGGGCGGGCACTACCCCGAGCCCGACCGGGCCGGGACAGCGCGAAAGAAGGGAGTGCGGAGATGACCGCGACCACCGAGCACAACACCGCCAAACCCGAGCCCACCGGCAGCGACACCGAGGCCACCGAGCCGGCCGCACCGGACGACCAGGAGGACGAAGAGCACCAGGACGAGGGCGCCACCGCATCTCTCGGCGGATATCTGCTGCTCATTGCCTAGCGGCGCGGTCCGGCCACGGAAGCCCCACCCACCAAGCGGAAGGAAGCAGCACGTGACCACACTCCTTGAACCGCCCGCCGCATCACCCGTCGCCGGTATCCGGTCCCTGGAACTGGAGATCACCGGTAAGTGCCAGCTCACTTGCACGCACTGCCTGTCCGAGTCCAGCCCGCAGGCGACGCATGGCACGATGACGCCCGCTGATTGGCATGCGGTCATCACGGACGCCGCCGCTCTGGGCATCCGGACCATCCAGCTCATCGGCGGTGAGCCGACCACTCACCCGAACTGGCGTGAGTTCGCGGAACTCGGTCTGTCGCTCGGACTGCACGTCGAGGTGTACTCAAACCTGTTCCACGTCAGGCCCGAGTGGTGGGACCTGTTCACACGCGACGGGGTGACGCTCGCTACGAGCTACTACAGCGACGACCCCGCCGAACACGACAAGATCACGGGCCGGAACGGCAGCTACGCCCGCACACGGTGCAACATCCGGGAAGCCGTCAACCGTGGAGTCACCATCCGAGCCGGGATCGTGGACATCCTGCCGGGGCAGCGCGTAACCGAAGCCCGCGCCGAGCTTGAATCCATGGGCGTGAAGCACATCAACACGGACCGGGTGCGCGCCGTGGGTCGTGCCGCACTGCCCGGCACGAAGCCGACGTTGGACGAGATGTGCGGCAGATGCACCAGGGGCCGAGCCGCCATCCTCCCCAACGGGGACCTTGCTGGCTGCGTGCTTTCGCGCGACTTTCCGGCAGGCCACGTGCGGGAAACGCGGCTCGCCGAGCTGTTCCGTGGGAAGGCTTGGGTGAACCTGTCGGCGAGCATTCCGCCCCCGCGCGTGAACGCGTGCCCGCCGGACGACTCGGGCGACTGCGATCCGGCCAACACCGAAGCATGTGATCCCGCGTACTGACCTGGAAGGCTCAGCGGCATGGATTGGGAGACAAGGGCTCACGCCCTCGCGGACCAGGTGACCGACCCGGACTCGCGTTGGCTCGCCCCCGTGGCACGCACCGCCCGTCACGCACTGGTTCCGCGTTGGTGGGACGTGGACGACGCGGGACGATGGGTGCTGCGGGACGGGCCGAGCGACCCGGAAGCGTGGGCGAACGCCGCGTACGCAGACCGGTCGCTGATCACCAGGGTTGGCACGCTGCACGCCGACCAGGCAAAGCCTGGCGACCAGCCCAAGGGCCTACCCACCTCGTCCGCCACACTGCCGAGCTTGGTTGTCCGGATGCTGCGACACGGCCGACTCGGCGACGGGCTGTCCCTGCTCGACTTGGGCACCGGAGCCGGCGGACTCACGGCGTACGCCTGTCACCGACTCGGAGACGGGTGCGTGACGAGTCTGGACGTGGACCCGTACCTAGTCAGCGCGGCAGGGGAACGGCTTGCGTCCATGGGCTACCACCCGAAGATGATCACGGCGGACGCCACCGAGCACGTACCGGGCTCATACGACCGGATCGTGTGCACGGTGGCATTGTCCCCAGGGCCGGGACTCCGGGCAGTGCTCGCCGCACTGAGCCCTGGAGGACGCGTCGCAACAACGCTCGCGCGCACGTCCCTGATCGTTACCGGGTGGAAAGACCGGAACGGGGACGTGATCGGGCAGGTAGAGCGGGACATGGCGGGTTTCATGCTCACCCGATCCGGCGACGACTACCCGCCCGCCCTAGCCGAGCTGTTCACGCTCACCCGCGAGGCTGAGGGCGAGCACAAGAACACCGGGCGTTACCCCGTGGTGGACGTGGCCAACGCATGGGAACTCCGCTCCATGCTGGAAGTCACCACACCCGGCGTCGAACTCGGCTACGAGACCAGCGGAAGGCAACGAACCGCCTACCTGGTACACCCCGATGGTTCATGGGCACGCGCATCCGCCGAATGGACCGACCCACCGGAAGTCCACCAGAGCGGCCCACAACGGCTCTGGGATGCCCTGGAACGCATCCGGAACCGGCTCAACGCAGAAGGCGCATTGCCGCTACTCGGTGCTCGCGTCCGTATCACGCCCGATGGGGTGTGCCACCTGTCCCGTGGTCGGTGGCGCGCGTCCGTGGGCGCCCTGTAAGCCCGGCACACCGCAGTCCCCCACCCCTCGGTGTGCTGGTCGGTGACGCGGCCCGAGCGTCACCACACCGCCCCGTCCGTGTGCTGCCCCCGTGGTGCATGGGCGGGGCTCCGCGTTAGTCCCCCTGGTACTCGCTCTCGCCCTGCTCAACAGGACCGGCAACGAACGACCCCTTGCCCCACCGGGTCTCAATGAGCCCTTTTTCCCTCAGGATGCGCACCGCCCGGCGGGCAGTCTCCCGCGCAACGCCGTGCCGCTCGCACAACTCCGCCTCTGAAGAAATCGGATCACCCGGGCCCTTGCCCTTGATCTCTTCCGTCAGAGCGTCCAACACATCCATGTAGGGGGCTCGCGGGGCGTGCGGATTCTCGGAGCGCTCGGGCATGGGGCAGAGCGTAGACAACGGGCAAACCCTGGGCGACTTAGACGGGCAGATGAGTTAGACAGGTAGACGAGTTAGACGTGTTGGCTTAGCGTGATTCCCCGAACACAAAGACGCCCCGACAGACCGATTAGGCCCGGTCCATCGGGGCTTGCCGAGACAGCTTCAAGGGAGCTGAAACGACCATGCTCGATGTTATCGCCCACGCCCTTTCTTGGGTGCTCACCGTCCTCGCCCCTCGCCGGCCCGGACGCCACAGCGCCGAGTACTTCGCCGCTCAGACCAGCGAGCCCGACCCCACCCCCGCAACCCCGTGGTCCCGACCGTGGACCGGGCCGTCCTCCCAGGAAGTCCGAGCCATCTTCAGGGACGAGTGGGCGCAAAGGTTGCCCGCCGTACAACGTGAACGGCTCTGGGCCAGCCAGTTCGCAGCACTCGGGGTGGACTACGACTTTCCGACCATGGGTCTCGGCAGCGTCGTCACGCGAAAGAGGGTCGCCGCATGACCGCCCCTCGGTTCGTCGCCGCACTGCTCGGACCCGAACCCGCCCACGAGCCTTCCGGCGCGGTGTGCTGCCGCTGCCACCAGTGGACGTACGCCCCTGTGGCAGTCCGGTACATCGAGCGCCCGAGCGGCCCTGGAGTGACCTTGTACGCATGCCCGAGCCACGCCGCAGAGTTTCCGCATGGCCCTACGCCGGGTGAACTGGAGGCGGGCACGTGAACGCGACTGATTGAGCAAGCGTCAGTCCGACCGCTGGCCATGAACCACCAAGCCCCGTCCGCTACTTGCCGGGCGGGGCTTCAGTCTTTGCACCACACGAGCCGCCTCCATGGCATAGAGTGTGTTTAAGCCTGCTTCCTGTCGGGCAGCCGGGCATCGGCCCAGGGCCGGGCGTCGTCGAGCCGGCGTCCGGCCACCGCGGCCAGCCGTTGCGCGAGGCGTCGTACGGCCGCCGCGTCGGGGAAGGTCACCCCGGTCAGCTCCAGTCCGCCGCCCCGGTCCACCCACACCCGGTCCGGGGCCGACACCAGGACGTCGGTGACCGCCGGGTCGGCGAGCAGTGGCTCCAGCGGGCCGCTGCCCACCAGCTCGGACCGCAACTGCTCGGCTGCTCCCAGGACTTCGGCGTCGCCGAGCACCCGTCCCTGTTCGCGTAGCGCCTGTGCCACGCGCGCGGGTGTCGCTTCGGCCCCGCTCTCGGCCAGCCACCGCCGTACGCCGTCGAGCAGTGCCGGGGAGTCCGCCCGCTCGAGTCGGGGAAACTCACTCATACGCCACCCGCCTCCACCAGGGCCCGCTCCCAGAACTCCGTGCAGAAGCGCGCCAGCGGTCCGCGACTGGTCGCACCGGGCGGTTTGCCGCCGCCGTGCGGGCGCAGCAGGCCCGGTTCGACGGGCACCTCGCCGGCCAGGGGCAGTCCGAGCAGCCGGGCCACCTCGCGGTCGTCCAGGCCGGGCGCGTACGGCCCTCGTACCGCCACCCTGAGATCGCGCAGGACCATGCCGACGGCGGACGCCACCCGTCCGGCCGCCGCGACGGCGCGCAGTTCGGCGGGGACCACGAGCAGCGCGAGGTCGAGCTGGGCGAGGGTCTCGGCGACGCCGTCGTCCAGGCGGCGCGGCAGGTCGACGACGACCGTGCCCCCGCGCCGCCGGGCCGCGGCGAGCACCGCCCGTACGGCCTGGGGCGGGACGGCGACGCAGTCGCCCCGGTCCCAGCTGAGCACCCGCAGGGAGTGCAACTGGGGCAGCGACTCCTCCAGGGCGCCGCCGCCGACCCGGCCGCGTGAGCCGGCGAAGGCGGGCCAGCGCAGTCCCTCGGCACTCTCGCCGCCCAGGAGGACGTCCAGTCCGCCGCCGAGCGGATCGGCGTCCACGAGCAGGGTGCGCACCCCTTCGCGCGCGGAGGTGACGGCCAGCGCGCAGGCCAGCGTGGACGCCCCGGCCCCGCCCCGGCCGCCGATGACACCGACGGTGAGCGCCGGGCGGCCGACGCCCTCGGCGACGTCGGCGATGCGGTCGACCAGCCACTGCTCGCCCTCGGGCAGCATCAGGACGTGGTCGGCGCCGATCTCGACGGCCCGTTTCCAGACACCGGCGTCGTCCTGGTCGCGGCCGACCAGCACCACTCCGCGCCGGCGCGCGGCCCCGCGTACGCGCCGTGTCGCGTCGTCGCCGACCAGGACGAGCGGGGCCGCCTCCCAGCCGCCGCCGCGTTCCGGTACGCCGGGGTGGACCTCGGGTGTGGCGCCGGCCGCCGCGCACAGGCGCAGCAGGTCGTCGAGGAGTTCTGCGTCCTCGGTGACGATCAGCGGCTGTCCCGGCCGTCCGGCGGCGGCGGGCGCTGGATCGTGTGTGACGGTTCCGGTCATGGTGTGTTCCCCCTTCGCCGCGTCGTGCGCGCAGTTGCCTGCGGCCACGCGATTCCCGAACGTGTGACGAACCGGCAAGGCGACCGCCATATGAGCGGCCGACAGAAACCGGCCATTGGCGCTCCGGCAAACAGAACCGGCCATGAACTCGCCGCGGTCGGAGCGCGCTGGAATCACGGTGCAGCGATCCCGGAAATCGTGTGGATCTTGGTGGAAAACTGTGGACAACCCGGCGGCTGTGAATATCGGCCTCACCCGTACCGGTGACTCCCGCACCCTCCCCTGCCCGATATCCGCAGAGCAGCCCGGTGACTACGTTCCGTGACGGATCATGGACATGCAGAGATGGCGGCCGACGCCGCGCACCGACGGCCTCGAAGCCGCGTGAACCAAGAAGAAAACCCACCCGGACATGCGACGACCCCCGCCGGGGGGGAGAGCGGGGGTCGTCCCCACGGCCGACTCGGGGGGGGAGGAGTCGGGCCGGGTTAGCACGGTCGCGAACGATCCGTGACTTCCATGGTGTACCCGAGAGCCCTCTCAGGCAAACCCACGCGCCACACCTTACGCCGAATGGTGGGCGCCTATGCTCAGGGTCGTGGAAAACCACTCCTTGCCCCGCACAGCGGCCTTCTTTGACCTGGACAAGACGGTCATTGCGAAGTCGAGCACGCTCACCTTCAGCAAGTCCTTCTACCAAGGCGGACTGATCAACCGCAGGGCCGCCTTGCGTACCGCGTATGCCCAGTTCGTCTTCCTCGTCGGCGGCCTCGACCACGACCAGATGGAGCGTATGCGCGAGTACCTGTCGACGCTGTGCCGCGGCTGGAACGTGCAGCACGTCAAGGAGATCGTCGCCGAGACCCTGCACGAGCTGATCGACCCGATCATTTACGACGAGGCCGCGTCCCTCATCGAACGGCACCACACGGCCGGACGCGACGTGGTGATCGTGTCCACCTCGGGCGCCGAGGTCGTCGAGCCGATCGGCGAACTGCTCGGAGCCGACCGCGTGGTGGCCACCCGCATGATCGTGGGCGACGACGGCTGCTTCACCGGCGAGGTGGAGTACTACGCCTACGGCCCCACGAAAGCCGAGGCGATCAAGGAGCTGGCCGAAACGGAGGGGTACGACCTCGCCCGCTGCTACGCCTACAGCGACTCGGCGACCGACCTGCCGATGCTCGAGGCCGTCGGGTATCCGCACGCCGTGAACCCCGACCGGACCCTGCGCCGCGAGGCACTCACGCGCGGGTGGCCGATCCTGGACTTCCACCGCCCGGTGCGGCTCAAGAAGCGGCTGCCCACCCTGTCCGTACCGCCGCGGCCGACCCTGGTCGCGGCGGCGGCGATAGGGGCAGCGGCCGCCACCGCGGGCCTCGTCTGGTACACCAGCCGGCGCCGCGGCTCAGCGGTCTGACGTGTTTGCGGCCCCTTTGAACCTAAAAGTAAAGAACTGCGGGCAGGGGTTCCGCTTGCTCCAGGCTTGCAGTACAAAGGACTTAACGGCCCGCGAGACCGAAGGACATCCGAGAGGATCACCTTTAAAACGCATTTGGCCCACGGACCGAGCATGAACACCAGGAACCCACGCGACGTCGACCCGTCGATTACGGGCCAGCCGCACCAGGTTACGGGCAAAGTTCCCGACCTGATGGGCGACATTCGAGGACGCTTGGTAACTCGGTGATCATGCCAGCGGCGGTACGAGCACTCGTACCGCCGCAACCCTGTTTTCAGGCCCCTCCAGAGGGGCTTTTTCCTTTCCTCCGGTCAGGCCGCCCCGCGCTGCAGCGCCTCGCACACCGCCGTCGACTCGCGCACGCCCAGCTCCACCGCCCTGCCGCAGTGGGCGATCCAGGCCGCCATGCCCTCCGGGGTTCCCGACACATAGCCGTCCAGGGCCGCCAGATAGGCGGCGCGGCCGAGCTCGGCGTGGCCCACCTCGGCCGGGCAGACCGCCTTCGGGTCCAGGCCGCTGCCGATCAGGACGATCCGCTCGGCAGCGCGCGCGACCAGGCCGTTGTGGGACGCGAAGGGGCGCAGCGCGAGCAGCTCGCCGTGCACGACGGCGGCCGTGACCAGCGCGGGCGCGGAACCGCCCGCGATGATCAGCTGCGCCAGGCCCTCAAGCCGCCCGGACACCTCCGCCGCGTCCGGCAGCGGCAGCTCGATCAGCGGCTCGTCGACCGGCTCACCCGCCTGACGCGGGCGCCCGACCTCGTCGCTCTTGCTCGCCGCGGCGACCAGGTGCAGCCGGGCCAGCACCCGCAGGGGCGACTGCCGCCAGATGGACAGCAGCTGGCCTGCCTCCGCGGTCAGCCGCAGGGCCGCGCCCACCACGCGTGCCTCGTCGTCGCCGCTGAAGTCGGTGCGCCTGCGCACCTCCTCCAGGGCCCAGCCGGCACCGGACAGCGCAGCGGAGCCGCGAGCGCCGCGCAGGGCCGCCTCGGAGGTGATCGCGTTGCTGCGGCGCCGCATGATCCGGTGACCGTAGACCCGGTCCACCGCCTTGCGCACGGACTCGACGGACTCGGCCACACCGGGCAGGGAGCCCAGGGCCGCAAGCGGATCGGCGGACGCGCCTGTCGTACTCATGAGTACGACCCTACGCACCCCGGCGCCCCACCCCACGAAGGAGTGGTCTTCTTCACTCCGAGCGGCACGCAGAGCTATGGCCCGACTACTCTTGGTGAACATGAAAATTGCTTTCGTCGGGAAGGGCGGCAGCGGCAAGACCACGCTGTCCTCCCTCTTCATCCGCCACCTCGCGGCGGCCGGCGCGCCGGTGGTCGCCGTCGACGCCGACATCAACCAGCATCTCGGCGCCGCCCTCGGCCTCGAGGAGTCGGAGGCGGCCGCGCTGCCCGCCATGGGCGAGCGGCTGTCACTGATCAAGGACTACCTGCGCGGCAGCAACCCGCGCATCTCGTCCACCGTGACGATGATCAAGACGACCCCGCCCGGCGAGGGCTCACGACTGCTGCGGGTCCGGGAACCGAACCCGGTGTACGACGCCTGCGCACGGCCGGTGGAACTCGACGGCGGTGCCGTCCGTTTGATGGTCACCGGGCCCTTCACGGACGCGGACCTGGGCGTCTCCTGCTACCACTCCAAGACGGGAGCGGTCGAGCTGTTCCTGAACCATCTGGTCGACGGCCGCGACGAGTACGTGGTCGTCGACATGACGGCGGGCTCGGACTCCTTCGCCTCCGGCATGTTCACCCGCTTCGACATCACGTTCCTCGTCGCCGAACCGACCCGGAAGGGGGTCTCCGTCTACCGCCAGTACAAGGAGTACGCCCGCGACTTCGGCGTCACCCTGAAGGTCGTCGGCAACAAGGTGCAGGGCCAGGACGACCTCGACTTCCTGCGCACGGAGGTCGGGGAGGACCTGCTGGTGACCGTCGGACACTCCGACCGGGTGCGCGCGATGGAGAAGGGCCGGCCGCCCCGGTTCGAACTCCTGGAGGACGCCAACCGCCGCGCCCTGCGCACTCTCCGGGCCGCCGCCGACGCGACCTACGAGGTGCGGGACTGGGAGCGCTACACGCGCCAGATGGTGCACTTCCATTTGAAGAACGCCCAGTCATGGGGCAACGAGCGCACCGGGGCCGACCTGGCGGCACAGGTCGACCCCTCCTTCGTGCTCAGCGAGGCGGTCGCCGCCCCCGCCTGACGGCCACCGCCCCGGTGGCTACCGCGTGACCGCCGGCGCCCCCGGCACCCCCTTCGGTGCCGGGGCGCTGCGGCCCGACAGGAAGGACGCCCAGCCCTGCCTGGGGGCCTCGCCCACCTTCAGGGTGCGCAGCCTCGCCAGCACCTGCGGGTCCTGGGCGTCCAGCCAGTCGGCGAGCTGGTGGAAGGACACACAGCGCACGTCGGGCTTGTTGCACACCTGCTCGACGACCTCGTCGATGGCGCGCATGTAGGTGCCGCCGTTCCAGGACTCGAAGTGGTTGCCGATGACCAGGGGGGCGCGGTTGCCGTCATAGGCGCGGTAGAAGCCCTTGATCAGGCCGTCCCGCATCTGGTCGCCCCAGTAGTCGTATTTGTCCGGGTCACCCTGGGTCGAGGTGCCGGACTGGTTGACCATGAAGTTGTAGTCCATGGTCAACTGCTCGTAGGAATGCCCCGGGAAGGGCACGAGCTGCATCGACAGGTCCCACAGGCCGTACCTCTTCTTCGGCCAGACCTGGTCGTTGACTCCGCTGGTGTCGTAGCGGAACCCCAAGTCGCGGGCCGCCTTCATGAAGTTCTTCTGCCCTTCCAGGCAGGGGGTGCGGGCGCCGATGAGCTCCTTGTCGTAGTCGAAGGGCAGTGGCGGCTCCTTCGTCATGCCCGTGTTGGTCTTCCAGTTCTTCACGAACCCCTTGGCCTGGGAAATCTCGCTCTTCCACTCCGCCACCGACCACTTGCCGACGCCGCCCTCGTTGCCGCAGAAGTGGCCGTTGAAGTGGGTGCCGATCTCGTTGCCCTCCAGCCAGGCCAGACGCAGTTGCGTGACGGTGTCGGCGATGCCCTGCTCGTCGTTGAAGCCGATCTCGGAACTGCCCTGCGCGTGCTGCGGCGGCCTGTAGAGGTCGCGCTTCTCCTTCGGCAGCAGGTACACACCGCTGAGGAAGTACGTCATGGTCGCGTTGTTGGCCTTGGCGACCTCGCGGAAGTGGGAGAACAGCTTCTGGCTGTCCTCGCCCGCCCCGTCCCAGGAGAAGATCACGAACTGGGGCGGCTTCTGGCCCGGTTCGAGCCGCTCGGGTCTGGGCAGGTGCGGCTGCGTCCCGGTGTACGCGGTGGAGCCGTCGCCGATCAGATGGAGCACGCTGTTGGGTGGCGGTGCTCCCTTCTGCGGGCCGGGCGCCCCTTCCTTCGAACTGTTGGCGCCTGTCGCGCAACCGGCCAGCGACGCGGCACAGGCCGCGGCGGCCATGGCGCCCGCGGCGATCCTCTGGGTGGCGGCCATGTTCCGCCCACCTTCTTCCTTCTCTCAGACAAACGCTGACGAGGGTGTTTTGTGGTGATGTGCCGGGTTGTGCCGACAGCGCCGCCAAGGTCGCACAGGGCCAAGAGAGGAATTAATACGACAAGCCGATAAAAGGCTCACATCACTCTGGCGAGTGAACTAATGCACCATTTGCTCCAAAAATCCATGCCTGACCTTTACTCTGCATTACGATTCATTTACCGACAGTTGATTCATGCGTTGATCCATCCCGCCACTGCACGCCGTGACCCACGGCCGCGACCGAGTTCCGCGACCGCGCTGCCCCGGAGGAGACGGGAAACATGTCAGCCTGCGCACCCGCCCAGCCCCAGACCCCGGCGCCCACCAAGCGCCCCCACCAGCCGCACAGTCCGCCCCGCCGCTTCCGCGTCGCGGGCGCCGACCTGTCCGCCTCGATCGCCGTCTTCCTGATCGCCCTGCCCCTGTCCCTCGGCATCGCCCTCGCCACAGGCGCCCCGCTCCAGGCCGGCCTCGTCGCCGCCGCCGTCGGCGGAATCGTCGCCGGAGGGCTGGGCGGCTGCCCGCTCCAGGTCAGCGGCCCGGCCGCCGGACTCACCGTCGTCACCGCCGACTTGATCGACCGCTACGGATGGCGGGCGACGTGCGGCATCACCGTCCTCGCCGGCCTCGCCCAACTCGGCCTGGGCTGCCTGCGCGTGGCACGTTCGGCGCTCGCCGTGAGCCCGGCCGTGGTGCACGGCATGCTCGCCGGCATCGGCATCACCATCGCCGTCGCCCAGCTGCACATCGTCCTCGGCGGCAACCCGCACAGCTCCGTCCTCGACAACCTCCGCGCGCTGCCGGAGCAGTTGGCCCGCCTGCACCCCGCGGCCGTGTCCATGAGCGCGCTCACGCTGACCCTGCTGCTGGCCTGGCCGCGGCTGCCCGGCCGTCCGGGCCGTTTCCTGCGCAGGATCCCGGCCGCGCTCGTCGCCGTCGCCGGGGCCACCGCGACCGCCTCGCTCACCGGGCTGACACTGCCCAGGGTCGACCTGCCGTCCTGGCGCAGCCACGCCCTGGCCGGACTGCCCGAGGGACCGGTGCTCGGCATCGCCGCCGCCGTGCTCACCACCACCCTGGTGTGCAGCGTGCAGTCACTGCTCGGGGCGGTCGCCGTGGACAAACTGGTCGCCGCCCGCCCCGGCGCCCAGGCCCGCGTCGGCCGCTCGGACCTGGACCGCGAGCTGCTCGGCCAGGGTGCCGCCAACATCGTCTCCGGGGCGCTCGGCGGCCTGCCGGTCGCGGGGGTGGCCGTGCGGAGTTCGGCGAATGTGCGCTCCGGGGCCGTGAGCCGGAACTCCACGATGCTGCACGGCGTTCTCGTAGTAGTCGCCGCGCTGCTGATGGTCCCGATCCTGGATCTCATCCCGCTCGCCTCGCTCGCCGCCCTGGTGATGGCCGTCGGCATCCAGATGGTGTCCCTGCACCACATCCGCACGGTGACCCGCCACCGCGAGGTGCTGGTGTACGCGGCCACTACTCTCGGCGTGGTGGCCCTAGGCGTCCTCGAGGGGGTGCTGTCCGGGGTCGCCGTGGCCGTCGCCGTGGCCCTGCACCGCCTCGCCCGCACCCGCATCACGCACGAAGAGAAAGGAGGAGTCCACTACGTCCAGGTAAGAGGCCAGTTGACGTTCCTCGCGGTGCCACGGCTCAGCCGAGCCCTGCATCTCCTACCCCAAGGCGCCCACGCCGTCGTGGAGTTGCACGGATCGTTCATGGATCACGCGGCGTACGAGTCACTGCAGGACTGGCAGCACGCACACACCGCGCAGGGCGGATCCGCCGAACTGACCGGCCGTCGGGGCGGCGTCCGGACCACCACGTCCAGATCGCGCCGGCCCGGACCTGACGACAGACCCGACGGCAGACCCGACGACAGACCCGACGGCAGGCACGACCTGGTACGCGGCATCAGCGCGTTCCAGCGCGACACCGCACCCCTGGTGCGGGACGAGTTGGCGCGTCTGGCGCGGGAGGGGCAGCGACCGTCCCAGCTCTTCCTCACCTGCGCCGACTCGCGGCTGGTCACCTCGATGATCACCTCCAGTGGTCCCGGCGACCTCTTCGTCGTCCGCAACGTCGGCAACCTGGTCCCGCTGCCGGGCGAGGAGAGCGGCGACGAGTCGGTGGCGGCCGCCATCGAGTACGCGGTGGACGTGCTGAAGGTGCGGTCGATCACCGTGTGCGGGCACTCCGGCTGCGGAGCCATGCAGGCGCTGCTCAACTCCGAGTCCGGCGGCGCGGGGACACCGCTGAAGCGGTGGCTCGGGCACGGGCTGCCGAGCCTCCAGCGGATGACCGACAGCACCCGCCCCGGAGCACGCCTGGCCGGCCGGCCCTCCGCCGACGCGGTGGAGCGGCTCTGCCTGGCCAACGTGGTCCAGCAACTGGATCACCTGCGCGCCCACGAGTCGGTGGCGCGGGCGCTGCGGGAGGGTGTGCTGGAGCTGCACGGGATGTACTTCCATGTGGGTGAGGCGCAGGCGTATCTGCTCGGTCGGGCGGACGGGGACCCGGTGTTCGAGCACGTACCGGGCACGGAGGAACTGGCCGGGCCGGCGTGAGGCCGACCCAGCGGATGCCGGGCCGCGGGCGGTGGCTCCGGCGGTCCGGCAGGCTGCGGCAGGACAGCGGTCCCGCGAGTCCCCGGTGACACGGTGGCCCTCAGTCCCCCCGGCGGCACGGCCGCCCGCGAGCCCTGCCGCACGGCGGTCCGGTGGAGCCGTCGGCTCCCGGCCTGCCGGACGGTTGGCCCTCAGGGCGACACGCCGGGTGTGTCCAACGATGCGCCGGGGAGCCCCCGTGGGTACTGAACCGGGGCTGCTCGGCGTGCGTGTGCAGGGATGGCGCTGACCACCCCGACCACGGGCCGATCCAGATCACGACAGGTCTAAACCAATTTCCGGTCGGCCCTTGTCATCGGCCCCCCGGGTCTGATGAGCTGTGGCCTGGGACACAACAGACACCCTGCGAGAGGGAGATGTCGTGAGCAACGAAAGCCTGGCCAACCTGCTCAAGGAAGAGCGCAGGTTCGCGCCCCCCGCCGAGCTGGCCGCGAACGCCAATGTCACGGCGGAGGCGTATGAACAGGCCAAGGCTGACAGGCTCGGCTTCTGGGCCGAGCAGGCGCGGCGGCTGAGCTGGGCCACCGAGCCGAGCGAGACGCTGGACTGGTCGAACCCGCCGTTCGCCAAGTGGTTCAAGGACGGCAGCCTCAACGTCGCCTACAACTGCGTGGACCGGCACGTCGAGGCGGGGCACGGCGACCGGGTCGCCATCCACTTCGAGGGGGAGCCCGGTGACAGCCGCGCGATCACCTACGCCGAGCTGCAGGACGAGGTCTCCAAGGCGGCGAACGCCCTGCTGGAGCTGGGAGTTCGGAAGGGCGACCGGGTCGCGATCTACATGCCGATGATCCCGGAGACGGCGATCGCGATGCTGGCCTCGGCCCGTATCGGCGCCGCGCACTCGGTGGTCTTCGGCGGTTTCTCGGCGGACGCGCTCGCGACCCGTATCCAGGACGCCGACGCCAAGATCGTCATCACGGCCGACGGCGGCTGGCGGCGCGGCAAGCCGTCCGCGCTGAAGCCGGCCGTGGACGACGCCGTCGCGCGCGTGGACAACGTGGAGCACGTGCTCGTCGTACGCCGCACCGGCCAGGAGGTCGCCTGGAACGGCGAGCGGGACGTGTGGTGGCACGAGATCGTCGAGCGGCAGTCCGCCGAGCACACGCCGGAGGCGTTCGAGGCGGAACACCCGCTGTTCATCCTGTACACCTCCGGTACGACGGGGAAGCCGAAGGGCATCCTGCACACCTCCGGCGGTTACCTGACGCAGGCGGCGTACACGCACTGGGCGGTGTTCGACCTCAAGCCGGAGACCGACGTGTACTGGTGCACGGCCGACGTCGGCTGGGTCACCGGGCACTCGTACATCGTGTACGGGCCGCTGGCGAACGGCGCGACGCAGGTGATGTACGAGGGCACGCCGGACACCCCGCACCAGGGCCGGTTCTGGGAGATCGTGCAGAAGTACGGGGTGACAATCCTGTACACGGCGCCGACCGCCATCCGTACGTTCATGAAGTGGGGGGACGACATCCCCGCGAAGTTCGACCTCAGCAGCCTGCGGATCCTGGGTTCCGTCGGTGAGCCGATCAACCCCGAGGCCTGGATCTGGTACCGCAAGCACATCGGCGCCGACAGGACGCCCGTCGTCGACACCTGGTGGCAGACCGAGACCGGCGCGATGATGATCTCGCCGCTGCCGGGTGTGACGGAGGCCAAGCCGGGGTCCGCGCAGCGGCCGCTGCCCGGGATCTCCGCGACGGTCGTCGACGACGAGGCCAAGGAAGTGCCGAACGGCGGCGGTGGTTATCTCGTCCTCACCGAGCCGTGGCCGTCGATGCTGCGCACCATCTGGGGCGACGACCAGCGGTTCATCGACACGTACTGGTCGCGGTTCGAGGGCAGGTACTTCGCCGGTGACGGGGCGAAGAAGGACGACGACGGGGACATCTGGCTGCTGGGCCGGGTGGACGACGTGATGCTCGTCTCCGGGCACAACATCTCCACCACCGAGGTCGAGTCCGCCCTCGTCTCGCACCCGTCCGTCGCCGAGGCGGCCGTCGTGGGCGCCGCCGACGAGACCACCGGCCAGGCGATCGTCGCCTTCGTGATCCTGCGGGGTACGGCGTCGGAGGACGACATGCTGGTCGGTGAGCTGCGCGACCACGTCGGCGCCACGCTCGGCCCGATCGCCAAGCCGAAGCGGATCCTGCCGGTGGCGGAGCTGCCGAAGACGCGGTCCGGGAAGATCATGCGGCGTCTGCTGCGGGACGTCGCGGAGAACCGTCAGCTCGGTGACGTCACCACGCTGACCGACTCCACGGTCATGGACCTCATCCAGGCGAAGCTGCCGGCGGCACCCAGCGAGGACTGAGTTTCCGCGGGGACTGGGCACGGCTCCCAGGGCACCCGGCGACGAGCGCGCCGGGTGCCCTTTTCGTGCCTACCGTGGAGATCACCGGATCCGTCTCGGGTGCACCCCGGGCACCACCAGCCGCACGTTAGGTAAACTAAGCAAAACAACGTCAGTCTCAGGTGCGCCGGGAAGTCTGGTCGGCATGTGCTCCGTCCTGCCCACCGACCGGAGGTCTCCCCCGTGCCCGCCCCCCGCACCACCGCTCCCCGCAAGGTCCTCGGACGGCTGTCCCTGCCCGAGCGGACCTACGTCGCGGACGCCCTGCGCACCGAGACCGTCGGCGGGGTGCTGCTGCTGTTCGCCGCCGTCGCGGCCCTGGTCTGGGCGAACGTCCCCGCGCTGCGCCACAGCTACGCGAGCGTCAGCCACTACCACCTCGGCCCGGGCGACCTCGGCCTGAACCTCTCCGTCGGGCACTGGGCCGCCGACGGACTCCTCGCGGTCTTCTTCTTCGTCGCCGGTATCGAGCTCAAGCGCGAGCTCGTCGCCGGTGACCTCAGGGACCCGAGGGCCGCCGTGCTGCCGGTCGTCGCCGCGCTGTGCGGCATGGCCGTACCGGCGCTCGTCTACACCCTCACCAACGCCACCGGCGGCTCCCTCGCCGGCTGGGCGGTGCCCACCGCCACCGACATCGCCTTCGCGCTCGCCGTGCTGGCGGTCATCGGCACGGCGCTGCCCAGCGCCCTGCGCGCCTTCCTGCTGACCCTCGCCGTCGTGGACGACCTGTTCGCGATCCTGATCATCGCGGTGTTCTTCACCGACCGCATCGACTTCGCCGCGCTCGGTGGGGCGGTCGTCGGGCTCGTCGTCTTCTGGCTGCTGCTGCGCGCGGGCGTGCGCGGCTGGTACGTGTATGTGCCGCTCGCGCTCGTCATCTGGGCGCTGATGTACAACAGCGGGGTCCACGCCACCATCGCGGGCGTCGCGATGGGCCTGATGCTGCGGTGCACCACCCGTGAGGGTGAGCAGTACTCGCCCGCCGGGCGCATCGAGCATCTCGTCCGCCCGCTGTCGGCGGGGCTGGCCGTGCCGTTGTTCGCGCTGTTCAGCGCGGGTGTGCCGGTGTCCGGCGGGGCAATCGGGGACGTGTTCACCAAGCCGGAGACGCTGGGCGTGGTGCTCGGGCTGGTCGTCGGCAAGACGGTGGGCATCATCGGCGGCACCTGGCTGACCGTCCGCTTCACCCGGGCCTCGCTCAGCGAGGACCTCGCGTGGGCGGACGTGTTCGCCGTGGCGTCCCTCGCCGGCATCGGCTTCACCGTGTCGCTGCTCATCGGCGAGCTCGCCTTCGACGGCGACGCGGTGCTGACCGACGAGGTCAAGGCGGCCGTGCTGACCGGGTCGCTGATCGCGGCGGTCTGCGCGACGGTGCTGCTGAAGGTACGCAACGCCCGGTACCGCAGTCTGTGCGAGCAGGAGGAACGGGACGAGGACCTGGACGGCATCCCGGACATCTACGAGCAGGACGACCCGGCGTACCACCTGCGCATGGCGAAGATCCTCGAGCACAAGGCGGCCGAGCACCGGCGGCTCGCCGCGAGCCTCGCGGGGACGGCCGCGGGACGCCACGCGCGTGCCGAAGTACCGGGCGGGGCAGGCGAGGAGGACGACCGTCCGGCATGATCTGACGAGGCGGTACAAAACGAGACGGTACGAAGACGAAGAGGGAGACCGCGATGAGCGCACCCGACGGCAGCCCGGTCGGCGCCGAACGCAGCATCGGCCAGCTGTTCGCCTCGGCGACGACCGAATTGTCGGCGCTGGTGCACGACGAGATCGCGCTGGCGAAGGCCCAGCTGAAGCAGGACGTCAAGCGCGGTGCGACCAGCGGCGGCGCGTTCACGGTGGCCGGCGCGGTGCTGCTGTTCTCGCTGCCGATGCTCAACTTCGCCCTCGCGTACGGCATTCGGACGTGGAGCAACTGGAATCTCGCGGTCTGCTTCCTGCTGTCCTTCGCGGCGAACGTCCTCGTCGCCGGCGGTCTCGCGCTGATCGGCGTGGTCTTCGCGAAGAAGGCGCAGAAGAGCAAGGGTCCGCAGAAGGTCGCCGCGTCGATGAAGGAGACCGCGGGGGTCCTGCAGAAGGCCAAGCCGCACCCCCGTCCGGCCCCGGCGCTGGACGACCGGTCCCCCGCTGCCATCGAGGCTGTGGCACGCTCGTCCTCATGACGGACCCCGCTGCCGCTTCGGCGCAACCTGCTTCGGTCGTACGGCTGGACGTTCCCGGTGGCCGAGAGGTGACGCACCGGGACGTCGCCGCCAACGGCGCCCGCTTCCACATCGCGGAGCTGGGCGACGGCCCGCTGGTGCTGCTGCTGCACGGCTTCCCGCAGTTCTGGTGGACGTGGCGGCACCAGCTCGTCGCGCTCGCCGACGCGGGCTTCCGGGCGGTGGCGATGGACCTGCGGGGCGTGGGCGGCAGCGACCGCACCCCGCGCGGGTACGACCCCGCCAATCTCGCCCTCGACATCACCGGCGTGGTGCGCTCCCTGGGTGAGCCGGACGCCGCGCTGGTCGGCCACGACCTGGGCGGCTATCTGGCGTGGACGGCGGCCACGATGCGGCCCAAGCTGGTGCGGCGGCTGGCGGTGGTGTCCATGCCGCATCCGCGGCGCTGGCGTGCGGCGATGCTGCGGGACGCCCGGCAGACGGCCGCGAGCTCCTACATCTGGGGGTTCCAGCGGCCGTGGATTCCGGAGCGGCAGCTGACCGCCGACGACGGGGCGCTGGTGGGCCGGCTGATCCGGGACTGGTCCGGGCCGCGGCTGCCGGACGACGAGGCGGTGGAGGCGTACCGCCGGGCGATGTGCATCCCGTCGACCGCGCACTGCTCGATCGAGCCGTACCGCTGGATGGTGCGGTCGCTGGCCCGCCCGGACGGCATCCAGTTCAACCGCCGTATGAAGCGTCCGGTGCGGGTGCCGACACTGCACCTGCACGGCTCCCTTGATCCGGTGATGCGCACCCGGAGCGCGGCCGGTTCGGGCGAGTACGTCGAAGCGCCGTACCGCTGGCGGCTGTTCGACGGGCTCGGGCACTTCCCGCACGAGGAAGACCCGGTGGCGTTCTCGTCGGAGCTCGTCAACTGGCTGAAGGATCCCGAGCCGGACCGGTGAACCGGCTGAAAGGCCCCGAGCCCGATCGGTGACCGAGTCGATGCGCCCGGTATCCGGACCTGAACACCTGTTCCCCGAACGGCCACATGCCCAGCGCATAGGCCAATTGGGGGGCTCCGGGACGGTTATCGACCTTGGGGCACGGGCACACGTCGGGGTATGGGCTGGACGCACGACTACAGTGACGCACCCCGTAACCGACGCTCGGCCACCGGCCTGAGCTCGCACCGGGGAGGCACTCCGCAGATGCAGGGCACGGACCTCCGGGTGGGAATCCCGCGCATCCTGCGCCGCCGGGCCCGCTGGGTCTCGGTACGTCTGCGTCACCCCCGCGGCTGAGCCCCTTCACCACGCCTACAGCGCGCAGCTGTCGGTGCCCACCTGCTGGTTCGCGGCACGCCCCTTGGCGACGTCCTGCTGGATCTCGTCCGCGGTGAGCGCGTAACCGGTGTCGGCGTCGTCGAGGGACTTCGCGAAGACCACGCCGTACACCTTGCCCTCGGGCGTCAGCAGCGGGCCGCCGGAGTTCCCCTGGCGGACGGTCGCGTAGAGCGAGTAGACGTCGCGCCGGACGGTGCCGCGGTGGTAGATGTCCGGGCCGTTGGCCGTGATGCGCCCGCGCACGCGCGCGGCGCGGACGTCGTACGACCCGTTCTCCGGGAAGCCCGCCACGATCGCGCTGTCGTCGCTCGCCGCGTCCTTCGAGGAGAAGCTGAGGGCGCGTGCCTTCAGGTCCGGGACGTCGAGCACGGCGATGTCGCGGTGCCAGTCGTAGAGGACGACCTTCGCGTCGTACTTGCGGCCCTCGCCGCCGATCTGCACGGTCGGCTCGTCGACGCCGCCGACCACGTGCGCGTTGGTCATCACGCGGCGGTCGGCGAAGACGAAGCCGGTGCCCTCCAGGACCTTGCCGCAGCTCTGGGCGGTGCCCGTGACCTTGACGACGGACCGCTGGGCGCGGGCGGCGACGGGACTGCCCGCCAGGGCCGGATCGGGGGGCTTGACGTCGGTGATCGGCTCGTTGGCGAAGGGGCTGAAGACCTGCGGGAAGCCGTTCTGCGCGAGAACGGAGGAGAAGTCGGCGAACCAGGTGTTGGCCTGGGCGGGCAGCGCCTGGGAGACGCCGAGGAGCACCTTGGAGTTGCGGACCTCCTTGCCGAGCGTCGGCAGCGTGGTGCCCGCGAGGGCGGAGCCGATCAGCCAGGCCACGAGGAGCATCGCGACCACGTTGACCAGGGCGCCTCCGGTGGCGTCCAGCGCGCGGGCCGGGGACCAGGTGATGTACCGGCGCAGTTTGTTGCCGAGGTGGGTGGTCAGGGCCTGGCCGATGGAGGCGCAGACGATGACGACGGCCACGGCGACGACGGCGGCGGTGGTGCTGACCTCCGCGTTGCCGGTCAGGGCGTCCCAGATGACGGGCAGCGTGTAGACGGCGACGAGGCCGCCGCCGAGGAAGCCGATCACCGACAGGATGCCGACGACGAATCCCTGGCGGTAGCCCACGATCGCGAACCACACGGCGGCGACCAGCAACAGGATGTCCAGCACGTTCACAAAGGTCACCCTGTCATGACCGCCAGTCGAGCGGGACCTGCTTCTCCCGGTCCCAGGGGCGCTCCCAGCCCGCGTAGTGCAGCAGGCGGTCGATGATGCCGGCCGTGAAGCCCCAGACGAGGGCCGATTCGACCAGAAATGCCGGGCCTCGGTGGCCGCTGGGGTGGATCGTGGTGGCGCGGTTGGCGGGGTCCGTGAGATCCGCCACGGGGACGGTGAAGACTCGGGCGGTCTCGTTCGGGTCGACGACGCCGACCGGGCTGGGCTCGCGCCACCAGCCGAGCACGGGGGTGACGACGAAGCCGCTGACCGGGATGTAGAGCCTGGGCAGGACGCCGAAGAGCTGGACGCCGGACGGGTCGAGCCCGGTCTCCTCCTCGGCCTCGCGGAGGGCGGCCCGCAGCGGCCCGTCGGCCTTCGGGTCGCCGTCCTCGGGGTCGAGCGCGCCGCCGGGGAACGAGGGCTGCCCGGCGTGGGAGCGCAGCGAGCCCGCCCGCTCCATCAGCAGCAGCTCGGGACCGCGCTCGCCCTCGCCGAAGAGGATCAGCACGGCGGACTGCCGGCCGGCCCCGTCCTCGGGCGGCAGGAAGCGGCTGAGCTGCAGCGGCTGGACCGTCTCCGCGGCCCGCGCCACCGGGTCCAGCCAGCCGGGCAGGCCTTCCTTGCTGAGCGTCACCGCGCCGCCCTGGGTATTGCTCGCGTGCGTCATAGCCACCCCCGTTCTGCCGTGTCCCACGCCCGAGAGCTGCGAGATCGTTCCGTCATGCGGCCCCCAGCGGGGGCGCCGGCCTGCCGCCCGCGTCGAGGTAGGCCTGCGGGGGCTTCAGGCGCTGGCCGGGGAAGCCGCCCTTCTCGTACTTCAGGAGCTTCTTGGCCTTCTCCGGGTCGGTCTCGCCCTCGCCGTACGCCGGGCAGAGCGGGGCGATGGGGCAGGCGCCGCAGGCGGGCTTGCGGGCGTGGCAGATGCGGCGGCCGTGGAAGATCACGTGGTGGGAGAGCATCGTCCACTCGCTCTTCGGGAACAGCGCGCCGACCGCGGTCTCGATCTTGTCGGGCTCGGTCTCGTCGGTCCACCGCCAGCGCCGCACCAGCCGCTGGAAGTGGGTGTCCACGGTGATGCCGGGCCGCCCGAAGGCGTTGCCGAGGACCACGAAGGCGGTCTTGCGGCCGACGCCGGGCAGCTTGACGAGGTCCTCCAGCTTCCCGGGGACCTCGCCGCCGAACTGCTCGACCAGGGCCTGGGACAGCCCTGTCACCGACTTGGTCTTGGCCCGGAAGAAACCGCAGGGGCGGAGGATCTCCTCGACCTCCTCCGGGTTCGCGGCGGCCAGGTCCTCGGGGGTGGGGTACTTGGCGAAGAGGGCGGGCGTGGTCTGGTTGACCCTCAGGTCCGTGGTCTGGGCGGACAGGACCGTGGCGACCAGCAGCTGGAAGGGGTTCTCGAAGTCCAGTTCCGGATGCGCGTACGGGTAGACCTCGGCGAGCTCGCGATTGATGCGGCGGGCCCTGCGGACGAGGGCGGTGCGCGTCTCGTCCACAGGTACCTTTTTAGCTGCTTTCACTGTTTTCCTACTATTGCCCGCTCCTTGTTCGCCCAGAGCGGAATCGCGACGTACAACCACCCGCTAAGCCCCCTTTGCCTGTGCTCTCACCCGCGATTTGGACACCCGGCCAGCCTAAAGCCCGGCACCGACATCCGCCCCGGACCCGGAAGATCGGCCCCCGATCGGACCCCTGCCGCGTACCTCGGGACATGTGTGCGGCATCCTTGTGATAGATCACACTGTTTGGACCGTCCGGCAAAATGGGGAACACGGTCCCCTGGCACGCGGGGGAGCAAGATCCCCTGAGCAGGTCGACAAGGGAGAGAACTCGTGGACGACGTTCTGCGGCGCAACCCGCTCTTCGCGGCGCTCGACGACGAGCAGGCCGCGGAGCTCCGCGCCTCCATGAGTGAGGTGACCCTCGCGCGCGGTGACTCGCTCTTCCACGAAGGCGACCCCGGTGACCGGCTCTACGTCGTCACCGAGGGCAAGGTCAAGCTGCACCGCACCTCGCCCGACGGGCGCGAGAACATGCTGGCCGTCGTCGGCCCCGGCGAGCTCATCGGCGAACTGTCGCTGTTCGACCCGGGCCCGCGTACGGCGACCGCGACCGCGCTGACCGAGGTCAAGCTGCTCGGTCTCGGCCACGGCGACCTGCAGCCCTGGCTGAACGCGCGTCCCGAGGTGGCCGGCGCCCTGCTGCGGGCCGTCGCGCGCCGCCTGCGCAAGACCAACGACGCCATGTCCGACCTGGTCTTCTCCGATGTCCCCGGCCGCGTGGCACGCGCCCTGCTGGACCTCTCCCGCCGCTTCGGCGTGCAGTCGGAGGAGGGCATCCACGTGGTGCACGACCTGACGCAGGAAGAACTGGCCCAGCTCGTCGGCGCCTCGCGCGAGACCGTGAACAAGGCACTGGCGGACTTCGCCCAGCGCGGGTGGCTCCGCCTGGAGGCGCGGGCCGTGATCCTGCTGGACGTGGAGCGGCTGGCGAAGCGGTCGCGCTGAGCGCACTCCGACCTGGGCGAGGCCCCTGCCGTGCGGCGGGGCCCGTTCCGCCGGCGGTGACCCCCGGGGGCGCCGCGGCCGTAAATCACGTGCCCCGGCGGGCCCCGGCCGGGCACAGCGCGCGAATGGCCGAACCTCCGGACCCCCACGGTCTCGACGCGCAGGGCTTCATCGAGCGCGAAGGGTCCCTCGCCCGCGTGCCGCCCGCCTTCCGCCCGGTCGTGGCCGCCGCCCGCGACCGCCTCCTGGACGCCTTCGGGGCGCGCATGCACAGCGCCTACCTCTACGGGTCGGTTCCGCGCGGCACCGCGCGCGTGGGGCGCAGTGATCTCGATCTGCTGGTCGCCCTGCGGGAGGAGCCCACGGACGCGGACCGGGATGCGGCCCGGGTCCTCGGAGCGGCGCTCGACGAGGAGTTCCGGCAGATCGACGGTGCGGGGACCCTGCTGTTCGGCCGGGGGCGGCTGCTCAGTGACCTGGAGACGTACGACTTGGGGTGGTTCGTCGCCTGCCTGTGCACCCCGCTGCTCGGTGAGGACCTCGCCGCGCACCTGCCCCGCTACCGGCCCGACTCGCTGCTGGCCCGCGAGACCAACGGCGACCTCGCGCTGTTCCTGCCCCGCTGGCGGGAGCGGATCGCGGGCGCCGGGAACCTCGAGGAGGCCCGGCGGCCGCTCGTGCGCTTCATGTCACGCCACCTCGTCCGCACCGCCTGCACCCTCGTCATGCCCCGCTGGCAGGGCTGGACCAGCGATCTGCGGGAGATGGCCGAGGTGTTCGGCGCGTACTACCCGCAGCGGGCGGCACAGCTGCGCGCGGCGGCCGAGTACGGGTACGAACCCGTAGGTGACGCCGCCGTCCTGCGCGCGTACCTCGACGACCTCGGGCCCTGGCTGGTCGAGGAGTACGCGCGCGTGCACGGCGTCAAGGCGCCGAGGCCGGACCAGCCGAGGCGGACTACTGGATGAGCCCGTGCTCCTGGAGATAGTCCATCTGCGCCCGCACCGACAGCTCCGCCGCCGGCCACAGGGAGCGGTCCACGTCGGCGTAGACGTGGGCCACGACCTGGGCGGGGGTGCGGTAGCCGTCCTCGACGGCCGTCTCCACCTGGGCGAGGCGGTGGGCCCGGTGGGCGAGGTAGAACTCGACGGCGCCCTGGGCGTCCTCCAGGACCGGCCCGTGACCCGGCAGGACCGTGTGGACGCCGTCGTCGACCGCGAGGGACCTCAGGCGCCGCAGTGAGTCCAGATAGTCGCCCAGGCGGCCGTCGGGGTGCGCCACGACCGTCGTACCGCGACCGAGGACGGTGTCGCCGGTCAGGACGGCCCGGTCGGCCGGGAGGTGGAAGCACAGGGAGTCCGCGGTGTGACCGGGGGTCGGTACGACCCTCAGCTCCAGGCCGCCGACCGTGATCACGTCCCCGGCGGCCAGGCCCTCGTCACCGAGCCGCAACGCCGGGTCCAGCGCACGCACCTTGGTGCCGGTCAGCTCGGCGAAGCGGGCGGCGCCGTCGGCGTGGTCGGGGTGGCCGTGGGTGAGCAGGGTGAGGGCGACGCGCTTGCCGGCCTTCTCGGCGGTGTCGACGACCGCGCGCAGGTGGCCGTCGTCCAGGGGGCCCGGGTCTATGACCACGGCCCGGTCGGAGCCGGGCTCGGAGACGATCCAGGTGTTCGTGCCGTCCAGGGTCATCGCGGAGGCGTTGGGCGCCAGGACGTTGACGGCCCGTTCGGTGGCCGGGCCGGTCAGAACCCCGCCCCGGGGCTGGCCGGGCAGGGCTGCTGCGTGGGTCATGCGGGGCCTCCCCCGGTCGTCGTCGGGATGTGCTTGGTGAACTCGTCGTGGCCGGGCCAGGACAGGACGATCTCGCCGTCCACCAGGCGGGCCCGGGCGAGGACGGGCGTCATATCGCGCGCGGGCGCGGCGGCGAGCGCCTCGGCGGCGGTGCCGTACGGGGACAGCTCGCGCAGAGTGGCGATGGTGGGCGGCATCATCAGCAGCTCACCCTTGTCGTACCGGGCCGCCGCCTCCGCGGGCCGGATCCACACCGTGCGGTCGGCCTCCGTGGAGGCGTTCCGGGTGCGCTGCCCCTCGGGGAGGGCCGCCACGAAGAACCAGGTGTCGTAGCGGCGGGCCTCGAACTCCGGGGTGATCCACCGGGCCCAGGCGCCCAGCAGGTCGGAGCGCAGGACCAGGCCGCGGCGGTCGAGGAACTCGGCGAAGGACAGCTCACGGGCGACCAGGGAGGCGCGGTCCGCCTCCCAGTCGGCACCGGTGGTGTCGCCGACGACCGAGTCGGGGGCGGGTCCGGCGAGCAGGACGCCCGCCTCCTCGTACGTCTCCCGCACGGCCGCGCAGACGATCGCCTGGGCCCCGGTCTCGTCGACGCCGAGCCGGTCGGCCCACCACGCGCGCGAGGGCCCCGCCCAGCGGATGTCGCGGTCGTCGTCGCGCGGGTCCACACCGCCGCCGGGATACGCGTACGCGCCTCCGGCGAAGGCCATGGAGGCGCGTCTGCGCAGCATGTGCACGGCGGGGCCGGCGGGCATGTCCCTCAGGAGCATCACCGTGGCCGCGCGCCGCGGGAGCACCGGCGTGAGGGTGCCGTCCGCGAGCGCACGGATGCGTTCCGGCCACTCCGGGGGGTACCACTGCCCATTCGCCATGGGCGCGAGGCTATCCCGTGGCGCGCGAATGTTCGAGAGGTGCCCGAGGTCAGCGGGGCTACTGCACCAGCTCCACCTGGACCTCGACCTCTACCGGCGCGTCCAGCGGCAGCACGGCGACGCCCACCGCGCTGCGCGCGTGCACGCCCTTGTCGCCGAGGACCTCGCCGAGCAACTCGCTGGCACCGTTGACGACACCCGGCTGGCCCGTGAAGTCGGCGGCCGAGGCGACGAAGCCCACTACCTTCACCACGCGCGCGACGCGGTCCAGGTCGCCTGCGACGGACTTCACGGCGGCCAGCGCGTTCAGCGCGCAGGTACGGGCCAGTTCCTTGGCCTCCTCCGCGGTGACCTCGCCGCCGACCTTGCCGGTGACCGGGAGCTTGCCGTCCACCATCGGCAGCTGGCCGGAGGTGTAGACGTACACGCCGGACTGCACGGCGGGCTGGTAGGCGGCCAGCGGCGGCACGACCCCCGGCAGGGTCAGGCCGAGTTCGGCCAGCCTGTCCTCGACGGCGCTCATTACTGCTTCTCCCGCTTCAGGTAGGCCACGAGCTGTTCGGGGTTGTTCGGCCCGGGCACGACCTGGACGAGCTCCCAGCCGTCCTCGCCCCAGGTGTCCAGAATCTGCTTCGTGGCATGGACGAGCAGCGGCACGGTTGCGTATTCCCACTTGGTCATGTGGCCGACTGTAGCCGCTGTTATCCACAGCCTCCCGCGTAGCCCGCGGGCGGACTGGTTAGGCTCGAAGACGTGAGCAGGCTCCAGGTCGTCAGCGGCAAGGGCGGGACCGGAAAGACGACGGTCGCCGCCGCCCTAGCGCTGGCCCTCGCGACCGAGGGGAAGCGGACGCTTCTCGTCGAGGTCGAGGGCCGGCAGGGCATCGCGCAGCTCTTCGAAACGGAGGCGCTGCCCTATGAGGAGCGGAAGATCGCCGTCGCTCCAGGGGGCGGGGAGGTGTACGCCCTCGCCATCGACCCCGAACTGGCCCTTCTGGACTACCTCCAGATGTTCTACAAGCTGGGCGGGGCCGGCAGAGCCCTGAAGAAGCTCGGCGCCATCGACTTCGCCACCACCATCGCGCCGGGCCTGAGGGACGTACTCCTCACCGGCAAGGCGTGCGAGGCGGTGCGGCGCAAGGACAGGAGCGGGCGGTTCGCGTACGACTACGTCGTCATGGACGCGCCGCCGACCGGGCGCATCACGCGCTTCCTCAACGTCAACGACGAGGTCGCCGGGCTCGCCAAGATCGGCCCGATACACAATCAGGCGCAGGCCGTGATGCGGGTGCTGAAGTCGCCCGAGACGGCCGTTCATCTGGTGACGCTCCTCGAGGAGATGCCCGTCCAGGAGACCGCGGACGGGATCGCCGAACTGCGCGCGGCCCGGCTGCCGGTGGGCCGGGTCGTCGTGAACATGGTCCGGCCCGCGGTGCTGGACGCGGCCGACCTGGACCTCGTACGGACCGTGCCGCGCGCCGCCGTCGCCCAGTCGCTGTCCGCCGCCGGGCTGGGCGGGGCGCGCAGGGGCGGCAACGCCGAGCGGCTGGTGGATCCGCTCCTGGAGCAGGCCGCCGAGTACGCCGAGCGGTACGCACTGGAGGAGGAGCAGCGGGCGGTCCTGGGCGAGCTGGGCCTGCCGCTGCACGAGCTGCCCCTGCTCGCCGAGGGCATGGACCTCGCGGGCCTGTACGAACTCGCCACCGAGCTGCGGAATCAGGGGATGTCATGAGTCCGGACCCGACCCACGCGCAGGACAGCGCCCGCCACCACCTCTCCCCCGCGCGCGTGCTCGACGTCGATCCGCTGATCGACGACCCGAAGACCCGGATCGTGGTGTGCTGCGGCTCCGGCGGGGTCGGGAAGACCACGACCGCGGCGGCGCTGGGGCTGCGTGCCGCCGAGCGGGGCCGCAAGGTGGTCGTCCTCACCATCGACCCGGCGCGCCGGCTGGCCCAGTCCATGGGCATCGACTCACTGGACAACGTGCCGCGTCGGGTGAAGGGCACCGAGGGCGACGGCGAGCTGCACGCCATGATGCTCGACATGAAGCGCACATTCGACGAGATCGTCGAGGCGCACGCGGACCCGGAGCGGGCGGCAGTGATCCTGGCCAACCCCTTCTACCAGTCGCTCTCGGCGGGCTTCGCGGGCACGCAGGAGTACATGGCGATGGAGAAGCTGGGGCAGCTGCGGGCGAGGGACGAGTGGGACCTCATCGTGGTCGACACGCCGCCGTCGCGCTCCGCGCTGGACTTCCTGGACGCGCCGAAGCGGCTCGGGTCCTTCCTGGACGGCCGGCTGATCCGGCTGCTGACGGCCCCGGCGAAGCTGGGTGGGCGCGCGGGGATGAAGTTCCTGAACGTCGGCATGTCGATGATGACCGGCACGCTGGGCAAACTGCTGGGCGGTCAGCTGCTGAAGGACGTGCAGACGTTCGTGGCCGCGATGGACACCACCTTCGGCGGTTTCCGCACACGCGCGGACGCCACGTACAAGCTGCTGCAGGCGCCCGGCACGGCGTTCCTGGTGGTGGCGGCTCCCGAGCGGGACGCGCTGCGCGAGGCCGCGTACTTCGTCCAGCGGCTGGCCGCGGAGGACATGCCGCTGGTCGGGCTGGTGCTCAACCGGGTCCACGGCAGCGGCGCCGGCCGGCTGTCGGCCGAGCGGGCGCTCGCCGCAGCGGAAAATCTTGAAGAGCCCCGCATTGTGGATCAGGGGGACGGGAAAGCTGGACTTCGTAACTCTCCCGACACGTACGACAGTTCAGAATCTCCCGCGTCAGCGTCACCCGCGCCGGAATCTCCCGCGGCGGAATCGTCCCCGGCGGAATCCCCCTCGGCGGATTCGCCTGTCGACCGGCTCGCCGCAGGCCTGCTGAGGCTGCACGCCGAGCGCATGCGGCTGCTCTCCCGCGAGCAGCGCACGCGTGACCGTTTCACCACGCTCCACCCCGAGGTGGCGGTGGTCGAAGTGGCCGCGCTGCCCGGCGACGTGCACGACCTCGCGGGGCTGCGGGACATCGGCGACCGGCTGGCGGCCGGCCGGCCGGAGCTTTCCTGAGCATCTGAGGCCTTCCTGAGCCTCTGCGGCCAGGTCCTTTCCGACGGATCAGGTCGCAGGAAACGGGCGGTGCCTCATCGATGCTGGTGAGCGGGGTCTGGTGCGTCCAGCTGCAAGGCGGGGCAGGGCGTCGATGCGGAGCATCGGCAACCGACGACAACGCCGGTGGGGCACCGCCCGCTCGGCGAAAGCCGAGAGTGGGGGAGGGCGTGCCGAACCCCGCGTCTGCGGCATGATCCGCCGGACAGGCCCTAGCTCACGGCCGCGTAGTTCTCGTACACCTCGTCGTTGTCGAGGGGCACGATCCCCGTTCCCCGCTCGTACTCCGAGCGGGCGGTCTCCAGGAGCCTGCGCCAGGAGGTCACCGTGGGCCGCCTGCGCAGCAGTGCGCGGCGCTCGCGCTCCGTCATGCCTCCCCACACGCCGAACTCGACGCGGTTGTCCAGCGCGTCGGCCAGGCATTCGGTGCGTACCGGGCATCCGGTGCACACCGCCTTGGCCCTGTTCTGCGCTGCTCCCTGAACGAACAGTTCATCCGGATCAGTAGTGCGGCAGGCAGCCTGCGCACTCCAGTCGGTTACCCAGCCCATACCGGCGCCGTCCTCTCCCGAATCGAGGCTCCCCCACGGCGGCAGCGGCATATTCACCGCCGCCAGTTGAGGACGTTACGGAAGGTGGGCACAGCGCAACACCCCCTTCGGGCCCAATCTTGAATGGCCCGAACGGACTATGGGTAAGCGGCAGATCACCCGCGGGAGTGAGCTGGCGACATGCGTGATCATCCCGGCAAACCGGGACAGCTGTGGAGCGCCACAACGGACGCCGGGTGACACACAAGGCGGATTCGGACACGCCGCCAACACGCTGCCCGAAAAAAGTTGGGCTGCTTCCGGAACGATTCGGGGTCGCCGGACGTATTGATACGTGGCCGCACTGCTGTGACAGTTGCGAGCAGCTTAGGCCAAGGCCTTCACGCGTGTCCGGCGAATGAGAACGTAGACGCCTCACGTTGTCATGCCGTCGAGTTCCCGGGACGAGCCCTGCGAACACGGCGCGGTCGTGGAGTCACCGGTGCCACGCGTTGGCGTTCGGTCCGGCAAGACGTCTTCGCCGGTCACCTGACCGCCGCCACCACAAGCACCAGGACCGCGCGCCCGTCCACGTCGGGGCGTCGCAGGCCCGGCTGTCCCGGATGTCACGATCCGGCACTCGAACATTCCGAGAAGCACCCGCTCCGCCGGAACGCTCATCACTACGGATTAGGCTGCCCTCATGCCAAAGAAGCGCTCGGGCGGTGGTCTGTCGGCGACGCAGCAGGCCGTCAAGTTCCTCGGTGTCAGTGTGCTCGCGGGAGCGGTGATGGCCGGTATCGCGCTGCCCGCGGCCGGCGCGCTCGGACTCGCGGCCAAGGGCTCGGTCCAGGGCTTCGACGACATCCCGGCCAACCTCAAGAGCCCGCAGCTGAGCCAGCGCACCACCATCCTGGACAGCGCGGGCCACAAGATCGCTTCGGTGTACTCCCGGGATCGTACGGTGGTGGACCTCAAGGACATCTCGCCTTACATGCAGAAGGCGATCGTCGCGATCGAGGACTCCCGCTTCTACCAGCACGGCGCGATCGACCTGAAGGGCGTCCTGCGCGCCCTGAACAAGAACGCGCAGAGCGGCGGGGTCGCCCAGGGCGCCTCCACGCTCACCCAGCAGCTGGTGAAGAACTACTTCATCGAGGAGGCCGGCGACGACCCGACGAAGGTCGCGCAGGCCACCCAGCAGACGCTGGGCCGCAAGATCCGCGAGCTGAAGTACGCGATCCAGATCGAGGACAAACTCGGCAAGAAGAAGATCCTCGAGAACTACCTGAACATCACCTTCTTCGGCGAGCAGGCCTATGGCGTCGAGGCCGCCTCCCAGCGCTACTTCTCCAAGCACGCCAAGGACCTCAACCTCCAGGAGGCCGCCCTCCTCGCGGGCATCGTCCAGTCCCCGAGCCGGTACGACCCGGTCAACGACGAGGCCGAGGCCACCAAGCGGCGCAACACCGTCCTCCAGCGCATGACCGAGGTCGGCGACATCTCGCGGGCGGAGGCCGACAAGGCCAAGGAGGCCCCGCTCGGGCTGCACGTCAGACAGCCGAAGAACGGCTGCATCACCGCCTCCAAGGGGGCGTCCTTCTTCTGCAAGTACGTCGAGAACGTCTTCCTCAGCGACCCGGTCTTCGGCAAGACGAGGGAGGCTCGCGCCAGGCTCTGGAACAAGGGCGGGCTGACGATCCGTACGACCCTCGACCCGCAGGCCCAGGAGTCGGTCCGGGCCTCGCTCAAGGACCACGTCTACAAGTCGGACCGGGTCGCCGCGGCCGCCACCCTGGTGGAGCCCGGCACCGGCAAGATCCTCGCGATGGGCCAGTCGAAGCCGTACGGCTACGGCAAGAACGAGACCGAGTACAACTACTCCGTCAACCACGACATGGGCGGCTCGAACTTCGGCTTCCCGACCGGTTCGACCTTCAAGCCGTTCGTGGCCGCGGCCGCCCTGGAGGGCGGCAAGCCCGCGACGCAGGAGTACTCGTCGCCGTTCAAGATGGACTACCCGAGCCCCGTCCAGACCTGCAGCAGCAAGCCGTGGATCAACGACCACGCGTACACGGTGGAGAACGAGAGCGAGTCCGAGGTCGGCCCGTACCGCATGAAGGAGGCGATGGCGAAGTCCGTCAACACCTACTTCGTGCAGCTCATCTCCGACATCGGGCTGTGCCCGGTGCAGAAGATGACCCACGCGCTGCACGTGGTGCAGGGCAACGGCGACAAGCTCCCGGAGCGCCCCTCCATCGCCCTCGGCGCGATCGGCCTGTCCCCGCTGACGATGGCCAACGCGTACGCCACCTTCGCCGCCCGTGGCATGTACTGCACACCGGTCGCCATCGAGTCGATCACCCAGAAGGACGGCGACCGGCAGAAGTCCCTGGAGGTTCCCAGGTCGACCTGCTCGCGCGCGATGAGCGAGAAGACCGCCGACACGGTCAACACCCTGCTGCGCGGCGTGATCGACTCCGGTACGGGCCAGCAGGCCGGCCTCGGCGACCGCGAGAGCGCCGGTAAGACGGGTACGACGGACGAGCGGAAGAACGCCTGGTTCGTCGGCTACACGCCCAACCTCGCCGGCGCGGTCTGGGTCGGCAGCGCCAAGCAGAACGTGAAGATGGTCAACATCACCATCGGCGGCCGCTACAACGACCTCGTCTACGGCGGTCAGGTCCCCGGCCCCATCTGGAAGGACGCCATGACCGGCGCCCTGGCCGGCAAGGACGCCCCGAGCTTCAACCTCGTCGACATCCCGGACGACGACAGGGGCAAGGGCGACGGGAAGGGCGACGACGACCGCAACGGGGACGACAACGGCGGGATCATCGGGGGGCTGACGGACGGCGGTGCGACGGGCGACAACACCGGCTTCCCGACGCCCACCTTCTCCTTCCCGGACAACTTCATCCAGGGGCAGGCGAACGGGGGGAACAACGGGAACGGGAACGGGGGTCAGCGGGGCTGAGCCGACCGCCCGGCCCTGGCCCGGTGATGCGGCGGGGCCGCACTCCTGGATTCAGCGGGGCCGCACTCCTGACCGGTAGTGCGGCCCCGCCGCCGTACTGCCTGCGCTCAGCTGGCGAGCAGCTTCTTGACCGCCGCGGCGACCCGGCCGCCCTCGGCCTGGCCGGCCACCTTCGGGTTCACGATCTTCATCACGGCGCCCATGGCCCGCGGCCCCTCGGCACCGGCCGCCCTGGCCTCCTGCACGGCCTGGGCCACGATCGCGTTCAGCTCCTCGTCGGACAGCTGCTTGGGCAGGTACTCGGCGAGCACCTCGCCCTCCGCCTTCTCCCGCTCGGCCTGCTCGGCACGACCACCCTGCGCGAAGGCCTCCGCCGCCTCCCGGCGCTTCTTGGCCTCCTTGGCGATCACCTTCTGGACCTCGTCGTCGGAGAGCTCGCGCTTCTCCTTGCCCGCGACCTCCTCCTTGGTGATCGCGGCGAGCGTCAGCCGGAGCGTCGAGGAGCGGAGCTCGTCGCGCTTCTTGATCGCGGCGTTGAGGTCGTCGTGTAGCTTCGACTTGAGCGTGGTGGTCATGGCTCGATTGTCGCAGGTGCGGCGGCGCGAACGCCCGCCGATTTACCGGGCGGCCGGTCTCGACGCCCCGTCAGGGTCTGACACGATGGGCGTATGCGCGCGCGATACGGAGTACCCCTGGGAATCGTGGCGGCCGGCGCCGCCGGTCTGGTGTATGCGGCGGGCTTCGAGGTCCGCTCCTTCCGCCTCCGCCGGGTGACGGTGCCCGTCCTGCCCCCGGGCATGCGCCCGCTGCGCGTGCTCCAGGTCTCCGACATCCACATGGTCCGCGACCAGCGCAAGAAGCAGCGCTGGCTGCGCTCGCTGGCGGGCCTGCGCCCCGACTTCGTGATCAACACGGGCGACAACCTCTCGGACCCGGAGGGCGTGCCGGAGGTCCTGGACGCGCTCGGCCCCCTCATGGAGTTCCCGGGCGCGTATGTCTTCGGCTCCAACGACTACTACGGCCCCAAGCTCCGCAACCCCGCCCGCTACCTGCTGGAGAAGACCAGCGGCCGGCACGGCCTGAACGGCAACCCGCCGGTGGTGGGCGCGGTCCACAACCCCTGGGAAGACCTCCGGGACGGCTTCGACGCGGCGGGCTGGCTGAACCTGACCAACACCCGGGGCGAGCTGAAGATCGAGGGCGTCTCGGTGGAGCTGACCGGCCTCGACGACCCCCACATCAAGCGCGACCGCTACGCCCGGGTCGCCGGCGGCCCCTCGGCGTCGGCCGACTTCTCCATGGGCGTGGTGCACGCCCCGTACCTGCGCGTACTGGACGCGTACGCGGCCGACGGCTACCCCCTGATCCTGGCCGGCCACACCCATGGCGGCCAGCTGTGCATCCCCTTCTACGGCGCCCTGGTCACCAACTGCGACCTCGACACGGAGCGGGTGAAGGGGCTGTCCACACATACGGCGGAGGGCCGTACCTCGTACCTGCACGTGTCGGCGGGGTGCGGGACGAACCGGTACACGCCGGTGCGGTTCGCTTGTCCGCCGGAGGCGACGCTGCTGACGTTGGTGGGCAGGGAGTAGGGCGGGAACGGGTCCCCTCCCCGGTCCACCGGGGTAACCCACCCGGATCCGCCCGGATCGCCCCTTTTGTCAGCCCTGCTTAGCGTGAGGGCATGACGGCCTCGACACCTCCGATACGTCCGACGCCTCCGATACCGAGGGACATCCCGGACCTCCCGCCGATCCCGGGTACGCCCGCCCTGCCGCTCTCCCCCGTCCCGGCCGCGGCGGTCGTACCCCCGGTACGCCGCCCCCTGACCGCGATCTTCCGCCTGCTGGTCGCCCTGCTGGCGACGGCGGGCGTCACCCTGGAGCTGCTGCTGGGCAGCCCGGCGCGGACCCTGAGCTACTTCAGCGTGCAGAGCAACATCCTGCTGGCGCTGATCTTCACAGCCTCGGCCCACCGCGCGTGGACGGCCGGCCGCCCCCTGCCGTCATCGACAACAGGCGCCGCGCTCCTCTACGTGACGATCACAGCCGGGGTCCACCACCTGCTCCTGGCCCACATCACGCCCCCGTTCCTCATGACCGACGCGACGGCACCCCCGGCGCGCTGGCACGCCCAGTGGGCCACCCTCCAGCTCCTCCACACAGCGGCCCCACTAGGCGCGCTCGTGGACTGGCTCCTCCTGACCGCCCCCGGCCGCCTGCACCTGCGCCAGGCCACGACCTGGATGCTCTACCCCCTGGCCTACCTGGCCTTCTCCCTGGCCCGCGCCGAGCTACTCCTCCCCGACACCCCGGCCCGCTACCTCTACCCCTTCCTCGACGTCGACCAGCACGGCTACAAGGGCACCCTCGCCAACGCCCTCCTCCTCGGTCTCTCCTTCTACGCCCTGGCCGTCCTCCTGGTCGCCCTGGACCACACCCGCCCGAACCCCGTCCGCCGCCGCCACAAAACCGGATTTCGTCTCCGGCCACCAGTGGGCTAAAGTAAGCGTCGTCGCCGCGACAAGCAGTGACATCGGGGTGTAGCGCAGCTTGGCAGCGCGCTTCGTTCGGGACGAAGAGGCCGTGGGTTCAAATCCCGCCACCCCGACGCCGTAGTACCAGGTCAGGGGCCTGATCCACCCAGTGGATCAGGCCCCTGACGGGTTTCCGGAGATCGTTTGGGAGAAATCTGGGAGAATTACATTGGTCGGCTTCTCCCAGGCGGGACAGCAACCGCCCTGCCAGGCGCGCCAAACTCGGGCGTCTCGCTGCTGCGCATGCGCAAATTCGAGTCGGCGCTCATGGGCCCCGGCCAACAGCGCACTCCGCTGAGGGACACTGAGGCGGGGCCCGATACGAGCCGTGGGTTGATCTGGGCTCATTGCACCCCACCAGTCCAAGCTCCAGCGGTCGCAAGTGCGGCCCTCGGGAGTGCCCCACGGCAGGTGGCTCTGTCCATGAGAACGGACAGCAGATGTTCACCACTTCGGGAGGCACCAAGGATTCGAACAGTCCGCAACCCACGACTGTGCAGGACGGAGCGATCAGTCCCACCAGTCGTCGCCGGTGTGCCAACGCCGCACCCACTCCTCGAAGCCCCATGCCTGGTCGCCGGGCGCCGGGACGGCGCCGACGTCGGCGACCATCCACACCTCGCCGCGGCGGGGGCCGGTGGTCAGCAGAAGCCAGAACGACTGCCCGTCCTCGGACCCGAGAACAATGGACCCCTTGTTGAACACGGCGTCGATCCGTGGGTCCTCGGGGCCGACACTCTCATCGTCCTCCCAGCCCCAAGCTGCCTCCAGAGGGAACGGTTCCCCTGGCTGCCGCGGGCCGAGGTCGGGCCACGTGTCGGGCAGCCGGCCGAGCGGCTGAAGACCGCCATCGCCAGCGGGGCCCAGGCGCGACCCGTTGCTGACCTCCGCGATGAAGGTCCTGTACGGCTCCGGCAGGACCACCCCGTTCTCCTGCTCCCACTCCGCTACGGCTTCATGCCCGAGCCCCGGCTCGCGCCATTCCGGCGGGAACACGGAGCGCAGGAAGTCGAGAGTGGCTTCGTCGGGACGCTGATCACGTGTGTCTGTCACGGCAGCATGCTGGCAGAAGGGACTGACAGCCCATCGCGGCCGCCTCATCCCGGAGCTGCGCCGCCCCAAGCCATGAACATCGACAGAGCCGGAGGCAGGTGCCTCCCGAAGTGGTGAACATCTGCTGTCCGTTCTCATGGACAAAGCCATCACCATCGGCGAATACATCGCGGTCTACGCCGACAACGTCTTCGCCCTCACCACACTGTGCTACTCCGGACACCCCGCCCCGTGGACGGCCGTAACCGCAGAACACAGCCGTACGATCCGCGTACACCCGATCCGGCCCCCCGGCCCCCACCGCGACGACGCCTCGGCCATCTGGCCAGGCGCCGCACCCCGGTGACGCGCGGGATCCCGCTCACGGATCGCTCCCACGACCCAGTCACGATCCCACTTGAGCTCCGGCCCACCCGCAGTCGGAGCTACTTCGCCCCCGGGCACCCGTCAACGGTCTTCCCCAGCGGTCGGGTGTGCTCAACCGGTACCGATACCGGTGCCGGTGTCGATGAGGATCTGTTCGGCCTGCGTCACGTTGTCGGCGCGGACGGCTTCGGTCATCGCGGCGCGCGCCGCCTCGGGGGTCGCGTGCGGCGGGATCACGAGGAGGGAGAAGTAGTCCTGGTCGCCTCGGGTGATGAGGACGGTGTCGTCGCCGACCGGGAAGGAGTCGATGTGAACGACCCGGTCGTCGATGACCAGTCGTGTCGGCAGTTCTTCCCAGGCGGCGGCGTCCAGGCCGACGCGCGTGACCGGGCCGAGGTGCTCGGTCAGGGCGGCGATCAGGGCGGGAAGCTCGGCGGCGATGTCACGGGACCGCGGCCACCATGCCCCGTCGAGTACTCCCTGCCGGTCGTGTGTCGTCTCCAGCCGTACGACAGCCGTCCCGGGTTTCGCCACCTGGTGGACGGTGTCCGGCAGGAGCCTGGTCACACGCGGGGCGTCGGAGTCGGGCATCGCATTCGCCTGCCTGTCTGCCAGCGAGGAACGCGGGGGGATTCCTCGCTTCACGGTACTCCGCGGCTCGCGACGGCCGGGAAGCCCGCTGGTCACGCCGGAGTACAGTGAAAGATCCGGTCCGCTGATCCGGGCCCAGACAACGAGGTCGCCATGCAGCCAACGGAATCACCCTCGGACGGGCACGCCGACGTACGCATCGTCGCCGCCTCCCCCGAGGTCGCCCGTCGCGTAGCGGAGGTTCTCCGCCACTGCTTCGCCGCCACCGAGCAGCGCAGCTATCCCGCGGGTGCCGGGGGAGGGACGCGCCTCCAGCTCACCGTTGACACCACGCGCGCGGCGGAACCGGCGCGGTCCTGGCTGGAGACCAGCCGCTCCTCCGGGGAGGAGCCCCGACGGGAGTGAGCCGAGGCCAGGAGCGGTCCGGCAAATCCGTCAGCGGGTGGTGAGCACCATCCGGAAGCGGGGGGCGCCGGACAGCATCCTCTCGTACGCCGCGTCGGCCTGGGCCAGGGGCACGATCTCCGTCATCGGGCGGATGCCGTGCAGGGCGCTGAAGGCCATGGTGTCCTCCACGTCCTTCGCGGTGCCGGACGGGTGCCCCCGGACGATCTTGCCGGCCATGAGGAGCTGGACCGGGCTGATGCCCAGTGGCTCGGCGTCCGCGCCGATGACCACCAGCTCACCGCGGGGGCGGAGCCCCTCCACGGTCGCCGTGATGGCGTCGGAGTTGGACGCGGTCGCCAGGACCACCTTCGCGCCGCCGAGGGACCGCAGCGCTTTCGCGACCGGGGTGTCCGCCGTGCTGTCGATGTAGTGGTGGGCGCCGAGCTGCTCGGCGAAGTCCGCCTTGTCGGCTCCGCGGGCGATGGCCACGGTCTCGAAGCCCATGGCGGCCGCGTACTTCACCGCCAGGTGGCCCAGGCCGCCGATGCCGAGTACGGCGACCAGGTCGCCGGGCTTCGCCGAACTGCGCCGCAGCCCGTTGAACACCGTGACGCCCGCGCAGGCCAGAGGGCCCGCATCCGTCGCCGACAGGGCGTCCGGTATCCGGGCCAGGGCGTCGGCCGGGGCGATGACCATCTCGGCGTAGCCCCCGTCGTACGCCCAGCCCGGGACCTTCAGGCTCTCGCAGGTGACGAAGTCGCCCTGGCGGCAGGGCGGGCAGTGGCCGCAGCTGCCGCCGAACCAGCCCACCCCCACCCGGTCGCCCGCCTTCCAGCCGCTGTACGTTCCCTCGCCGACCCTGTCGATACGCCCCGCGATCTCGTGCCCGGGGACCACCGGGAAGCTGACACCCGGAACCAGGGCGTTCACGAAGAAGACGTCGCTGTGGCAGATCCCGCAGGCCTCCACCGCGATCCGGACATGGCCCGGGCCCGGCTCCGGCACCTCGCGCTCGACGATCTCGAACCGGCCGCCGGCAGCGGCCACCTGCGCAACTCGATGGCTACTCATCGGGATCTCTCTCCGGGGTACGACTGCACGCGCCCCCAGAACCACTAGACCAGCCCCAGCCCGATCACGCGCGCCGAGACAACCGCGAGCGGCTGAAGCTGGAGGACCCGGTCCTGCGCGCCGCCGACCTGCTCGTCTACCCCGTCCGCACCCGCGACCGGCAAAGCCATGGCCGACCTCGTGCGCGGCGTCCTCGGCCCGCTCACCACCGCCCCGGGCGGCGCCCAGCCCCTCCTGGACACTCTGACGGCCTATTTCGACTGCGGTTGTGGGGCCGCGGAGGCCGCCCGCCGCCTCTCGCTGAGCGTGCGCCCCCTGGCCTACCGGCTGGCGCGCATCCACCACCTCACCGGCGCCGACCCGGCCGATCCCGCCCACCGCTGCACGCTCCAGACCGCGGTGATCGGCGCCCGGCTGCTGGACTGTCCGCCCAACGACATCTGACGTGCTGCGATTCCGCCGCGTCAGGCGCATGGTGGTGGCATGGGTAGCGGTCCTCCTGTGGTGGTGCTGCCGCCGGCCGCAGACGGTGGGCGGCAGGTGACGGTGCGCGGTGAGCGCGTGGGTACGGCGTACGACCTGTTCGACGTGCTGGATCTCGTGCACCGTGCCGGGCTGCCGGCGGTGGACCAGGCCGTCGACGACCCCGAGCTGATCGAGTGGCGGGGCGGCGGGCCGTACGACTGGAACGGCGGAGCCGACGGCGGGGCTGACAAAGGGGCCGACGGCCGGGACGGGGACGGCGCCGACGACGGCGTCAGCCCAGGTGGAACAGGGGGCCCGTGAGCGTCAGGCCCAGGTCGTGGCCCACGTGGGCGAAGAACGCCAGCATCATCAGGGCCGCGCCGGCCAGCGCGATGTCCTTGTTGAACTGGATCATCTCCAGCCGGCGGGCCTGCGGCTCGCTCTCCTTCCAGAACGCGTGCATGATCAGCGCGGTCGGCACCAGGAACACGGCCAGCAGCAGGGCGCCCAGGTCCGCCCACACGCCGAGCAGCACGCTCAGGCCGCCGACGAGCTGCAGCAGCCCGGCGCCGAGGACGGCCGCCGCGGCGGCGGGCACGCCCTTGGCGGCGGCGTACCCCGCCATGGCCCGGGTCTGGGTGAAGTGACCGACCGTCGAGGCGAGGAAGAGCGCCGCGAACAGAATGCGGCCGATGAGTACCAGGACGTCCATGACGGCCTCCACACCAGCGACTTCGACGAATGGTTCCGGCGGCTCCCGGACAACAGCGTGGACACGGTCATTTCCTCACCTCCCCAGGGCATCGGCAACTCCTGCGCATCGCACGGCCCCGCCGACGGTCACCGCGGTCGGCGTAGTCCTGCGACGAGGACCTCGACCAGGCGGCGTGCGTCGTGGCGGGGGTCGCTGTCCGCGCCGATGCAGAGGTTCCCGGCGCCGCGCATGAGCTCGTGGGCCTCCAGGCCGGAGCGGATCTCACCGCCGCCGGCTGGTCACCGCGCCCGCTGATCCTTGCGCGGCACCGACGCGAACACATCAGCCACGAATAACGCCAACTCCGCCCGGCGAGCTGACGGAGTCCTACTAGTTGTTCCAGGTCTCGTCGTAGGGGTCGTGCGGCGTCGGCACCGGCCTCGCGGCGGTCACCTTCACGAACGGGATCGGGCCGTGGTTGACGGGGTCCGGGACCTGCTTCGCGGTGTACGTGCCCGTCACCTCCAGCCAGCTGTCCGGTTGCAGGACCGGCGGGATCCTGCCGGTGAGGCCGATCTTCACCGGCTGGGCGTCGGCGGCACAGCAGTTGAGGGCCATGCGGACCAGGTACGGGGTGCCGGCGCGGTCCAGGGCGACGAACCCGGTGATACGCACCTGGCGGCCGCCGAGGGAGCGGCCGTGGTCGTAGACCGCGCGGCCCGCGTAGTCGACCAGGCCGATCGACACGGGATCACCGGCGGGCAGGGACGCGTAGCCGTACGGCTGTTGCAGGGCCGTACCGGTGCGCATCGCGCTGTAGGAGCCCAGGGCCGGCGGGGCGACGAGGATGAGGGCGAGGAGGGGGAGGATCAGGAGCCAGGAGATACGGGGCTCGCGATGGGCGGGGCCGTGGTCCTCCGTGTCGGGGGAAGGCTTGCGGCGCCCGCGTTTCCACTCGTACCACGCCGTCGCCAGCGCCGTCAGGATCAGCACCGCGCCGGCCGCCAGCAGCAGCGGGCGCAGACCGGCCTTGACGTAGCGCAGGTACAGGTCGGTGAACCCCGCGTGCAGCAGGGCCGCGCCGATCAGGAACAGGACCGCCGCCTGCGCCTGCCGGTTCACAGCAGCACCGCCCCGGTCAGGACCGCGCCCGCGATGGCGAGGGCGAAGGTGGCCGGGGCGAAGCGCAGGGCGAAGCCGCGGCCGAAGGTGCCCGCCTGCATGGCGAACAGCTTCAGGTCGATCATCGGCCCGACGACCAGGAACGCCAGCTTGGCCGTGAGCGAGAACTGGGTGAGCGAGGCCGCCACGAACGCGTCCGCCTCCGAGCAGATCGACAGCAGTACGGCGAGGACCGCCAGGGCCAGGACAGAGAACGCCGGATTGCCGGCCGCCGTGCGCAGCCAGTCCGCCGGGGCCACCGCCTTCAGCGTCGCCGCCGCCATCGCGCCGAGGACCAAAAAGCCGCCGGCATGCATCAGGTCGTGCCGGACCGACCCCCAGAACGCCTCCCCCTTGCGCTGCCCCTCGTGCGCGGCGTGCGCGGGCGGACGGATCCAGTCGGTGCGGCCGACGCGCTGCCACAGCCAGCCCATCGCACAGGCCACCAGCAGGCTCGCGGCGAAACGGGCCAGCACCATCCCGGGGTCGCGCGGGAAGGCGACGGCCGTGGCCGTCAGGACGACCGGGTTGATCGCGGGGGCGGACAGGAGGAAGGCGATCGCCGCGGCCGGGGTGACTCCGCGCCGGACAAGCGCCCCGGCCACGGGCACGGACGCGCACTCACAGCCCGGCAGCACCGCGCCCGCCATCCCGGCGACCGGCACGGCGAGGGCGGGCCGGCTGGGCAGGGCGCGGGCGAAGAACGACGGCGGTACGAACACCGCGATCGCCGCCGAGAGCAGGACGCCCAGGACGAGGAAGGGCAGGGCCTGGACGACCACCGCGACGAACACCGTCATCCAGCTCTGCATCACAGGGGCGGACAGCGCGCCGCGGATCGGGCCCTGGAACACCACCACCAGGAGCAGCGAAAGTGTCAGGGCGAGCGGCGAGTTGAGGTGCCAGCCCTCCCGGTCCGGCCGTGTGCCGGTGTCCGGCGCCGCCTCGGACGGGGCTTCTTCGGTGATGGCCACGGCTGGGGTACCTCCGCGTACGGGCGCCGGTCCGCGTTCAGGGTGCGTGTTCTGCCTCCCCTTGCATACGGCATACCGGCCCCCGGTGTTCAGATGATTGCTGGAACCACCCGTCCCGTTGGGGCAGTCTTTTCCCTCGTGGCGAGCGTTCCGTATCAGAGTGGGCACAGGGGTGCGCCCGCGCACATGGTGGTGTGCGGGGACGACGGGCTCGCGTACCGGCTGGCCGCCGAGTTGCGCGGGGTGTACGGGGAGCAGGTGACGCTCGTCGTACCGCCGAACGAGCGTACGGCGCGACCACCGGTCGTCGGGCGGGCGCGGGCCGCCTCGGCGGCGCTGCTGGACCGGGTGGTGAGCGCCGCGGTGGGGCGGGGCGGCGGGAACCTCAACGGGGGCGGCGGCAACGGCGGTGAACCGTCGGGTGACGAGCGGCTGTTGGAGGCAGCCGAACCCAGCGAGGCCGTGCTCGCCGAGGCGGGCGTGGAGCGGGCGACCGCGCTGGCGCTCGTGTACGACGACGACGAGACCAACATCCGTGCCGCGCTCACCGCGCGCCGCCTCAATCCGCGGCTCAGGCTGGTCCTGCGGCTGTACAACCGGCGGTTGGGGCAGCACATCGAGGAACTCCTCGACCAGGCGGCCGCGTTGGCCGGAACCGACGCGGCGGCCGATGACGCGTCCACGGTCGTGCTGTCCGACGCCGACACCGCCGCGCCCGCGCTGGCCGCCACCGCGGTCGCCGGTACCAGCAAGGTCGTCCAGACCGACGGGCTGCTGCTGCGCGCGGTGGAGCGACCGCCGCCGGGGCCGGGGCAGGTCGCCGGCCCGGGGCTGTGCACGCTGGCGCTGCTGTCGGCCACCGGCAGCGATCCGGCCTGGGCGGACGGGTCCGAGGGCAGCGGGGAGCAGGGGCCGCGGCTGCTGCCCGACACGGCGGAGGTGCGGGAGGCCACCGGGCGGGGGACGGTGGTGCTGGAGCAGGTGTCGTACTCCGCCGGGGCGCCGCTGGCGACGGGGCGGGGCGTCGGGGGTGTGCCGCCGCTCGCGTCCCTGTTCTCGCGGCGGCTCAGGTGGTCGCTGGCCGGGATGGTCGGGTGTGTGGTGGCGCTGGCGGTCGCCCTGTCGGTGGTGACCGGGATCAATCCGCTGAGCGCCTTCTATCTGACGCTGCTGGATCTGTTCGCGATCGACGACCCGGCCATCGGGGCGTCGCTCGGGCGGCAGATCCTGCAGCTGTTGTCCGGTCTGGTGGGGCTGCTGTTGCTGCCCGTGCTGCTGGCGGCGGTGCTCGAGGCGCTGGGGACCTTCCGGACCGCGTCCGCGCTGCGGAAGCCGCCGCGCGGGCTGGGCGGTCACGTGGTGCTGCTCGGGCTGGGCAAGATCGGCACGCGGGTGCTGACCCGGCTGCGCGAGCTGCACATCCCGGTGGTGTGCGTCGAGTCCGATCCCGAGGCGCGGGGGCTGGCCACGGCCCGGCGGCTCAGGGTGCCGGTGGTACTGGGGGACGTGACGCAGGAGGGGGTGCTGGAGGCCGCCAAGATCCATCGCGCGCACGCCCTGCTGGCGGTGACCAGCGCGGACACCACCAACCTGGAGGCGGTGCTGTACGCGCGGTCCGTACGGCCGGACTTGCGCGTGGTCCTGCGGCTGTACGACGACGACTTCGCGACCGCCGTCTACCGCACCCTGCGCGCCGCGCACCCGCACGCGCAGACCCGGAGCCGGAGCGTGACACACCTGGCCGCGCCCGCCTTCGCGGGGGCGATGCTCGGGCGGCAGATCCTGGGCGCGATTCCGGTCGAGCGGCGGGTGCTGCTGTTCGCGGCGGTGGATGTCGGCGGGCATCCGCAGCTGGAGGGGCGGTCGGTGGGGACGGCGTTCCGGGCCGGAGCCTGGCGGGTGCTGGCCCTGGAGGGGCGGCCGGAGGCGGACGAGGACTACGTACTGCGGGCGGAGGACCGGGTGGTGCTCGCCGCCACTCGGCGGGGTCTTGCGGAGCTGCTGGGGCGGCGGGGGTTGCCCTCTCAGCCGCCCGGCTCGGCCGGGTGAGAGGGCTTCCTCGACCGGGATTCCGCCGCGGCCCCCGGCAGGATCTCCGGGGCGGGCCGCAACCGGTGACGCGGCGCGGTACGGCGGGGTGGCCGGGTCAGCGTGATCTGTCGCACGAGCTGCTGGAAGCACGCCAGCGCCGCGACCCCCGGCAGGGCGGCCGCGGCCGTGTCGGCGATGGTCCGAGGCGCCTGGATGACACAGAGGAGCACCGCGACCGAGGAGAACAGCAGCACGACGAACCACGAGTGCACGGCGCGGCGCTGATGCAGGGCCGCGCGCAGGATGGACAGCGACGCCGCCATCCAGGGGCCGTAGACCAGCACGGGCCACCAGGCGTCGGCGCTGCCCCGGCCGCGCGCGGTGATGATCAGCAACGGCTCATAGGTGACCACGCCGCTGAGGACGCTCACCATCGACACGATGACCGCCGCCACCGCGGCGATGACATAACTGGCGACGCGCAGACCGCTCGGGCGCCTGCGTACGGGAAGTTTCCGATGCCCCCGGCGAGCCCCACGCACCGGCGGCAACTCGGCCGTGATCTCCTGCAGATGGCTCATGGGGCTGCCACTGGGCGGGGCGGTTACCGATGCCTCGTCACGAGGGTGCGGTACGGTCCCGTACTCCTCCCTGCCGGCTTCCTGGAGCAGGAACGCGAGTTCCTCGGCCGGGTCCCAGGCCGCATCCGGCGGTGATTCCTCGAACTCGTCCAGGCAATCGGTGCCGCGCCACAGATGGCCGAATCGTTCGTCATTCATGAGAACGACAGCGCGCAGGCCCATCGACCGGCGAGGTCGGATTCCAACTGCCGGACAACGGTGAGGAAATTCCGCAGCAAGGGGTCGGTGACCTGGAGCACGACCGGAACACCGTTTTTGCTGAGGATTCCCGGAGTGTAGACGTACGGCCCCACCGTCATCGCGTACATACCAGCCGACTCGCCTGGATCGCTTGCGTTCGTCATGCCCCGACTAACGTCGGCTCTTTTCACTTGGATGCGCGGCGAACGAGTGAATGAACCGCCCCGAAAAACGCTTTACATAATCCATCGTATTACACACGGTCTACCAAGCTGACATCCACTTGAGGGGAGTGTCGTCCGGACGCCGGGGGCCGTGAACGCGTGGACGTCCACGACCCCGGGGACCAGCAGGCTCACGCCGTCGTCCGCTGAGCCTGCTTCAGGTGTCTCTCCGCGAAGTCCAGCTCCAGCCGCACCTGCTTGATCCGCTCCTCCACCACCAGGGACCCGTGCCCCGCGTCATAGCGGTACACCTCGTGGACGGCCCCGCGGGACTCCAGGCGCTTGACGTAGTTGTCGATCTGGCGGATGGGGCAGCGGGGGTCGTTGACGCCGGCGGAGATGTAGACGGGTGCCTTGACCCGGTCGACGTAGGTGAGCGGGGAGGAGGCCTCGAAGCGGTCGGGGACCTCTTCGGGGGTGCCGCCGAGGAGGGTGCGGTCCATGGCCTTCAGGGCTTCCATCTCGTCGTGGTAGGCCGTGACGTAGTCGGCGACCGGGACGACGGCGATGCCCAGGGTCCAGGCGTCCGGCTGGGTGCCGAGGCCGAGGAGGGTGAGGTAGCCGCCCCAGGAGGCGCCGGTGAGGATCAGGCGGGCGGGGTCGGCGAGGCCGGAGGAGACGGCCCACTCGCGGACCGCGGCGACGTCCTCCAGTTCGATCAGGCCGACCCGGTGCTTCAGGGCGTCGGTCCAGGCCCGGCCGTAGCCGGTGGAGCCCCGGTAGTTGATGCGGATCACCGCGTAGCCGTGGTCCACCCAGGCCGCCGGACCCGCGGCGAAGGCGTCGCTGTCGTGCCAGGTCGGGCCGCCGTGCAGGTCGAAGACGGTCGGGAGGGGGCCCGTAGCGCCGGCCGGCTTCTGGATCAGGGCGTGGATGCGGCCACCCGGGCCCTCCACCCACGCGTCCTGGGCCGGCACCGAGCCAGGGCACTTGAGGCCGGGCGGGTCCAGGACCACCCGGCCGGTGGTGGAGCGGACCGAGGACGGCTCGGCGGCCGACGACCAGAGGTACTCCACGCTGCCGTCGGGGCGGGCCGTCGCACTCGAGACCGTGCCCGGCGGGGTGGGGATCCTCGTCAGCTCGCGCGTGTCCAGGTCGTAGCGGAACAGCTCGCTGCGGGCCTTGAAGCTGTGGGCGATGAGCAGCGCCGTGCCGTCCGGGTACCACTCCGCGCCGACGTCGCCCGGCAGGTCCAGCGCCAGGTCCGTCTCCTCACCCGAGACGACGTCCCACACCAGCGGCTCCCAGCGCCCGCGCCGCTGGTGCCCGATGAGCAGGCGCGGGTCGCCGTCGCGGGGCGCGAAGCCCAGCACCTCCAGGCCCAGCTCCTCGGTGCCGCCCTTGGTGTCGTCCAGCTCGGCGACCTTCGTACCGTCCGGGCGCAGGACGCGCAGCGCCGAGTGCATGGCGTCGCCGTGCTCCGTGTGCTCGATCGCGACGAGGGAGCCGTCGTGGGAGAGGTCGCCGACGCCCGCCGACTCACGGTGGCGGTACAGCCCGAAGGGGGCCTCGCCCTCGCGCGCCAGGTAGATCGTGGTGCCCTCGTCGTCCGTCGAGCGGCCGACGACCGCCGTCCGGCCGTCCCGGGACAGGGCCAGGCCCGCCGGGTAGGAGGGCTCAAGACCCGGAGTGGCCAGTTCGTCCTCGCCGCCCGTGAACGGCTGGCGGCGCCACACCCCGAACTCGTCGCCGTCCTTGTCGTCGAACCACCAGATCCAGGCGCCGTCCGGGGAGAGCACGCCGTCCGTCGTGCCGTTCGGCCGGGACGTCACCTGGCGCTGTTCTCCCGTCGCGCGGTCCCACGCGTACAACTCGTACGTCCCCGTCGCGTTCGACACGAACAGGGAGCGGTCGGGTGCGTCCTCCGCCCAGTCGGGCAGTGACACCCGCGGCGCCCGGAAGCGCTTCTCCCAGTCCGGCATGCTGCTCTCACTCGTGGCCCCAGTCATGGGCCCATACTGCCCGTCCGCGCCGACTCTTGGCTGCCGGGTGTGCGGAGCCTGTGGACAACTTTGCGATCATGAGCGCTTGTGCCTCCCGGGTACGGGGACGCGGCGGCCTCCCCGTACCGTTGAAGGCGTGTACCGGTTTCTGCTGACACCCCGCTGGTGGGGCATCAACGTCTTCGTGCTGCTCGCCATCCCGTTCTGCGTGTTCATGGGGTCCTGGCAGCTGAGCCGGTTCGAGGCGCGGGTGCAGGACCACCGTGACGCGAGCGAGCGGGCCGTGTCCGACCGGGAGGAGGCGGCCCGGCCGCTGGCCGAGCTGCTGCCCGTCGACCAGGACACCTCGGGCAGGCGGGTCACCGCGACCGGGCGGTACGGCAAGCAGCTCCTCGTCCCCGACCGGGAGCTGGACGGAAAGCGCGGCTTCTACGTGCTGACCCTGCTGCGCACCGGCTCCGGGCGCGCCCTGCCGGTCGTGCGCGGCTGGCTGCCCGGCACCGCGGACCCGGCCAGGGCCCCCGCCCCGCCCTCCGGCGAGGTCACCGTCACCGGTGCGCTGCAGGCCTCGGAGACGCCGGGGGACAACGGCGTCAGCACGGCGGGCGGGCTGCCGGCCGGGCAGACGGCGGCGATCAGCTCCGCGTCGCTGGTGAACCTGGTGCCGTACCGGGTGTACGACGCCTGGGTCACACTCGACAAGGGGGACTCGGGGATGACGGCGGTGCCGGCGGCCGCGCCCGCGAACTCCGGTCTGGACCTCAAGGCGTTCCAGAACCTCGGCTACACCGGGGAGTGGTTCGTCTTCGCGGGCTTCGTCGTCTTCATGTGGTTCCGGCTGCTGCGGCGAGAGGTGGAGTTCGCGCGGGACGCGGCGCTGGGCCTGGTGCCGGAGGAGGAGACCGCGGGGGTCTGACCCCTGAGTCCTACGACCCCGCCAGCACCCCGGTCCAGTAGATCGTCCCGGCGCACGCGTTCGGCACCGTCGCCGTAGCCGCCGGAGAGCCCGCCTCCGGGGTGTGGGAGACCGCGATGCTGCCGTCCGCCGTGCCGTCCTCCGTGAGGAGTTGGGTGGTGGTCCCGGAGGAGGTCGTGCCGCTGGTGTCCGTGCTGCCCGTGGCGCCGGCGTCCTGGGTGGGGCTCGGGTCCGCGCTGGGGCCGCCGGGGCCCGTGCCGCCGTCGGTCGTGGAGCCGTCACCCGTCGCGGGGCAGGTCTCCGAGGAAACGAAGGCGAACTTCTCCTCGTACGCCGAGCCGGGGAGCAGGACCAGCCCCGCGACCTCCATGGACGGGTCGGGCAGGCCGGCCGCCGCGTCACCGGACACGTGCCGGACGACGGTGATCTTGGCGGGGTCCGCGGCGCCCTGCGCGAGCGCGCTCACGCTGCCCGGACCGCCGACGGTACAGCTGGTGGCGGAGACGTTGGTGACCCGGAAGGTGCCGTAGACGACGCCCGCGCTGTCGGGCGCGTCGGCGGTCCCGGTGGCCGAGCCCAGCTGGGCCGCCGTGCACACCGGGGCGCTGGTGTCCGCGGAGGCCGAGGGGCCCGCGCCGCCGGTGGAACCGGTGCTGTCGCCCGAGCCCTTGCCCTTGCCGGTCTCCTTCGTGCCGTCCTTGCCCTTGCCGCCGGTCTTGCCGCTGGAGCCGCCCGCGGTACTGGCCCCGCCGTCCGGGTTCTTGCCCGAGCCGCCGCTCTGGGCCTGGGAGGCCTGGCCGGCCATGGAGGTGTTGGGGTCGGAGCCGCCGGAGTGGGAGACGTGGAGGAGAGCCGGGACGGCGGTGCCGATGAACAGGGCCGCGGCGGCCATGCCGACGGCGGCCTGCCGCTTGCGCGCCCGCCGGGCGGGCACCGCGCGGCGCAGATGGTCCAGTGTGCCGTCGCGCGGCTGGATGTCCTCGACGGCCGAGTGCAGCATCCGGCGCAGGGCCAGCTCGTCCGAAGCGAGCCCGTCGGGGCCCTGGTCATCGGGGCTGTGGTTCACAGTTCCGTTCCCAGCGTGCGATGGCGTGTGCTCTTGCTCTTGCGGCTCGGTCGGCTCGTGCCAGGCGTAGGGCTCGTGGCGGTCGTGCGAGCCGCCCCCTTCGACGCGGTCGCTCATGCCGATGCCTCCATGGACACCCGGAGCGCCGCGATACCGCGCGAACCGTACGCCTTCACCGAGCCCAGCGATATCCCGAGCGTCTCGGCGACCTGGGCCTCGGTCATGTCGGCGAAGTAGCGCAGGACGAGGACCTCGCGCTGGCGGCGCTGCAGGCCCTTCATCGCCTTGATGAGGTCCCGGCGCTCCAGCTGGTCGTACGCGCCCTCCTCCGCGCTCGCCATGTCCGGCATCGGCTTGGACAGCAGCTTCAGGCCGAGGATGCGGCGGCGCAGCGCGGAGCGCGAGAGGTTGACGACCGTCTGGCGCAGGTAGGCGAGGGTCTTCTCCGGGTCCCGGACGCGTTTGCGGGCCGAGTGGACCCGGATGAAGGCCTCCTGGACGACGTCCTCGCAGGAGGCGGTGTCGTCGAGGAGGAGCGCGGCGAGGCCCAGCAGCGAGCGGTAGTGCGCCCGGTAGGTTTCGGTGAGGTGGTCGACGGTGGTACCGGCCGCCACGGCCTCCTCGGCGCCTTCGCGCTGAGTCGGTACGCCGTCGCGCTGGTTCGGGATGCGGGTGGGCCGTGCTGCGGGCATGGGCGCGATCACCGGCATGCCGCCGGGCGTGCCGGGCATGCGGGGTCGGAGCGCCACGCGGGGCCGAAGGGCCGTACCGCGGGTCGCCGCACTGAAGTCGAGTACCTCTGCCACGCCTGTTGGACACGCTCGACCCCGTGGGGGTTGTACGCGCCGGGCATCTCTTTTGCGTCAGGTGACGCGGCCGACGGCGTTTCCGCTCCCGGCAGCACATCGGACCGTGCCTCACATGCCGTCATGCGACCCGCTCTTCCCTTATGTCCCATATGAACGGGCGTCCCCACGCCCCGATCACGGCGTCCCCACGCCAGGATCACGCGTCTCCGCACCCCGCAAGGGCGTCCGCAAAGACGCTCCCCGCCCTCCGCGCGGTTGCGGAGGGCGGGGAGGAAAATCCTCGAACGCCGAGGGGGCCCGGTTCAAGTGGTCCGGACCATGCCCCGGGCCACATCCCGTCACACAGGATCCTACAAATGGATCCGCTCCCATCCCCGGCTTTTCCCATGCCGTGTGGGCATCACGACAATTCCGCCGCCACCAGCTCGGCGATCTGGGCGGTGTTGAGCGCGGCGCCTTTGCGTAGATTGTCCCCGCACACGAAGAGTTCGAGCGCGGTGGGGTCGTCCAGCGCCCGCCGCACCCGTCCGACCCAGGTCGGGTCGGTGCCCACCACGTCGGCGGGGGTGGGGAACTCACCGGCGGCCGGGTCGTCGCACAGCACGACACCGGGTGCCGTGGCGAGGATCTCGCGGGCGCCGTCGACGGTGACCTCGCCCTGGAAGCGGGCGTGGACGGTCAGGGAGTGGGTGGTGACGACCGGGACGCGCACGCAGGTCACGGCGACCGGCAGCTTCGGCAGCCCGAGGATCTTGCGGGACTCGTCCCGCACCTTCATCTCCTCCGACGACCAGCCGTCCTCGCGCAGCGACCCGGCCCACGGTACGACGTTCAGCGCGACCGGCTCCGGGAACGGCCCGGTGTTGTCCCCCACGGCCCGCCGCACGTCACCGGGGCTGGTCCCCAGCTCCGTACCGGCGACCAGGGACAGCTGGGCCCGCAGCGTCTCCACGCCGGCCCGCCCGGCCCCGCTCACCGCCTGGTACGAGGACACCACCAGCTCGCGCAGCCCGAACTCGGCGTGCAGCGCGCCCAGGGCGACGATCATCGACAGGGTCGTGCAGTTGGGGTTGGCGATGATGCCGCGCGGCCGGTGCCGGGCGCAGTGCGGATTGACCTCGGGGACGACCAGGGGCACGTCCGGGTCCATCCGGAACGCGGCCGAGTTGTCGACGACGACCGCACCGCGCGCCGCGGCGATCGGCGCCCACCGCGCGGAGACCTCGTCGGGGACGTCGAACATGGCGACGTCGACCCCGGCGAAGGCGTCCTCGTCCAGGGCGACCACCTCGACGTCCTCGCCGCGCACGGCCAGCTTGCGGCCGGCCGAGCGCGGGGAGGCGACCAGCCGGATCTCGCCCCAGATGTCGGCTCGCTGGGAGAGGATCCGGAGCATGACCGTGCCGACGGCTCCGGTCGCTCCCACGACCGCGAGCGTCGGTCGGCGGGTCATCGCCCGGTGCCTCCGTAGACGACGGCCTCGTCGGTGTCGGAGTCGAGTCCGAAGGCGCTGTGCACGGCGCGGACGGCCTCCGGCACGTCGTCGGCGCGGGTGACGACCGAGATACGGATCTCGGAGGTCGAGATCAGCTCGATGTTCACGCCGGCGTCGGACAGCGCGGTGAAGAAGTCGGCCGTGACACCCGGGTTCGTCTTCATACCCGCGCCGACCAGGGAAATCTTGCCGATCTGGTCGTCGTAGCGCAGCGAGTCGAAGCCGATGCCGGCCTTGTTCTTCTCCAGCGCGTCGATGGCCTTGCGGCCCTCGGTCTTCGGCAGCGTGAAGGAGATGTCCGTCAGGCCGGTGGCCGCGGCGGACACGTTCTGCACGACCATGTCGATGTTGATCTCGGCGTCGGCGATCGTCCGGAAGATCGAGGCGGCCTCGCCCGGCTTGTCCGGCACGCCGACGACCGTGACCTTGGCCTCGGAGGTGTCGTGCGCGACACCGGAGATGATGGCCTGCTCCACCTTCTTGTCCCCTTGCTGCTGTGTCTTGTGGACGACTGGCTCGCTGCTGACCCACGTGCCCTGCAACCCGCTGAACGAGGAGCGGACGTGGATCGGGATGTTGTAGCGGCGGGCGTACTCCACACAGCGGTGGAGCAGCACCTTGGAGCCGGAGGCCGCGAGCTCCAGCATGTCCTCGAAGGAGATCCAGTCGATCTTCTTCGCCTTCTTCACCACCCGCGGGTCGGCGGTGAACACGCCGTCGACGTCGGTGTAGATCTCGCAGACCTCGGCGTCCAGGGCGGCCGCGAGCGCCACGGCGGTCGTGTCGGAGCCACCGCGACCCAGGGTCGTGATGTCCTTCTTGTCCTGGCTGACGCCCTGGAACCCTGCGACGATGGCGATGTTGCCCTCGTCCAGCGCGGTGCGGATGCGGCCCGGCGTGACGTCGATGATCCGGGCTTTGTTGTGGACCGAGTCGGTGATGACACCTGCCTGGCTGCCGGTGAACGACTGGGCCTCGTGGCCCAGGTTTTTGATCGCCATGGCCAGCAGGGCCATGGAGATCCGCTCTCCGGCGGTCAGCAGCATGTCGAACTCGCGCCCGGCAGGCATCGGGGATACCTGCTCGGCGAGATCGATCAGCTCGTCCGTCGTGTCGCCCATCGCGGAAACCACGACAACCACCTGGTTGCCGTTCTTCTTCGCTTCCACGATCCGCTTGGCGACGCGCTTGATGCCCTCGGCATCGGCTACGGAGGAGCCTCCGTACTTCTGCACGACAAGGCCCACGTGCGCTCCTCGCTCCGGTATGTACTGCGGTCGGCTCAGTCTAACGAGCGTCCGGAATCCCCCTCCGCGATATCGCATGGTGAGATGCCGGCCCGCCCGTCCGGAACAGCGCATGCCCAGCCCGGGCCGTGCCACGCGGAACGTGTGCCGGGTCACAGTCGCCGCCGGTCAGGCCGCGGCCTTCTTCCCCCGGCCCCGCACGAGGCCGGCCCCCGGCACCGAGGGAGGGGGCGCCCATCGCGGCGGCGGTCATGACGCCCTGCGTGCCGTCCACCGCGAAGGGGGCGGCCGCGGCGACGACGGCGTTGAAGGGGAACAGGAACCACGATCCCGTTCCGGGGCCGCCGCAACGGGGGAGCGCAGTCCCCAACCGGGGGCAGCGGGCTGCACCACGCTGAGGACGGGGAACCGAGGCACGGAAAGGGCGGCGCGATGGTGAGCCGGGACTACTTTCCCGGCTGGATCCCCAGCGGTTCCCCGATCTCCTGCGCCATGACCCGGCCTGCCTCGATCTCCAGGGCCTCGTCCTCCGGGTCCTGGTCGGTGTCGAGGCCGTCCAGTTCCTCCAGCGGCTGGTTGAGGCGGACGTGGGCGACCAGGGACTGCAGGGCGCGCAGGGCGGCCGAGGCGGTGCCGCCCCAGTTGGAGAAGTAGGAGAACTGCCACCACCACAGGGCCTCCGTGGTGCGGCCCGCGCGGTAGTGGGCCATGCCGTGGCGCAGGTCGGTGATGACGTCGGCGAGGTCGTCGGAGATCCGGGCCGGGACGGGCGCCTTGCGGGGCTCGTAGGGGTCGAAGACCTCGGAGTAGACGTCGATCGGCTCCAGGAGGCGTGCGAGGTTCTCGCGGAGTTCGTCCACGTCGGGCTCCGGGCCCAGATCCGGCTCGTAGCGCTCGTCGGGGACGATGTCCTCGTGGGCGCCGAGACGGCCGCCGGCCAGCAGGAGCTGGGAGACCTCCAGGAGCAGGAAGGGCACCGCCGAGTCCGGCTCGTCGCCCTTCGCCACCTCCGTGACGGCCACCAGGAAGCTCTCCACCTGGTCCGCGATCTGGACCGCGAAGTCGTCCGGGTTCCGCGTCGAGTCGTGCAGCGTGGCGTCAGACATCTAGGAGTCGTCTCCCCTCGAAGGCGCGGCCGAGCGTGACCTCGTCCGCGTATTCCAGGTCGCCACCCACCGGGAGGCCGCTGGCCAGGCGGGTGACCTTCAGGCCCATGGGTTTGATCATGCGGGCGAGGTACGTCGCCGTCGCCTCGCCTTCGAGATTGGGATCCGTGGCCAGGATCAGCTCGGTGACCGTACCGTCCGCCAGGCGGGCCAGCAGCTCCCTGATCCGCAGGTCGTCGGGGCCGACGCCCTCGATCGGGCTGATCGCGCCGCCCAGCACGTGGTAGCGCCCGCGGAACTCACGGGTCCGCTCGATGGCGACGACGTCCTTCGGCTCCTCCACCACGCAGATGACGGCCGGGTCGCGGCGCGCGTCGCGGCAGATGCCGCACAGCTCCTCCTGCGCGACGTTGCCGCAGGCCGCGCAGAAGCGGACCCTCGCCTTCACCTCGAGGAGGGCCTGCGCGAGCCGCCGTACGTCCGTCGGCTCCGCCTGCAGGATGTGGAAGGCGATCCGCTGCGCGCTCTTGGGACCGACGCCGGGCAACCGCCCCAGCTCGTCGATGAGGTCCTGGACCACGCCTTCGTACAACGGACTGCCCTTCCTGGAGTCTTACGGTACGTACGGTAGTTGGCGGTGGCCGGTCTTAGAAAGGCAGGCCCGGGATGCCACTGCCGCCGCCCAGACCCTGGGCCAGCGGACCCAGCTTCTGCTGCTGCAGCGTCTGCGCGTTCTCGTTGGCCGCGTGCACGGCCGCGACGATCAGGTCGGCGAGGGTCTCGGTGTCCTCCGGGTCCACCGCCTTGCGGTCGATCAGCAGCGCGCGGAGTTCGCCGGCGCCGGTCACCGTGGCCTTCACCAGGCCGCCGCCCGCCTGCCCTTCGACCTCCGTGGCCGCGAGTTCCTCCTGAGCCCTCGCCAGGTCCTGCTGCATCTTCTGGGCCTGCTGGAGCAGCTGCTGCATGTTGGGCTGGCCACCACCGGGAATCACGATCAGCTCCTGGTTCGTCGTTTCCTCCGTTGTGACGAGCCTACGTGGTCCACCCAGCCATCGCTCCACCACTCTTTCGGGTGAGATTGAGGTGAGTCCTACACCTGATCAAGGCCCTCTTCCAGGCGGAAAAGAGACGAAAGCAACCCCTCCGCCACCCGTTGGGCGGTAGGAAGGGTGCCGCGCATCGGCGGCCAATATGACGCAGGGTGACGGGTCGGAATCGGTCGGTCGGAATCAGTCGGTCGGGATCAGTCGGTCGGACAGTAGGGAGTACCGGGTGGGTCAGCCGGAGATGCAGCCCGAGGGTCCGCCTCAGGACGGGCGGGGCGAGGGGGCGGCCGGGCTGCGGCCGGGCGATCTGACCGGGCGGCCGTTTCCGCTCGGGGACTGGGGGGAGCCGGCGGAGCGGCTGGACGAGCTGTACCGGTGGGTGGAGCGGGGGGCGTTGGACACGGCGGCCTGGTATCTCGCGGACCGGGTGGGGAAACGCCGGGCGGCGCGGGCACTGCGGTGCGGGGCCACGCTGGGGGCGGTGTGCGGGGCCTCTCTGCCGTTGCTGGATCTCACGGGGGTCGTCGGCGGGGTCGCTCCCTGGGGATACCTGGCGTTGATGCTGGCGGTGGCGTGCGTGGTCGCGGACCGGTTCTTCGGGGTGACGTCCGGGTGGATAAGGGACGTGGCCACCGCGCAGGCCGTGCAGCGGCGGCTTCAGGTGCTGCAGTTCGACTGGGCGTCGGAGAGCGTGCGGGAGGTGCTCGGGCCGACGGAGGGGACGGCCGGGGAGGCGGCCGAGCGGTGTCTCGGGGTGCTGCGGAAGTTCTCCGAGGACGTGACGGAGCTGGTGCGGGCCGAGACGGCGGACTGGATGGTGGAGTTCCGGACGGGTCCGGCACCGCTGGGCATCCAGACGGCGGTGGCGTCCGGGGTGCGGCCGGAGACGGCGGCCCCGTCGACGCGGTTTCCGTTGCCACCACCGGGGCCCGCCCGCCCGAACATGCCTCGGCAGCGGCCGCCCGAGCCTCGTTGAGGTTGGTGGTCTCGTCCGCTGAAGTCCGCCGGACGTTCCACCTCATTGCCTGGTGTACGTCAGACTCTCCCCGCTGCCCTTCTTCGCCCGCTTCAGCCTGCCGTCCGACAGCAGCGTGACCTCGGTCGCCTCGCCGGGCGTGCAGGACGAACTGGGCTCGCCCACACTGACGGTGGACGGTCCCATCTCCAACGGGCCGCCACCGCTGGGCTGTTCGGCGAGCTCAGCCTCGAACACACAGTGGTAACTGCCGCCGCCGTCGGTGGGCCCGTCGGCGACGAGCGTGAGGACGGCGTCCCCCACCTCGCCCTGCCGGATGGTGAGTTCCCGCGTGTTGTGCCCGTTGGCGTTGTCGATGGACGTCGTCCACGTGCCCAGGTAACCGGCCGGGATCGCGCCGTCCGACGCCTCCGACGACTCCGGCGCGGTCGGGGAGGCCGGCTCCGGGCTCGTCGGAGAGGGCCCGGGCGTGGTGGGCGCGCCGGTGGCCGGCGAGGGGCTGGCGGTGCCGCCGGCGGTGTCGTCGCCGCCGCCCTTCATCATCGCGTACACCGAGCCGCCCGCGGCGAGCGCGACGACCAGCGCCACCACCACGAGCAGCGCGGTGGACCGCCGGTTTCCGTGCGGCGCCCGCGGCCCGACGCCGACGGGCGGCGGACCGTACGGCGGGGTCGAGCCGAGGCCGCCCGCGTACGGGTTGTACGGCGCCTGGGGGCCGGGCTGCCGCGGGTAGCCGTAGGCGGCGGGCTGAGGGTGCTGCTGGGGATAGCCGTACGCGGGATGCGCGGGGGGCGCGCCGGGCGGGGGTGTCTGCCCGGCGACCATCGTGGGGAGGTGGTTCAGGGACGCGCCACCGCCCGGCCGGCCCTGCGGGCCCGGGGCCCCGGGCGGGGGCGGCGCGGAGGCGTCGTCGGAGGCGGGGGCGTGCTCGGGCGAGGCGGCGGGGACAGGGTCCGGCTTGCGGTCGGGCATACGGTCCTGACGGGGCGCGGGAACCTGGCTCTTCAGCCGGGCGGGAGCGGGATCGGGCATCCGGTCGCCCCCGGGGCCGGGCTCAGGGCCGGGCAGGGGACCCGCGTCGGCGCCGGACGCCGGTGCTGCCGCCTCCTCCGTCCCGCCCCCCGCCTCCGGATCCTCCGCCTCCAGCAACCGCACCGCGTGCCGCCCGAGCTGCGCGACGAGCGTCCCCGGCAGCCAGGGCTCCCGGGAGCGGCCCCCGGAGACCGTGTCCTCCGCGCCCGTGCGCTCCAGGATCATCTCCAGCGTCGGACGTGCGGCCGGGTCCTTCTTCAGGCAGTCACGGACGAGGTCGGCGATGCCCTCGGGAACACCGTCGAGGCCGGGTTCCTCCTGGGCGATGCGGAACATCATCGCGTGCACCCCGCTGTTGGCGGTACCGAAGGGCAGCGCGCCGGTCGCGGCGTAGGCGAGGACCGAGCCGAGGCAGAAGACGTCGCAGGCGGGTGTGATCCGGTCGCCGCGCACCTGCTCGGGCGCCATGAAGCCGGGCGAGCCGACCAGCGAGCCGGTGCGGGTGAGCCCGTCCCCGGCCAGGGTCTCCAGGGCCCGCGCGATGCCGAAGTCGATGACCCGCGGGCCGTCGATGGTGACCAGCACGTTGGACGGCTTGAGGTCGCGGTGCACGATCCCGGCGGCGTGGATGTCCTTGAGCGCGTGCGCGAGCCCGGCCGCGAGGATCCGTACCGACCGCTCGGGCAGCGCCCCGTGGTCGCGCCCGACGACCTGCTGCAGGCTGGGCCCGGCCACATACCCGGTGGCCACCCAGGGCACGGGCGCCTCGGTGTCCGCGTCCAGCACGGGTGCCGTCCAGTGGCCGCCGACCCGCCGCGCGGCCTGCACCTCCTGCCGGAACCGCGCCCGGAACTCCTCCTGCTCGGCGAGCTCCTCGCGGACCAGCTTCACGGCGACCGTACGGCCCCTGTCCGACCGGGCGAGATACACGTGCCCCATGCCGCCCGCGCCCAGCCGCGCCAGCAGCCGGTACGCCCCGATTCGTTGCGGATCCCCCGGCCCCAGTTTCTCCATCGCCGCGCCGCCTCCCCCGATGGCCCGAAATACGCGCGTGTGCAACAGATCGAGAATAGTGCGCGCGGGAGGGGTCTCGCCGGGAGCGGTGTCTACGGTTCCGTAACAGCCGGTCCGACCGGTTCGCATCCGATCGACACCCTGTCGCGGAAACCGCCCGTCCACGGAACAGGACGCCGATACCTCTTCCGCATCGCGGACATCTACGCTCACCCGCATGACCCCTCAGCCCCATCCTCAGGCCGGCGCCGCCGTGAAGGCCGCGGACCGTGCGCACGTCTTCCACTCCTGGTCCGCGCAGGAGCTCATCGACCCGCTCGCCGTCGCCGGCGCCGAAGGGTCGTACTTCTGGGACTACGACGGCAAGCGGTACCTGGACTTCACCAGCGGGCTCGTCTTCACCAACATCGGCTACCAGCACCCGAAGGTCGTCGCCGCGATCCAGGAGCAGGCCGCGAGCATGACCACCTTCGCGCCCGCGTTCGCCGTCGAGGCTCGGTCGGAGGCGGCCCGGCTGATCGCCGAGCGGACGCCCGGTGACCTGGACAAGATCTTCTTCACCAACGGCGGCGCGGACGCCGTCGAGCACGCGGTGCGCATGGCCCGGCTGCACACGGGCCGGCCGAAGGTGCTGTCGGCCTACCGGTCGTACCACGGCGGTACGCAGCAGGCGGTGAACATCACCGGCGACCCGCGCCGCTGGGCCTCCGACACCGCCGCGGCCGGGGTCGTCCACTTCTGGGCCCCCTTCCTCTACCGCTCCCGCTTCTACGCCGAGACCGAGGAGCAGGAGTGCGCGCGGGCGCTGGAGCATCTGGAGACGACCATCGCCTTCGAGGGGCCGTCGACCATCGCCGCGATCGTCCTGGAGACGATTCCGGGGACGGCCGGGATCATGGTCCCGCCGGCCGGTTACCTCGCCGGGGTGCGGGAGCTGTGCGACAAGTACGGGATCGTCTTCGTGCTGGACGAGGTGATGGCCGGGTTCGGCCGGACCGGGGAGTGGTTCGCGGCCGGCCTGTTCGACGTCACCCCTGACCTGATGACCTTCGCCAAGGGCGTGAACTCCGGGTACGTGCCGCTCGGCGGTGTCGCCATCTCCGGGAAGATCGCGGAGACCTTCGGGAAGCGGGCGTACCCGGGCGGTCTCACCTACTCCGGGCACCCGCTGGCCTGCGCGGCCGCCGTCGCCACGATCAACGTCATGGCGGAGGAGGGCATCGTCGAGAACGCGGCCTCGCTGGGCACGTCGGTGCTGGAGCCGGGGCTGCGGGCGCTGGCCGAACGGCATCCCAGCGTGGGTGAGGTGCGGGGCGTCGGCATGTTCTGGGCGCTCGAACTGGTGCGGGACCGGGAGACCCGGGAGCCGCTCGTGCCGTACAACGCGGCCGGGCAGGACAACGCGCCGATGGCGGCGTTCGCGGCCGCGGCGAAGAAGCAGGGTCTGTGGCCCTTCGTGAACATGAACCGGACGCATGTGGTGCCGCCGTGCAACGTCTCCGAGTCGGAGCTGAAGGAGGGGCTGGCGGCGCTGGACGCTGCGCTGTCCGTCGCCGACGAGTACACCGAGTAGGCACCCCGGGCCACTGCCGCGGCAGCAACGGCGGCGTGGGGAGCGGCAGCCCCCGGACGGGGCGGTAGCGGACGGCATTCGAACGCGTAGGGTTGCGTGCTCGTAGAGATACGCGAGTACGCACCCGCACGTGTGAGGAGAGCCCCGACCATGCCCGGCAACGGTGCCGTGACCCGCAGTACCCTGCGGCAGCAGATCGCGGACGCGCTTCGTGACGAGGTGCTGGCCGGGCGGTTGCAGCCGGGGCGGGAGTTCACCGTGAAGGAGATCGCGGACCAGTACGGGGTGTCCGCGACGCCGGTCCGGGAGGCGCTGGTCGATCTGTCCGCGCAGGGCGTGCTGGAGGCCGACCAGCACCGTGGCTTCCGGGTCCCGGAGTACACGCCGGCCGACTACCGGAACATGGTCGAGGCCCGCAGCCTGGTCACCGACGGCATGTTCCAGGCCCTCGCCGCCGGCCGCGAGCGTTTCGGAAACCCGGACGACCCCCGTACGGTGGCCGCCCTCGCCGGGGTCCGCCGCCGCGGCGAGGAGGCGCAGCGCGCGGCCACCGCAGGCGACATCACCGTCCTGATCGGCTACGACCTGCGCTTCTGGCGCGAACTCAGCGCCCTCTTCGGCAACCCCTACCTGTCGGACTTCCTGCACCGGCTGCGCGTGCAGTCCTGGGTGTGCACGGTCCAGCACCTGCGCCACCTGGCCGACCTGCGGGGCCACCTGTGGTCCGGGCACACGGAACTGGTCGACGCCCTCGCCCGCCGGGACTCCGCGACCGCCCGGGCGATCGTCGCCGCGTACAACGCGCACTCGCTCGACCTCATCGAGCGTCTGGCCGCCGGATGAGCAGTGGACCGGCGGGGTGTGGGTATGGGAGGTGCACGGGGGGAGCTGACCGGGTGCCGCACCGACTACGCTTCCCTGTCCACACCGCCATGCTGTACGCGTGCTGATGCGAGGAGCCCTCTTTGGCCTGTGACCTGTGGCTGGTCCCGCTCGTCGACGTGTTGTGCCACACCCCGGACAACCCGTTCGCCGAGGAACTCGCGCAATACAACAAGGCGCTCGCCGAGGCCGGGCTCCCGCCGGTGCCGGTGTACCAGTACATGCCGGGCCTGTCCGGCGAGGTCGCCCCGGTGGCCGGCTTCGACTACGACGCGCTGCACTTCCTGCGCCGCGCCTACCTGCTCCAGGTGTGCGGGCTGCCGGTGACCCCGGTGGACGAACTGGGCGGTGACTACGAGCAGTTGCTGGAGATGTTCGAGTCGACGGCCCAGCAGTCCCACCTGGTCTGGCACTACGACCACGCGGGCGCGTACGTCCCGGTCGACTTCCCGCACCCCCTCTCCAACGACGAACTCCTCGCGGGCGGCGGCCCGTTGGGCTCCTCCCAGACCCTCCTGCGGGAACTGGAGTTCGTGGCACCGTCGATCGGCATCGACCCGGCCACCCCCCCGGCGCCCCCCGAGCCGCCCCGCGGCCCGACGGAGTTGGAGGAACCGGCCGTCCCCGCGCCGTACGATCCCAGCCCCTTCGCCCGCGAACGGCACGTCTGGCTGGGTCTGCACGCGGCGGCGACGCGAAGCCTGGCGCAGGGCTCGATGATCGTGTTCAGCTGACGCTCACCCCACGCAAGAAGGGCGCCCACCCGGGCGCCCTCCCCTCCTGCGGCAGTACGGTCGGTCCGCCTGCGGCCAGGGCCACCCCAGCTGCAGGGACAAGCCGAGGCGGTCGCTGACCGCGCGGATCTCGGTGATCTTCCCGCCGGCGAGCGTGAAGATCCAGATCGCCTCGCTCACCGCCTCGAGGAACCCCCCGACGACCTTCTTGTTGTCGTCCACCGCGTCCGGATACTCAGAACACCGGCGTCCCGTCCCGCGTCGGCTTTCAGTCCGTCACCGCGAAGTCGGCCGGACCGAGGTTCTTCTTCTCGGTCTCGTGGTCGGTCATCAGCTGACGGATCTCGTTCGTGGACCTGCAGGCGATGCCCGCGGCAAGGCGATGAGCGGGTATCCCATTCTTGATCGGCGGGCCTTCCGCCTGCGTGACGCCGATCTCGTACGAGACAGCCCAAGGGCCGGTCAAAGATGCTCATGTTCATGACCGGCCCGTGAGCTGTGAGGTCATCCTGTCAACGGCTCACAGGAACGAGTTGATCTCGATCGTCTCGTCGCGGCCCGGACCCACGCCGATCGCGGAGATCGGGGCGCCGGACATCTCCTCCAGGGCCTTGACGTAGTTCTGCGCGTTCTTCGGCAGGTCGGAGAAGGACTTCGCCTTGGTGATGTCCTCGGACCAGCCGGGCAGGGTCTCGTAGACGGGCTTGGCGTGGTGGAAGTCCGTCTGCGAGTACGGCAGCTCCTCGACGCGCTTGCCGTCGATCTCGTAGGCCACGCACACCGGGATCTGCTCCCAGCCGGTGAGGACGTCCAGCTTGGTGAGGAAGAAGTCCGTCAGGCCGTTGACGCGGGTCGCGTAGCGGGCGATCACGGCGTCGAACCAGCCGCAGCGCCGGTCGCGGCCCGTGGTCACGCCCCGTTCACCGCCGATGCGGCGCAGCGCCTCGCCGTCCTCGTCGAACAGCTCGGTCGGGAAGGGGCCGGCGCCTACGCGGGTCGTGTACGCCTTGAGGATGCCGATGACCCGGCTGATCTTCGTCGGGCCGACACCGGCGCCGGTGCACGCGCCGCCGGCGGTCGGGTTGCTGGAGGTGACGAAGGGATAGGTCCCGTGGTCGATGTCCAGCAGCGTCCCCTGGCCGCCCTCGAAGAGCACGACCTTGTTCTCCTCCAGCGCCTGGTTCAGGACCAGGACGGTGTCGGCGACGTACGGCGCGAGCTTCTCCGCGTAGCCCAGCAGCTCCTCGACCACCTGGTCGACGGCGATCGCGCGCCGGTTGTAGAGCTTGGTGAGGATCTGGTTCTTGACGTCGAGGGCCGCCTCGACCTTCTGGGTCAGGATCGACTCGTCGTACAGGTCCTGCACCCGGATGCCCACGCGGTTGATCTTGTCCGCGTACGTCGGGCCGATCCCGCGTCCGGTGGTCCCGATCTTCCGCTTGCCGAGGAAGCGCTCCGTCACCTTGTCGACCGTGACGTTGTACGGCGTGATGATGTGCGCGTTACCGCTGATGAGGAGCTTGGACGTGTCGACGCCACGCTCGTTGAGCCCGCTCAGCTCGGAGAGCAGGACCGACGGGTCGACGACGACGCCGTTGCCGATGACCGGCGTACAACCGGGCGAGAGGATTCCGGAAGGGAGGAGGTGCAGTGCATACTTCTGGTCGCCCACGACGACCGTGTGGCCGGCGTTGTTGCCGCCCTGGTACCGCACTACATAGTCAACTGAGCCACCGAGCAGGTCGGTCGCCTTTCCCTTGCCTTCGTCACCCCACTGAGCACCGAGCAGCACAAGTGCGGGCACGCGCGTACACCCCTTCCGGGCGGGGCATGTCCAAGGTCGGAGGCGTACGCGTAGGGTTCACCGCCGCGTACCACCGCGACCGTCGTTGGCCGCACAACCGTCGGACCGGATGCCCCGGAATAGACGAAGCCCCTGGCGCAATAGCGCAAGGGGCTCTTGCACAAAGATGCTACCCGAGGAAGCGAGGCAGGACCGAGGTGGCGACCTTCGCGACGTCCGATCAGCTGCTGGTGATCATCGATCCCTTCGCCCGGCGGACGGACGGGGAGGCGGTGCGGATCGCGAAAGACGTGCTCAGCGCGGGTGCGGCCACGAAGGTGTGCCTGCCGGAGAGCCCCGAGGAATTCGCCCGGGTGCTGCGCCGCAGGGGGTCGCGGCGGCCGGTGGTGATCGGTGACGACCGGGCACTGCTGCGGGCGGTGACCCTGCTGCACCGCCACCGGGAGCTGGCCGGATGCGTGCTGTCTCTCGTGCCCGTCGGGGGCTCGCCGGCGCTGGCGGAGACCCTGGGGGTGCCGACGGGGGCGGTGGCGGCCGCCCGGGCGGTGCTGGACGGGGTGGAGCGCCGGCTGGATCTGCTGGTCGACGACAGTGACGGGGTGGTGCTGGGCGCGTTGCGGATTCCGCCGGTGCCGGTGACTCCGTCGGCGGAACCGGTGCCGTCTGCTGTCCCCGGCCGCCCATGGCTCCGTACGAGGTACCAGTCCCTCGTCCGCACCCTGGCCCCCCGCCCTTCCCGCCTCGCCACGGCCGTCCCCGGCCCCGGGCCGTCCCGGCTGCGGGTGGAGGTCGACGGGGAGACGGTCGTCGGCCTGGACCAGCCCGTCGAGGCCCTCTCGGTGACCCCGGGGACCGCCGGCGTCGCCGAAGTGGAGGTGCGGCCGGTGTCGGTCGGCGCGGAGGCGTCCCCGCTGCTGGCGTCCGGGCGGACGGTGACCGTGACCGGGGCGGACTTCCGCTACCGGGCGGACGCGGTGGTGTCGGGGCCGGTGCGGAGACGGACGTGGCGGGTGGTGGAGGGGGCTTGGGGGATCATGGTGCCGGCTTCTGGGTGACGTGTTCTCCGGGGGCCTGGAAGCCGGTGGTGCCGAGGGTGCGGCCGAAGGGGTCGGGGACGTAGAGATTCTCGCCGAAGGCCTTGGTGAAGCGGACCTCGTATCCCAGCGACGAAGGAGAGACCTCCGCCGTCGGGGCGGTGACCGTCGGTCCGATGAACACGGCGGTGAGCAGCGTGGATATCGCGGGGCCGTAGGCGCATTCGGAGCCGGGAAACACGTACAGGAAGGGGCCGCACGTTCAGCTCGTCGAGGAGGCCGGCAGTTCCTCGAACTCCCTGCGGGGCTTGGTGCCGCCTGTCGTCGGTCGCTCTGTCATCAACGTCATGATCCGCCCTCCCACGGATGCAGACCAGCCGCCACCGTAGCCAAGCGCTCACTCATCCGGACGGGATTGCGTGATCAGATCCACCCCCAATGGTCTGGTGACGAATATTTAATCGCGCCGACCCCTTGAGCACTCCCTCTCCCCTGCACCATGCTGCTCCATCAGGACCCACCCGGCACAGGCGGAAGGGGCCACCCGATGGCAGTGGACGAGGGCGTCACCCCGGCGACCGGTACAGCGGACGAAGGCCCGGTTAACCGGCTCAAACCCAACGCGGCGGGCCTGCTGGGCGTGGTCTTCATGGCGGTCGCGACCGCCGCCCCGATCATCGCGAGGACCGGCAACGTGCCCTTCATGGTGTCGCCGGGCAACGGCATCGGCGCCCCCGCGAGCTACCTCGTCGCAATGGTCGTGCTGGCAATCTTTTCAGTCGGCTTCACATCAATGGCGAAGCTCGCGGTGGTGTCGGTGAGGGTGGGGGTGGGACTGGCGGGGCCGCGGCGCCGGGACATGACTTGGTGACCGCCAAGGCCGGCGCCTTCACCCGGCCCGTCCGCGGCCGCCTCAGCGCACCTCCACGCGCAGCTCCTCCAGACCTCGCATGACGAAGTTCGGCTTCCGCTCCGGCTCGGCCGCCGGGCACAGCGTCGGGGCCTTCTCCAGCAGCGCCGTCATCGACGCGGCCAGCTCGATACGGGCCAGGGGCGCGCCGATGCAGTAGTGGATGCCCGCGCTGAAGGAGATGTGCGGGTTGTCCTTACGGGTCAGGTCCAGCCGGCCGGGGTCGGCGAAGACGGCCGGGTCGTGGTTGGCGGAGCCGAAGAGCATGGCGATCTCGGCACCCCGGGGAATCGTCGTGCCGTCGACCTCGATCTCCTCCAGCACCCAGCGTTCGAAGAGCTGGAGCGGGGTGTCGTAGCGCAGCAGCTCCTCCACGGCCGAGGGGACGAGGGAGTGGTCGGCGCGCAGGGCCGCCAGCTGTTCCGGATTCCGGAACAGCGCCCACCAGCCGTTGGTCGTGGCGTTCACCGTGGCCTCGTGGCCCGCGTTCAGCAGCAGCACGCAGGTCGAGATCATCTCCTGCTCGGTGAGACGGTCCCCCTCGTCGTGCGCCGCGATCAGACCGGAGATCAGGTCGTCACCCGGCTCCTTCCGCCGCTCGGCGATCAGCGCACGCAAGTACTCCGTGAACTCGACCGAGGCCCGCACCGCCTTCGCCGCCACGTCCTCGGACGGGTTCAGCTCGTACATCCCGCAGATGTCCGCCGACCAGGGCCTGAGCGGGGCCCGGTCGGACTCCGGGATCCCCAGCATCTCGGCGATCACCGCGACCGGCAGCGGCTCGGCGACGTCCGCCAGCAGATCACCACCGCCCGCCTCCACCAGCGCGGACACCAGGTCCTCCGCCAGCGCGTGCACGTACGGCTTCAGCTGCTCCACGGTCCTCGGCGTGAACGCCTTCGACACCAGGCGCCGGATCCGGGTGTGGTCCGGTGGTTCCAGGTCCAGCATCCCGTGATCGTTGAGCACGTGGAACGGCTCGTGTTCGGGCGGGGGCGGCGTGCGCCCGAAGTCCTCGTGGCTGAAGCGGTGCTGGTACGTCCGGCCGAGCCTGCGGTCCCGCAACAGTGCCGAGACGTCCGCGTGGTGCGGTACCAGCCACTGGTCGGTGGGCTCGAAGCAGATCACCCGCCCCCTCTCCCGCAGCTCGGCATAGGCCGGGTACGGATCGGACACGAACTCCGGGTCCCAGGGGTCGAACGCGAGGTCATCAGCAGCTGCCATGACCGGACGCTAGCCGGTCGCCCGGGCTGCTGAACAGGGGTCTCAGCGGCCGGGCCCGACAGGGGACGCCCCCCTGGGTGGGTGGGCTGCCCTGCCGTTGGCTGTGGCGTCGCCGTGGGGGCCGCCCGCTTCTTCCCCGTGCTGGGCGGCCCGGGTCAAGGGGGCCCGAAAGGCCATCGGCGCAGCCGACACGTAGCGCCTTGGCGCGGGACGCGGAAGCACGACACTGACAAAGAAGCGAGCGGCCCCCACACCCACCTCAAGCGGCGGCAAGCTCACACCACACCAGTTTGCCCCGGTTGCCGTTTCCGGCCAGCGGCTGCCGGCCCCAGAGCCGGCACAAACCCGGACCAACGCCACACCCCCGCCCCTCCTCCGCCTCCGCCAGCCGCTCCCAAGCCGTGGCAGGCGACGGTCCTCACGGCACGCTTTCCATTGACTCCGAGGCCCAACTCGCCCTGTTCCGGGATTTACGAACTGTGAGGCGCCCGGTGATCACTCCCGACAACTGGCGTAAGTCACCATTCCAACCCCCGCCTTCACCACCATCCTCACCGCCCTGAATCTCACCCCGGCGTGACCAACCTCGCCTCATAGGCGAACACCGCCGCCTGCGTCCGGTCCCGTAGTCCCAGCTTGACCAGGATCCGGCTCACGTGGGTCTTGATCGTCGACTCGGCGACCACCAGCCGCTCGGCGATCTCCGCGTTGGACAGGCCCTGGGCGATGAGGACCAGTACCTCCGTCTCCCGTTCGGTCAGGTCGCCGTACGCCGCCTGGGCCGTCGCCGAAAGCCGCGGGGACTCGGCCAGCCGCGAGAACTCCGTGATCAGCCGCCTGGTGACCGAAGGGGCGAGCAGCGCCTCCCCGGACGCCACCACCCGTACCCCGTCCGCCAGCTGCCGCGCCGAGGCGTCCTTGAGCAGGAACCCGGAGGCTCCCGCACGCAGTGCTTGGTACACGTACTCGTCGAGGTCGAACGTGGTCAGCACCAGCACCTTGGCGGAGCCGTCGGCGGCGACGATCTCCCGGGTGGCCTCGATGCCGTTCAGTTCGGGCATGCGGATGTCCATCAGGACGACGTCCGGGGAGAGCTCGCGGACGCGTTCCACCGCCTCACGGCCGTTGACCGCCTCGCCGACGACCTCGATGTCCGGCATCGCGTTGAGCAGGACCGAGAAGCCCTCGCGCACCATCATCTGGTCGTCCGCGATCAGTACCCGGATGTTCATGCGGTCCCTTCGATCGCCGTGGTGACCGGCAGGAACACCGCCACCTCATAGCCACCGTCGTCCACCGGGCCCGCCGTCATCTCGCCGTTCAGCATGGACACCCGCTCCCGCATCCCGGTGATGCCGTGGCCGGCCCCGGGTGAGGGCTTGAGCAGGGACGGCGCGGGCGGCGGGCCGTTGACCACGCGCAGGCCGAGCCCGCCGAGGACGTACCCGATCTCGACGCGGGCGCTCGCTCCGGGAGCGTGCCGCAGGGTGTTGCTCAGCGCCTCCTGGACGATCCGGTAGGCCGACAGCTCTACGCCCTGCGGAAGGTCGCGCACCGCACCCGTCACCACCTTCTCGACGCCGAGGCCCGCCTCCCGCACGTTGGCGAGCAGCGCGTCCAGGTCGGCGAGCGTGGGCTGCGGGGCGTCCGGGGCCTCGTAGTCCTCCGCGCGGACGACACCGAGGACGCGGCGCAGTTCGGTGAGCGCCGCCACCGCGTTCTCCCGGATGGTGGCGAACGCCTTCTCCAACTCCGGCGGCGGGTTCTCCACCCGGTAGGGCGCGGCCTCCGCCTGGATGGCGACCACGGACATGTGATGGGCGACCACGTCGTGCAGCTCGCGGGCGATGGTGGTGCGCTCTTCCAGCAGGGTGCGGCGGGAACGCTCGTGCTCGGTCGCGGACTGCTGGGCGGTCACCTCCTGCCGGGCATCGCGGCGTATGCGCCAGACCGTGACGGCCAGCAGGGCTATCGCGGAAACGACCAGCATGGGGCCGACGTTGGTGTTGAAGTGGCTCGCGCCGAAGAGGGACTCGGCGACGAAGCCGTACCCCGCGGTGATCACCCACATCCAGGCCGCCGTGCGCGGACGGGTGCGGAGGGCGACCACCGTGAGCACCACCAGGTGGGTGACGAAACTGCCGGGCAGCCACGGCCAGTTGTCCCAGGAGGTGCCCAGGACGGCGGCGGCCGCCGTCGCCGCCCAGGACAGCCAGAAGGCGCCGACCGGGCGGACCAGGGTGAGCAGGACCGGGGCCAGGCAGAAAAGTCCGGAAAGCAGGGCCACGAAGCCACCGCTGTTGTCGTCCGTCATGGCGGTCAGCAACGCCACCGCGCCGGCGGCGGCCACCACGGCGTGCCGGGTCCAGGCCGCGTACTCCAGCGCCCGGCCGGTGAGCCGGCCGGTGAGCGGGCCGTCGACGCTCATGCGGGGAAGCGGGCGATAGGCGAAGGCATCCTGGAACAGGTCCTGCCGCAGCCCGCGCAGGGCGTCCGCGGCCAGCCGGAACTCCGGGCTGCGCGGCCTGGCGTCCGCCCCCGGCAGTGTCGTCTGCGTCTGCGTCGTCTCGGTCACGTCCCAAACGGTAGGCGCGGGCGGGGGCGCGGTCGTCACCGGTGGGGGGGGGGGTTCCTCCGGGTCCCTCTCAGGTACTACGGGTCGCCCCTCCGGGGTCAGCGGCCGCCCGGGCGGACCAGGCCCGACTCGAAGGCGAACACCGCCGCCTGGGTGCGGTCGCGCAGGCCGAGTTTCACCAGGATGCGGCCGACGTGGGTCTTCACCGTCTGTTCCGCGACGACGAGGCGCTCGGCGATCTCCGCGTTCGACAGACCCTGGGCGATCAGCGCGAGCACCTCCGTCTCGCGTTCCGTCAGGCCGCCGACCCGTTGCTTCAGGGGTGCCCGGCGGCTGCCGTCCAGGCGGGAGAACTCGGCGATCAGACGGCGGGTGATCCCGGGGGCCAGCAACGCGTCACCGGCGGCCACCACCCGGACCGCCTCGGCGAGCTGGTCCGCGGAGGCGTCCTTCAGCAGGAAGCCGGAAGCACCGGCGCGGAGTGCCTCGTACACGTACTCGTCCAGGTCGAAGGTGGTGAGCACCAGCACCCGTATGTCCGGGTACTCGGCGGTGATGCGGCGGGTGGCCTCGATGCCGCCCAGTTCGGGCATGCGGATGTCCATCAGGACGACGTCCGGGATCAGTTCGGCCACCTTGGCGATCGCGTCCAGGCCGTCCACCGCCTGGCCGACCACGTCGATGTCGGGCTTGGTGTTGAGCAGCACGGTGAAGCCCTGACGGACCATCTGCTGGTCGTCGGCGATGAGGACGCGGATGGGGCCGCTCGTCATGCGGTGCCGTCCTTCGGGTCGGTTGCGGAGTCCGCGCCGGCGCGCGGGGACGTGGGGAGGAACGCCATCACCTTGTAGCCGCCGTCCGGCAGGGAGTGCGCCACCATGGAGCCGTCGAGCATGGCGACCCGCTCCCGCATGCCGAGCAGCCCGTGCCCGACACCCGGCGACGGCGGTGTGGGCCGCGTCGGCCGCGAGTTGACGATCTCCACGATCAACCCGTAAGCGGTGTGCCGGAGTTCGACGCGGGCGGTCGCGCCCGGAGCGTGCCGCAGTACGTTGCTCAGCGCCTCCTGCACGATCCGGTACGCGGACAGCTCCACGCCCGGCGGCAGCGGTCGCCGCTCGCCCTTGGCCTCGAGGGTCACGGTCAGACCCGCGGCCCGGGTGTTCTCCACGAGCGCGTCGAGCCGGTCCAGGCCGGGCTGCGGGGCGTGCGGGGCGGACCCGGTGGCCGACCCGTCGAGGGGGTTCCCCGTTTCGGGATGCTCCGAGCGCAGCACGCCGAGCACCCGGCGCAGCTCGGTCAGCGCCTCCAGCGCGTTCTCGCGGATGCCCGCGAGGTTTTCCTTGAGCTCCTCGGGCGGGTTCTCCACGAGGTGCGGGGCGACCTGGGCCTGGATGGAGATGACGGACATGTGGTGGGCGACCACGTCGTGCAGCTCGCGCGCGATGCGGCTGCGCTCCTCCAGGAGCGTGCGCCGCGCCCGTTCCTCGGCGGTGAGCGTCGTCTGCCGGCCCAGTTCCGCGCGCGCCTCACGGCGGCCGCGCAGTGCCATGCCGAGCACCACGACGACCGCGGACAGGGCGACCGCGACCACCCCGGTGGGCTGGTAGTTCGCCCCACCCCACAACCCTTCGAGGACATAGGTGACCAGCGCGGTCAGGGCCAGCACCTCCGCGGACACCCTGGTCCGCACCCGCAACGCGAGCAGCAGCAGCACGAGCAGGTGGGCGATGATCCCGGCCGCGGTCCAGGGCCAGGGGAACTGCGCCGTCCCGCCCGCGAACAGCCGGCCGTGCACCGCGACGGCCCCCACGATCATGGCCGCCGTCGACAGCCACCACGCCGGGATCGGCCGCCACAGGGCGAGGACCACCGCGCCGCCCTGCGCGAGGCCGATCAGGAAGGCGTACCCGACCCCCTGGTCCAGGAGCTGGGCCGTGCCGCCGAGCGTGATGCCGAGCGCGGCGAGGCACAGCACGCTGTGCGGCAGCCAGCGCAGCCACACGAACAGGGGCAGCGGATCCGCCCGGGCGGTGCACAGGTCGTCACGCAACACCCGCAGCCAGCGCAGGCCCGGGCCGGCGAGCACACGCTGGGTCCCCCGTTCCGTCACGGGCACCACCCTAGACACGGCGCTCCTCCACGGCCGCCTTCCGGTCGGACGGCCGGTGCGCACGGATCACGTGTGAACGCCGGTGACGGGGCTGCTCGTGGTAGCGGAACGCGGCCCGGCAGACGGCGAGGGCGAGGGCGAACACCGGGAGCCAGGCCAGGCGGGATGCCACCCAGAGGAGGTTGTCGGGGAGGGTGTGGAGGCCTGGCAGGCGGCCCGCCGGGAGGACGGTGGCCGTGGTCGCCATCAGGGCCGTCTGGTGCCACAGGAATATCGTCATCGCGGAGAGGTTCACCAGGGCCACCGCCGCCCAGGGCAGGGGCCGTCGCATCGCGCGGCGCAGGCGGTCGCGCAACAGCAGCGCCAGACCGCACTGGCCCAGGCCAAAGGTGACCGCGGCCAGCGTCGGTGGGTTGAGGTTGGAGACGGACGCGCCCGGAACGCCGACCATCGACGCGGGGTAGCCCGCCCAGGCGACCAGTCCCGCGGTGGCCGTCGCCCCGCCGATGAGCAGCACCCAGCCCGCCCGGCGGGTGTCCAGCTCACCCCGGGTCCAGGCCGCCCCCAGGGTGTAGGGGACGAGCCAGCCCGCCGCCACGTTCAGCCAGCCGAGCCAGGACGGGGCGCCGCCCAGGCCGAAACGGAGAAGGTCCACGTGGAGGACGACGGCCAGCGGCCACATCGGGTTGAGCCGGACGACCAGCGGGGTCGCCGCCGTCAGGACGGCGAAGACCACGAGGAACCAGAGCGGGGAGAGGGCGAGTCTGACCAGGGTGCGGACCGTCTCGAACTCGGTGCCCGTGACGAGCAGGGCCGTCGCCGCCACCGTCCACAGGACCAGTACGGCGGCCACCGGCCGGAACAGCCGGGACAGCCGGCCGCGCAGCCACTCCCCGTACGACGTCCCCCGGGCGCGCGCGGAGGCGTACCCCTGTGTCGCCACGTGGCCGCCCACCAGGAAGAAGACCGCGAGGGTCTGGAAGGCCCAGGAGACCGGTGCCAGCCAGGGCATGTGCTGGAGCGGGCTCGCCGCGTGCAGCGTGCCGCCGTCCACGACGAGGGCGGTGACCAGCCAGTGGCCGAGGACCACACCGAGGATCGCGAAGGCGCGCAGGGCGTCGACCGCGCGGTCCCGGGAGACGGGCGTGGCGGCGTCCACTCTGCGGGCGCCCTGTCGAACGCCGTGCGGGAGTCGTATGCCCTGCCGGAACGGTGGGCGGGGGGTCGGCTCAGGCACCGGTCACCTCCGAGGTCTCGCCCAGGACGATCCGGGCCAGGTTGGCGAGGGCGGTCGAGCCCCGGGTGAAGTAGCCGCTGTGGCCGGCGTCGGCGGCCCCGAAGAGGCGGGCGCCGAAGGCCGGGGAGACCGGGTCGGTGCCGAAGCCGACGGTGGTGTCGAACAGGTCGGCCCTGACGTGCGGCACCTCCGCCACCCAGTCCTCGCTGCCCCGGGCCGCCCAGACCCGGGCGGGCGTGTGCAGGGCCGCGACCGAGTCGGCGCCCGTGCCCGGGCTGCCTATCAGGGCGAGGTCGTCCACCGCGAGGCCGGTGGCGGCGCGGCCGCAGACCACCGAGCCGTACGAATGGCAGACCAGGGCGAGGTGGGTGTGCGGGCCGGTGACACGGCGCAGCTCGCCGACGAAGTCCCTGAGGCGCGGGGCGGCCTGCTCGGCACGGCCCACGGTGAGGACGGTGGCGCTGACCGTGCCGGGCGTCCGGTAGCCGAGCCAGGCGAGAACCGCGGTGCGGGTGCTGGGCGTGGCCTGCCGGGTGAGTTCGCGGTACAGGGCGGACGCGGCCGTGTGGAAGCGGGCGTAGGTGTCGAGGGAGGTGTCGGAGCCTGGGACCACGACGGCCACCCGGTCCGCGTGGGCGAGGTCGCCGAAGACCTCCGTCGCCAGGCCCGCGCCCCGGCCGTCGAAGGCGAGCAGGTGACGGGCCGGGCCGGCGAGTGAGCGGTCCGCCGCGGCACGGCGCCGGTCGCCGTCGGCGGCGGCCATCCGGGACGCCCGCGCGGCGTTGGCGCGGTTGGCCGTGTAGGCCTCGTCAAGGGTGGCCGCCGTCAACGGGGCGAGGGCGGCGGGGGCCGGGGCCCGCACCTCCGGGCGGGTGGCGGCGGAGAGGGGGACCACTAGGGCGGCGGTGATCAAACCGGCCAGGAGGGTGCGACGCCCTCGGGAACCGCGGCGCCGTGCACCGGTGCGGTCGCGTGTCGTCCGGCCAAGCCGCATACCGGCTTCCCCCTCCAGTCCCCGCCCGGTCATCGGGCTTGTCTGGAGGGGAAGTTACGGATCCGGGCTCGTCGCTCGCGTCCCGCCCGAGAGCTGTTCTGGGACGTAGCTCTCAGGTACTACGGGTATGACCGGGTGCCGGGCACGCACGCGTGCGCCGTGCGGGGCATGCCGTCACCACGCCAACTGCGCGATCTCCTCCGCCACCACCGCGCACGCGTCCGCCGCCGGGTCGATCAGCGGGAAGTGGCCGACGTCCTCCAGCAGGGTCAGGCCCACCACCTCGCCCGCCTTCGCCGCCGCATCCGCGTACGACTCGGCGACCGCCTGCGGGACGTCCATGTCCGCGCGGCCCTGGACGAGCGTGGTGGCGATGCCGGTGGGCAGCAGGAGGGTGGGGTCGGCGTACGGCTGGCGTTCGGCGAACGTCTCGTCGCCGCCCAGGAGTTGCAGTGCCGCGTTGCCGCACACCTCCAGTTTCGCGGCGACCGCGAAGTCCGCGATCGGGGCGAGGGCGACCACTCCGCGCAGCGGGGCGGGGCCGTCGGTGCGCCAGGCGGCGTCGGCCGGCAGGACGTGCCGGGCCGCCGCCCACAGGGCAAGGTGGCCGCCCGCCGAGTGACCGGTGAGCACCGTGCGGCGCGGGTCGGCCTGCGGCAGCACTTCGTGGACCAGGGCGGGAAGCGCGTCCAGGGCTGCCGCCACGTCGTCGAAGGTGTCCGGCCAGCGGCCGGCGACCTGGCCGCCGGCGCCCTGCGCCGGGGTCGTACCGCCGCGACGGTACTCGACGTTGGCGACGGCGAAGCCCCTGCGGGCCAGGAAGCCGGCGAACGGGGTGATGTGGCGGCGGTCGTACGGAGCGCGCCAGGCACCGCCGTGCAGGACGACGACCAGGGGGGCGAGTCCGCCGGGGCCGCCCTCGCCGCGCGGCGCGTAGAAGTCGATCAGCTGGTCGGGGTGGTCGCCGTAGGTGGCGGTCGCGTCCGGGGCGACGGGCGGGTGCGAGAAGGCCGACTCCTCTTCTGCGGCGGCGCGGGATGCGGCGACGTCGTCCGGCATGCTCCAACCTCTCAGCGATGGAACGGGTTTGACGGACGAGGTGGGAGATCGGCCGTTGGCGGGGACGGTATCAGGCCGGTGACGTGCGAGGACACGGGGATGTCACGCACGGTGAGGGTGGCACGGTTCTGGATGCCGTCCGCCGCCGACGCCGGTCCGCTACCCGAGCACCTCCCCCAGCACCCGCGCCGCCCGCTCCACGTCCGCGAAGCCCACGTACAGCGGGGTGAAGCCGAAGCGGAGGACGTCCGGGTGGCGGAAGTCGCCGACCACCCCGCGCTCGATCAGCCGCTTCATCACGTCCCCGGCGTCACCGCAGCGCAGCGCGACCTGGCTGCCGCGTTCCGCATGGGCCGCCGGGGTCAGGGACTCGACCAGGCCTTCGGGGACGTACGACGTCACGCACTCCAGGAAGAAGTCCGTCAGGGCGAGGGACTTGGCGCGGACGGCGGAGACCGAGACGCCCTCCCAGACCTCCAGCGCCGCCTCCAGGGCCAGCATGGACAGGATGTCCGGGGTGCCGACGCGACCGCGCAGGGCGCCCGGGGCCGGTTCGTAGGAGGGCCGCATACCGAAGGGCTCGGCGTGGGAGTTCCAGCCGGGCAGCGGGCTGTCGAAGCGGCCCTGGAGGTCCCGGCGGACGTACAGGTACGCCGGCGCACCCGGCCCGCCGTTGAGGTACTTGTACGTGCAGCCGACCGCCAGGTCCACCCCGTGCTCGTCCAGGCCCACCGGCAGCGCGCCGGCGCTGTGGCACAGGTCCCAGACCGCGAGCGCGCCCGCCGCGTGCACGGCGGCCGTGAGCGAGGGCAGGTCGTGCAGGCGGCCGGTGCGGTAGTCGACGTGGTTCAGCAACACCGCCGCCGTACGGCCGCTGAGCGCGTCCGGCACCTGGGCCGGGGTGAGCGGGCGCAGCGTGCGGCCGGTCAGGCGGGCCGCCGACTCGGCGATGTAGCCGTCCGTCGGGAAGGTCGTGGCGTCGACGAGGATCTCGTCGCGGTCCTCGCCCGCCATGCGTACCGCCGCGACAAGCGCCTTGAAGACGTTGACACTTGTGGAGTCGCCGACCACGATCTGGCCGGGTGCCGCGCCGACCAGCGGCGCGATCCGGTCGCCGATCCGCTCGGGCGCGGTCCACCAGCCGCTCTCCTCCCAGGAGCGGATGCGGAGTTCGCCCCACTGGCGGCGGACCACGTCGGCCACCCGGTCGGGGACGTTCGCGGGCAGGGCGCCCAGGGAGTTGCCGTCCAGGTAGACCGTGTCGTCCAGCACGAACCGGTCCCGCAGCGGGGCCAGTTCGTCCGCCCCGTCCAGCTTCTCGGCCTTGGCAGCCGGTTCGGACAGCTCAGACATGGGACCTCGCCGTCCACAGCTCCGGGAACACATTCTTCTGCGCGCGCTTCTCCAGCCAGGCCACGCCCGCCGAACCGCCCGTGCCGGGCTTGGCGCCCATCGCGCGGCGGGTGGCGACCAGGTGGTCGTTGCGCCAGCGCCAGACGAGTTCGGCCACGTCGGTCAACGCCTCGCCGAGGCGGGCGGGTTCGGCGTTCTGGTCGCCGGAGTAGACCGCGGTCCAGGCCGCCTCCACCGCCTCCGACGGCTCGTACCTCAGGGAGACGTCACGCTGCAGGACGGAGGCGGGAATCGCGTGGCCGCGGCGGGCGAGCAGCCGCAGCACCTCGTCGTACAGGCTCGGCTCGTGCAGGGCCTTCTCCAGCTCGGCGTGGACGCGCGGCGCGCCCCGGTGCGGGACGAGCATCGACGCGGACTTCTCGCCGAGCAGGAACTCCATGCGGCGGTACATCGCGGACTGGAAGCCGGAGCCCTCGCCGAGGGCGGAGCGGTACGAGTTGAACTGCGCCGGGGTCAACTGGCCCAGCGGCTTCCAGGAGCCGTTGAGCGCCTCCAGCTCCCGTACGGAACGCTTCAGCGCGTCGATCGCCACCGGCACGCGGTCCTCGCGGAGCGCCTTGGCCGCGGTCTCCCACTCGTGGACGATGACGGTGAACCACAGCTCCATCACCTGGGTCGTGACCAGGAAGACCATCTCTCCGGGGTCGTCGGAGAGGGTGTGCTGGAGGTGGGTGAGCACGTCCGCCTTGACGTAGTCCTCGTACGGCGTCGTGCCCTGGAAGTCGAGATGCGGGGTCTCGGGCTCGTGAGCCTCGTGGGACATCGCTGTCTCCTGTTGTTGCTCCGGGTAGCGGTCCGCCCCTGCCGATGCCGGCACGGGGGCCCCGGTCCCCACCGGCATCCTCCGTACCAGGGCGGGAGACCGCAAGGCCCGCCTGGTCACAGACGGGCCTTGGGGAGAGACCGCTAGCCGAGCGTCTGGGCCGCCGCCGGCGAGGAGTCCTTCAGGAACTGCGTGCAGCGCTCGTACTCCTCCTGCTCGCCGATCGCCTGCGCGGCGCGGGCGAGGGCGTGCAGGGCGCGCAGGAAGCCGCGGTTCGGCTCGTGCTCCCAGGGGACCGGGCCGTGGCCCTTCCAGCCGCCTCGGCGCAGGGCGTCCAGGCCGCGGTGGTAGCCCGTACGGGCGTAGGCGTACGACTCGACGACCGAGCCCCGCTCGAACGCGTCGTCGGCCAGCTGGGCCCAGGCGAGGGACGAGGTGGGGTACTGGGCGGCGACGTCCGCCGGTGCGGTGCCCTGAGCGAGGAGCTCACGGGGCTCCGGGTCGTCGGGGAGGTGGGTCGGGGGCGGGCCGCCCAGGAGGTTCTCGTGAATCGTCATGAGGTCCAGTCTGTCGTACCCCGGGGGGATGGGTATCCCTCACCCGCGCCTGCGGGGCGCAGCTGGAGGGTGTCACCACCCCGTCGCCCCGCCTCCAGCGGCGGAGCCGTCACGTTGCCGTGGGTGCGGCACTCGGGCCGGCGGCAGCCGGGGGGCGGCCGGCGCACGGTCGCGCAGGCCAGTACCGCACCCGCCACCAGCACCCCCGCGCAGATCGGCATCGCCCGGCGGAACGCGGTGTCGAAGGCCGTGGCCGAGCGGTAGGCCTCCGGGCCCATGCCGGCCAGCAGGGGGAGGGCCGCGACCGCGATCAGGCCGGCCGCGCGGGCCGCCGCGTTGTTGATTCCGCTGGCCAGACCCGCCCGGGCGGTGTCGACGGAGGCGAGGACGGTGGCGGTGAGCGGGGCGACGAGGGCGACCATGCCGGCGCCCATGACCAGCAGGGCGGGCAGGACGTCGGTGGGGTAGTCGGCGTGCTCGCCCACCCGCAGCATCAGCAGCATGGCCGCCGCGCAGAGCAGGGGGCCGAGGGTGAGGGGCAGGCGCGGGCCGATGCGGTCGGCGAGGGCGCCCGAGCGGGCCGAGAACAGCAGCATCAGGGCGGTCGTGGGGAGCAGGGCGGTGCCTGCCGCGAGCGGCGAGTAGCCGGCCACGACCTGGAGCTGGAGGGCGGTGAGGAAGAAGAAGCCGCCGAAGGCCGCGTAGACGCAGAGGGTGACCAGGTTGACCGCTGTGAACTGGCGCGAGGCGAAGATGTCCGGGGGCAGCATCGGGTCGGGGCGGTGCTTCTCGACGTACACGAAGGCGACGCCCGCCGCCACTCCCGTGAGCGCGGTCAGCGCCACGGCCAGGGATCCGTTCCGGGCCTCGATCAGCGCGTAGGTGACCAGGGCGAGGGCCGGCGCGCCGAGCGCGGCGCCGAGCACGTCGAAGCGGCCGTGCGTGCGGCCGTCGGCGGATTCGGGGACGTGGCGTACGGCGACGGGGGCGCACAGCAGCGCCACCGGGACGTTGAGGAGGAACACCCAGCGCCAGCCGGGACCGGCCACCAGCCAGCCGCCCAGGAACGGGCCGACGGCCGCGCCGATCCCGCCGAAGCCGGACCACAGGCCGACCGCCCTGCCCCGGTCGTCGGGGTGGAACGACGCCTGGATCAGGGCGAGGGAGCCGGGGGTGAGGAGCGCGCCGCCGATGCCCTGCAGGGCGCGGGCGGCGATCAGGACGCCGGGGTTCGGGGCGAGCCCGCACAGCAGGGACGCGACGGCGAACCAGATCACGCCGAGCACGAAGATCTTCCGGCGGCCGTAGCGGTCACCGAGGGAGCCGCCGAGCAGGATCAGCCCGGCCAGCGTGACCATGTACGCGTTGACCGTCCACTGCAGGGCGGCCAGGTTCGCGTCGAGGTCGCGGCCGATGCGCGGCAGCGCGACGTTGACGACCGTCGAGTCCAGCATGGCCATGCTGGAGCCGAGGACGGTGGTCAGCAGGATCCATTTGCCCGTGGGCGTGGAGATCCGTACCGCGGGGGCCTGCTGTGCGGGGGCGGCCATGGAGGGATCATCCCCCCATGGCCGTCCCGTAGCCAGGTGTCCGGCGAACCGGCGGTTACTTGATCTTGTTGCCCGCCGACCGCAGGTGCTGCGCGGCCTCGACGACGCGCTTGGCCATGCCCGCCTCGGCCAGCTTGCCCCAGGTGCGCGGGTCGTAGGTCTTCTTGGAGCCGACCTCGCCGTCGACCTTCAGGACGCCGTCGTAGTTCTTGAACATGTGGTCGGCGACCGGACGCGTGAAGGCGTACTGCGTGTCGGTGTCGATGTTCATCTTGACCACGCCGTTCTCCAGGGCGGTGAGGATCTCCTCCGCCGTGGAGCCGGAGCCGCCGTGGAAGACGAAGTCGAACGGCTTGCTGCCGGCCGGCTGGCCGTACTTCGCGGCGACGCCCTCGTTCAGTTCCTTCAGCAGGTCGGGGCGGAGCACGACGTTGCCCGGCTTGTACACGCCGTGCACGTTGCCGAAGGACGCGGCCAGCAGGTAGCGGCCCTTGTCGCCCAGGCCCAGGGCCTCGGCGGTGCGGATCGCGTCGTCGACCGTGGTGTAGAGGGAGTCGTTGATCTCGTGCGAGACGCCGTCCTCCTCGCCACCGGTCGGGGTGATCTCGACCTCGAGGATGATCTTGGCGGCGCGGGCGCGCTCCAGGAGCTCCTGGGCGATGGCGAGGTTGTCGGCGAGGGTCTCCGCGGAGCCGTCCCACATGTGGGACTGGAAGAGCGGGTTGCGGCCGGCCTTGACGCGCTCCTCGGAGACCGCGAGCAGCGGACGTACGTACCCGTCGAGCTTGTCCTTCGGGCAGTGGTCCGTGTGCAGGGCGACGGTGACCGGGTACTTCTCGGCGACGATGTGGGCGAACTCGGCCAGCGCGACCGCGCCGGTGACCATGTCCTTCTCGTACTGGCCGCCCAGGAACTCGGCGCCACCGGTCGAGACCTGGATGATGCCGTCGCTCTCCGCCTCCGCGAAACCGCGCAGGGCCGCGTGCAGGGTCTGGGAGGAGGTCACGTTGATGGCCGGGTAGGCGAACTTGCCTGCCTTCGCCCGGTCGAGCATCTCGTTGTAGACCTCGGGGGTTGCGATGGGCATCTGTCCGCTCCTTGTATGTGCGGGTTGCGTTCTGCGATTACGGCCCTGACCTAGGGAGTGACGTCATCGTCGGGGCCATCTTTCCAGACTTGGCAGGCTGCTTCGGACACCCTGTCCAGCCTGTGGATAACCGCTCAGTCAAGCCCCAGGTCGTCCTTCGAGTACGCGTACACATACGGCACCCCGGCCTGCTCGGCAATGGCCTCGGCGGCCCCCGTCGCCCGGTCCACGATGGTCGCCACGGCCACGACCTCCGCACCGGCCTCGCGCAGCGCCTCGACCGCGGTCAGCACGGAGCCGCCCGTGGTGGAGGTGTCCTCGACGGCGAGCACCCGGCGGCCCTTGACCTCGGCGCCCTCGATGCGGCGCTGCAGGCCGTGCGCCTTGCCCGCCTTGCGCACCACGAAGGCGTCCAGCCTCCTCCCGCGCGCGTGGGAGGCGTGCAGCATCGCCGTGGCCACCGGGTCGGCGCCCAGGGTGAGCCCGCCGACCGCCTCGTAGCCGAGGTCTGCGGTCAGGTCGAGCATGACCTGACCGACCAGCGGCGCGGCCTCGCCGTCGAGGGTGATCCGGCGCAGGTCGATGTAGTAGTCGGCTTCCTTGCCCGACGACAGGGTCACCTTGCCGTGCACCACGGCCTTGTCCTTGATCTGCTGCAGCAGCTCGCCGCGAACGTCCGTCATGCCGACCAGCTTAGAGGCGCCGCCAGGTCCAGGTGGTCGTGGCCTCCAGCGGTTCCAGCGGTGTGACCAGGCGCGGGAGCGTGTTGAGGCCGTTGGGCGGGCCGGTCTGCGGCTCCACGCACACCGCGTCCTCCTGCTCGTCGTAGACGACGACCCACTCCTCCCGGCTGGTCACCTTCAGCTCCAGTTGCCCCGGCCAGGCGAGCGTGACGTCCACGCCGCCCGGCATGCCGAAGCAGTCGTCCCACGGGCCCGGCTTCGGCTGGATCCGGTTGCCGGTGGGCAGGTGGTCGTCGCCGCGCTCCTCCTGCCAGGCGGGGTGGAAGTCGAGGCGCACGTCCTCACCGCCGAGGTTCCGGTTGAACCACGGGTGCCAGCCGATCTGCGCCGGGAAGGAGGAGTCGTACGTCTCCACGGACATGGTGAGCGTCAACGCGTCCTCGGTCAGTGTCACCGCCTGGGTGACCCGGGCGGGGAAGGGCCACGGCTCGACCAGGTCGTAGGTGAGGACCGCTTCGTCGGCGCTCACCCGCGCGGTGCGCCAGACGCCGTCGCGGGCGGTGCCGTGGATGGCGTGCGGCGGGGAGTTGAGCGGCATCTGGTGGACGGTGGCGCCGTCCAGGAAGCGGCCGTCCCGGATCCGGCCGCACCAGGGGACCATCGGGAAACACCCGAACCGGTCACCCTGCCGCAGCAGTTCGAGGCCGGCGATCCTCAGCCCGCCGACCCGGCCACCGTGGGCGGGCCGCAGGGTCACTTCCGCGTCGCCCGCGGTCAGAGCGATGTCCTTGTTACTCACGGGACGACCCTACTGGGGCGTTCAAGAGGACGTTCCGGTCCTGGCGGTGGCGCTCAGCGGCGTCTGCGCAGTGCCCGGCCCACCACGATCGCCGACGCCAGCGCCAGCGCCGCCGCCGGGGCCGCCCAGCGCAGCACGGAGCGCGCGGCGACGGTCTGCGGTGCCGGCACGGGGGCGTACCGGCCGCGTGGCGGCGCGTGGTCGACCTCCTCCGCGCTGCGCCCGATCATCGTCCGCCGCGCGTGCGCCGCCTCGGCGGGCGGCCCGCCGGCTTCGGGGAAGTCCCCGATGGCCGTGCCCTCGGTGACGACGTCCTCGTCGAGGCCGGAGGGCGGGATCTCGCTGTCGAAGACGGAGGGTGCGGCGGCGCCCTCGGCGGTGGCCGTGCCGGCGGCCTCCGGCTCGCCCTCGGCCTCCGGCTCCGCACCCAGGCCCTCCAGGAAGCGGTTCAGCAGCCGCAGTGCCGCCGAGGTCACCGCGTCCCGCGGCAGTTCCGTGACGCGGCCGTCCCCGGTGGCGGTGCCGTGGACGGTGACGGTGGTGCCGCCGTCGGTGTCGCGGAGGCGGAGGGTGAAGGCGAGGGTGACCGTGCCGGTGCCGCGGGTCTCCGTCGCGTCGCCCTCGACGACGTACGCGGCGTCCGCCCCCGGCGAGACGCGGAGCGAGCCGCGGTAGGTGATGGAGTGGCTGCCGACACGCACCTTCAGGCGCCCGGTGAGGGGTTCGGCGCCGGTGTCCTGCTGGAGCCCGGGAACCGCCCGGGCGATCCGCGCGGGGTCGGCGAGCGCCTCCCTCAGCCGCTCGGCCGGAACCGGAAGGAAGACCTCGTGCTCCATGACGGCTGAGCCTACCCAGGAGTGGCCGGTAAGTACCCCCCTCGGTGACGCGTCAGTAGCGCGGATGCACCAACGTCGACGCGGGCAGCCCCGTCACCCGCGTGCGGGCCGCCGAGCGGGCGGCGGCCGTGAGGCCGGCCTGGGTCAGCGTGCGCGGGCGCGGTTGGCGGGGGTCCAGGCGCAGCGGGGGTGCGGTCGTCCCCGGTGCGGCCAGGAGGAAGCCCCAGTCGTGCGGGGCGGGGAAGGCTCCGGCGGAGCGGTGGGGGCCGGCCGCGAAGCCCAGGTCGTGGCCGGGGACACGGTAGGGGCTGGTGGCGAGGCCGGCGGCGCGGAGCGTGGACTGCACCGTCCAGAAGACGCGGGGTCGGGCGGAGACCGGACCGGCGTGCACGGCCAGGCGGCCGCCCGGGGCCAGGACCCGTCGGGCCAGTCCGTAGAACTCCAGGGAGTACAGCTTGGTGCTGGCGGTGATGCCGGGGTCGGGCAGGTCCGCGATCACCACGTCGTACCTCGCCGCCGGCGCTCCGCGCAGCCAGCGGAAGGCGTCCGCCGTGGTGGTGTGGACGCGGGCGTCGTCGTACACATACCCGTTCAGGCGGGACAGGGCGGGGTCGTGGTGGGCGAGGCGGAGCAGGCCGGCGTCGAGTTCGACCACGTCCACGCGGCGCACGTCCCGGTGGCGCAGCACCTCGCGGGCGGCCAGCCCGTCGCCGCCGCCGAGGATCAGTACGCGCGCGTGGGGTCCGGTCATCGCGGGGTGGACCAGCGCCTCGTGGTAGCGGCGCTCGTCCCGGCCGCCGACCCGCAGCCGGCCGTCCAGGAACAGGTCGAGCGGCCGGCCGTGCGTGCCGCCGGTGAGGACGACCTCCTGGACGTCGGTCTGGAGGGCGACGCGCACGTCGTGGCCGTACATCGCGTGCCGGGCGGCCCGTTCGAAGTCGTCGACGAGGACGGCGGAGCAGGCGAGGACGCCGAGGACGGTGAGGTTGGCGAGCAGCATCAGCCAGCGGGCCCGGCGGGTCAGGTCCCGCCGGAACAGGCCGAGGACCAGGGCGCCGCCGGCCACCGCGTTGACCGTGCCGGTGAGCAGCGCGCCGGTCAACTGGCCCAGCCGGGGCAGCAGGAGGAAGGGAAAGGCGAGGCCGCCGACCAGGGCGCCGACGTAGTCCGCCGCGAACAGGTCGGCCACCGCGCCGCCCGCGTCCTGCCGCCGGATGCGCTGGATCAGCTCCATCAACAGCGGGACCTCGGCGCCGATCAGCAGGCCGATGGCGAGGGAGAAGGCGACCAGGAGGCAGCGCGGGCCGTCGGCCCACATGCCTCCCCAGTCGCCGGTCCAGGCGAAGACCGCGTACAGGGCCATCGCGCTGCAGCCGCCGACGAGCGCGAGGGCCGCCTCCACCGCGCCGAAACCGGCGGCGGCGAGCCGGCGCAGCCGCTTGGCGGCAAGGGAGCCGGCGCCCATCGCGAAGACCATCACGGACAGCACCACGGAGGCCTGGGTGACCGAGTCACCCATCAAGTAGGAGGCGAGGGCGACCAGTTCGAGTTCGTACACGAGTCCGCAGGCCGCGCAGACGAAGACGCCCGCGAGGACCAGGAAGCGTCCGGTCGCCGGCCGGACGGGCAGCCGCGCGGGGGCGCCCCAGGACGGCGGTGTGCCGGGCGGGGCGGGCGCGTGCGGTTCGATCACGCTGCGACGTTACGTCACGGGTGCGGTGCGCCTCGTCACCCACACGTGTGAACTCGGGTTGGTACGGGCGCCTTGGGTCCGTCCGGCCCTCAGGTGACTCGCCGGCACCGCGCCCCGACCTTCGTCCGCGTCGCCACCAACTGGCCGTCCTGCGGGTAGGCGTGCCAGGTGCGCCAGTGCACCTGGTCCTCGTGGCGCTGCGCCAGGAGCGCGGTGAAGGCGTGGGGGCTGCCGGGGAAGACGCCGGCCAGGCCGTGCGGGTGGTCGGAGACCAGGGCCAGCAACTCCTGGGCGCGGCCCGCGAAGGAGCCGGGCGAGAGGACCTCCACGCGCGCCGCGAACTCGTACTCCCAGTCGCCGACCCGCTTGGTCACGCCCAGCGGCAGGGGCGTGCTGGACCCCGGGATGCACGCCACCGTCTCCGAACAACTGCCCCGCTCCTCCTCCAGGAGCACCTGGTGGGACGCGCCGAGGAGTCTCAACTGCAGTTTGGCTCCGGTGAGTTCGAGGTCGAGCGTGGCCAGGGCGGGGAGCGGCTCGCGTCCCAGGGCCCAGGCGAGGTCGGCGGCGCGCGTATCGGTGTAGGAGGTGTTCAGGGTCGTGAGCATGGATCGGCTCCGCTAGCACGCAAAGAAAAGGCAGGGAAGTGAAAAAGGAATGGAGGCGAGTTGGCCGGGCGCACCTCGGTCGACACCGGGAGATCGGCCACGTCTGCCCGAGCCGGCCCGGCCGCCCAGCCGGGAAAGGTGTCGCGGGACCCCCGAGGGGCTGCGTTGGTGAAGGAGAGGGAATCATGAACGGTGGCGTCGCCAAAGCGTTTTTACCCAACTTCGTGGGGTTTCCATCCCTCAGGGGGCTCTACAGCTCAACTGTTCAACCACGGCGTGCGCCCCAGGCACGAGGCGCACCCCCGCGCACGCACAACGGAGCGCCCGCCGGATGCCTTCCGCCGGCGGGCGCTCGGTGTGCGGCTCGACAGGGCCTGGGTGGAGCTCAGCTGCCCCGTGTCAGCTGCCTCCGCCGCATCCGCCCCCGCCGCCACAGGACGAGCCGCCCCCGCAGGACGACCCGCCGCACGACGAGTGGCCCCCGCAGGAGTGACCCCCGTGCCCCCCGTGTCCGCCGTGGCCGCCCGAGGACGAGCTGCACGACGCGGCGGAGCCCGAGCTTCCCGCCACCCACCAGCTGCTGTCGCCGGACCGCCGGGAGGACCCGCTCCCGAGCCCCTTCCCGTAGGACCGGCCCCTGCGCTTACCGCTCAGCATGGACGCGACGAACAGGACCGCGATCACCGCCAGGATGATGCCGATGGCCATGGCGTCACCCTCCTTCCGTTCCCCCGTGACTGTGGTGAACGGGGGATGCCCTGCCGTCTCCCGCGCCAAAGCAGAGTTGAGGAAGTCCAGAGCTTCGGCGCAGGATGACCGGCATGACCTCCAGCGCTCGCCCTCTGCTCAACCGCCGGCTCGCCGAGTTCGGGACGACGATCTTCGCCGAGATGTCGGCTCTGGCCGTGCGGACCGGGTCGATCAACCTGGGCCAGGGCTTCCCGGACACGGACGGCCCCGAGGAGGTACGGGAGGCGGCGGTGCGGGCCCTGCGCGACGGGCGCGGCAACCAGTACCCGCCGGGTCCGGGCGTCCCCGAGCTGCGCACCGCGATCGCCGCGCACCAGCAGCGGCGCTACGGCCTCTCCTACGACCCCGACACCGAGGTCCTGGTCACGGCCGGTGCCACGGAGGCCATCGCCGCGTCGCTGCTGGCGCTGCTGGAACCCGGCGACGAGGTGATCGCCTTCGAGCCGTACTACGACTCGTACGCGGCGAGCATCGCGATGGCGGGCGGTACGCGCGTCCCGGTCACCCTCCGCCCGCATGAGGGAGGCTTCCGGCTCGACCTCGACGAACTGCGCGCGGCCGTCACCGACCGCACCCGGCTGCTGTTGATCAACACCCCGCACAACCCGACCGGGACCGTGCTCACCCGCGAGGAGCTCACGGCGATCGCCGGGCTGGCGGTGGAGCGCGATCTGCTGGTGGTCACGGACGAGGTGTACGAGCACCTGGTGTTCGACGACGCCGAGCATCTGCCGCCGGCCTCGTTCCCGGGGATGCGCGAGCGCACGGTGACGATCGGTTCGGCCGGCAAGACGTTCTCCTTCACCGGCTGGAAGGTCGGCTGGGTGACGGCAGCGCCCGGGCTGGTCGCCGCCGTCCGCTCGGCCAAGCAGTTCCTGACCTACGTGGCGTCCGGCCCCTTCCAGTACGCGGTGGCCGAGGCGCTGGCCCTCCCCGACTCCTACTTCGCCGGCTTCCGCGCGGACATGCTGACCAAGCGGGACCTCCTCGCGGCCGGGCTGGCGGACGCCGGCTTCCAGGTCTTCCGGCCAGCGGGCACCTACTTCGTCACCACCGACATCCGTCCCCTCGGCGAGGAGGACGGCATCTCCTTCTGCCGTGCCCTCCCGGAACGCGCGGGCGTCGTCGCCGTCCCCAACGCCGTCTTCTACGACAACCGCGAGGCAGGCGCCCCGTTCGTCCGCTTCGCCTTCTGCAAGCGCGAGGAGGTGCTGCGGGAAGCGGTGGAACGCCTACGGCGCCTGTGAGGAGCCCAGCCCCTCACGGGCGTGCCTGGCACCGCCGTACCAGGTCCACCGCGGCGACCAGGCTCAGGCCGGGCAGGGCGCCGCGTACGGCCCGGATCGCGGCGATCTCCTGCTCCTTCGGGTCCAGCCGGGCCTCGGCGAGGACCTGGCGGGTCCAGCGCACGCGCGGATCCTCGCCCGCGCCGATGCCGTCCGCCATCTCCAGGGCGCGCCGCAGCCCGGGCGCCGTCTCCGCGTCGGCGTCGTCCAGCGCCTTCCGCAGCGCGGCGCGCGCCTCGTCGAGGTCGTTGAGTACGACGAGGTGCGCTTCCCTCTTTCCGAACATGTTCATCCCCGTTTCGACATCGGTCGCGTGGTCCCGCGAGTGGTCGTACCGATCTTGCCAGTGCGCCCCCGTCACACGCTCGGCGGCGCCCGTCTCGCGCCCGCCCGTCGGCCCCTGCAAGGTGCGGAGATGTGAGCCACACGAGCACCGCCAGCACCGCCGTCCCCGCTCCCGCAGTCCGGCACGAACCCGGCGGGAACAGGGCCCGCACCCGGCCCCCGCTGTCGCTCGCGGCGGCGAGCGGCGTCGCCCTGGGGGTCTTCGCCGCCGCCCGGCTGGCCGGGGTCACCGTGCTCGCCCTGGTCGCCCGGGCCACCGGCCGGCAGCCCCTCGCCCTGCTCGGCAGGTCGTGGGACTCGGCCTGGTACCTGGGCATCGCCGCGCACGGATACGGCCGCACCGTGTACGTCCACCCGACCGTCGTCCACAGCGACCTGGCGTTCTTCCCGCTCTACCCGGCGCTGGTGCGGGTCGTGACCGCGCTGTCCCCGCTGGGCGGCGGCGCGGCGGGGCTGGTGGTGTCATGGACCGCGGCGGCCGTCGCCGCCTGCGGGATCTTCTCGGTCGGCGCCCGGCTGCACGGACGGGCGGTGGGCATCGCCCTGGTGCTGCTGTGGGGGCTGCTCCCGCACTCCGTGGTGCTGTCGATGGCGTACACGGAACCGGTGCTCACCGCGTTCGCCGCCTGGTCGCTGTACGCGGTGCTGGCCGGGAGATGGGTGTGGGCGGGCGGCCTGGCGGCGCTCGCCGGACTGTCCCGGCCCAACGGGTTCGCGGTCGCCGCGGCGGTGCTCGCCGCGGCGGGTCACGAGGTGTACCGCGCCCGCCGTGAGCGCCGCCGGGTTTCCCACAGCCTGTGGACGGGTGCCGCCCTCGCCCCACTGGGGTGGCCGGCGTTCGTGCTGTGGGTCGGCCGGCGCAAGGGGAACCTGCTCGGCGGCTACTTCGAGGTGCAGCGCCTGTGGGGATCGCGGTTCGACTTCGGGCGGGGCTCACTCCACTTCGTCAGGCACCTGCTCCTGCACGGCGGCAGCTTCGTCTTCCCCATGACGGTGGTGATCGTCGCGGCGGCGGTCCTGCTGTACGCGCTGCTGCTCCTCGACCGCGCCCCGCTCCCCCTGCTCGTGCACAGCGGTGTCCTGCTGCTGATCGCACTCGGCGGCTCGGGCTTCTTCGGGTCCAAGCCCCGATTCCTTTTGCCGGCGTTCCCGTTGCTGCTGCCGCCGGCCCGGGCCCTGGTGCGGACGGCGAAAGCCCGGCCCTGGCACGCGACCGTGGTGGTCGGCGCCCTGGCCGGGCTCAGTTGTGCGTACGGCGCGTACCTGGTCGTGATCGCCCACACGCCGCTGTAGACCTGCGGATCGTCCCGGGAGCGACTACTCCTCGTCGTCCTCGGGCTCGTCCGCGTCGTTGACCTCCTGCTCCAGGCCGAGCTGCTCGACCAGCCACTTGTCGAACTCGATCGCGGCGCGCACCCAGCTGACCGTGGAGGAGACGAAGTGGTTGAGGTCGACGCCGGTGCCGATCAGCATCTGCGCCTCGCCGATGAGGCGGACGGTGCCGTCGTCGTGGGTGTGGCTGTACACCTTGGGCCACAGGGTGCGCCGGTTCCAGTCGTCGATGGACTCCAGCAGCTGCGGCTTCTCGTCGATCTTGTGGGGCCGGTCGTAGAACGTCCGTACCGAGAAGACCGCCTGTTCGGCCTCCCCGCGGAACATGAAGTACGTACGGAACTGCTCCCACGGCGCCGCGAGGTCACCCTCGTCGTCGACGACGTACTTGAGCTCCATCTGGTCGAGGAGCTGCTTCACGAGATCCTGATCCGGGACGACGGGGCCCGCCGGTCCTTGGGGCTGCGGGTCGGGCTGGCCCCCGAAGTTCGGAATCGAGGACGGGTCGATGGTCACCGTGATTTTCCCTTCGTACGGATCCCGCCATCCTCCCTCATCCGGGGAGGGGGGTGGCAAGCCCCGCCGGGGCCTGTCAGCCGTCGGCTGACATGATCCGGCCTGACGTGCGGAGCCGGTGCACAAGGACGGGAGACGGCGTGGTGCGGACAGGGAGCGCAATGGTGGGAGTGCCGGTGGGGCGGGGCCGGACCAGGTGGGGTCTGTTCGCGGCGATCACGGCGGTGCCGGTGCTGCTCGTGACCGGCCTGGTCGTGCTGGTGGCGGTCTGGTCACGGTCGGACTACCCGCTCGGCGGAGCGCCCGAGCAGGTGCCGTGCGCCGAAGCGCTGGCCTTCGGCGGGGCGAAGCCGCCGGCCGGCGCCCACGGTGCACACTGCACGGTCCAGGTGTGGCTGGACACCGACTATGTGGCCCGTTTCCGCATGCCGCGCGACGGCGTGCGCGACTGGTTGGCGGCCACCTATCCGGACGCGCCCGGGCCGGAGACGGAGTTCTGCGGCCAGGACTCCGTCGACCTCTGCCTGGACCTGGGCTTCACCGAGGGCAACGGGGACTACGCGGGGCAGGTGCCGGGCGAGGCCGACCCCGGCTTCGGCGCGAACGCCGTGCGGGTGGAGGTGACGTACGAGGGCCCGGACACGGCACTCGTGCGGTTCTCGGCGTTCACCGTCTGAGCGACCGGCGCCGTGCGTGCCCGTGGACGAGGATGCGGTCATGCGCATGCAGAGAGAGGTGCGGTGGCTGCTGGGGGCACCGTGGTGGGGCTGCCTGGTGTTCTCGCTGTGGTTCTTGGTGATGGTGTACGTCGTCCTCACCACTGACACCTGACCCGGCCCGCCCACAATCCGGCGGCGCCCTCATCCGGTGACCCGAAGGTGACCGGATGAGGGGGCCGTACGGTGGCCGTGGACGGGCCTTACAGCGTCTTGCCCGTCGCCGGGCCCACGATCAGCCCGTCACCGAAGGCGTCCACCCGGACCGTGTCGCCGTCCTTGACCTCGCCGGCCAGGATCTCCCTGGCCAGGCGGTCGCCGATGGCGGTCTGGACGAGGCGGCGCAGCGGGCGGGCGCCGTACGCCGGGTCGTTGCCCTCGTCGGCGAGCCAGGTCAGCGCCTCGGGGGTGATCTCGAGGTTGAGGCGCCGCTCGGCGAGCCGCTTCGCCAGCCGGTCGATCTGGAGCCGGGCGATGCGGGCCAGTTCCTCCTTGCTGAGCGCGGAGAAGACCACCAGGTCGTCGAGCCGGTTGAGGAACTCCGGCTTGAAGGAGGTCCGGACGGTCTCCAGCACCTGTTCCTTCTTCTCCGCCTCGCTGAGCACCGGGTCGACCAGGTACTGGCTGCCCAGGTTGGAGGTGAGCACGAGAATCGTGTTGCGGAAGTCGACCGTGCGGCCCTGACCGTCCGTCAGCCGGCCGTCGTCCAGCACCTGCAGGAGGATGTCGAAGACCTCGGGGTGGGCCTTCTCGACCTCGTCGAGCAGGATCACGCTGTACGGGCGGCGGCGCACCGCCTCCGTCAGCTGGCCGCCCTCCTCGTAGCCGACGTAGCCGGGAGGCGCGCCGACGAGCCGGGCCACGCTGTGCTTCTCGCTGTACTCAGACATGTCGATGCGGACCATGGCCCGCTCGTCGTCGAAGAGGAACTCCGCGAGCGCCTTGGCGAGTTCGGTCTTGCCGACACCGGTCGGACCGAGGAAGAGGAAGGACCCGGTGGGCCGGTCGGGGTCGGCGATCCCGGCGCGGCTGCGGCGCACGGCGTCCGAGACGGCCCGTACGGCCTCGCTCTGCCCGATGAGCCGCTTGCCGATCTCCTCCTCCATGCGCAGCAGCTTCTGCGTCTCGCCCTCCAGCAGGCGCCCGGCGGGGATGCCGGTCCAGGAGGCGACGACGTCGGCGATGTCGTCGGAGCCCACCTCGTCCTTGACCATGGTGTCCTGGGCGACCTCCTCCTCCGCCTCGGAGGCGGCCTCCAGCTCCTTCTCCACGGCCGGGATCTCGCCGTACAGCAGCTTGGAGGCGGTGTCGAAGTCGCCGTCGCGCTGAGCGCGTTCGGCCTGCCCGCGCAGGTCGTCGAGACGCTCCTTCAGCTCACCGACCCGGTTGAGGGACTGCTTCTCCTTCTCCCAGCGGGCGGTCAGGCCGCGCAGCTCCTCCTCCTTGTCGGCGAGGTCGCGGCGCAGCTTCTCCAGGCGCTCGCGGGAGGCGGGGTCGGTCTCCTTGTCGAGGGCAAGCTCCTCCATCCTGAGCCGGTCGACGGCGCGCTGGAGCTCGTCGATCTCGACGGGGGACGAGTCGATCTCCATACGGAGGCGCGAGGCGGCCTCGTCGACGAGGTCGATGGCCTTGTCGGGCAGGAAGCGGGAGGTGATGTAGCGGTCGGACAGGGTGGCCGCCGCGACCAGCGCGCTGTCCGCGATCTGCACCTTGTGGTGGGCCTCGTACCGGCCCTTGAGGCCGCGCAGGATCGCGATGGTGTCCTCGACGGTCGGCTCGGCGACCAGCACCTGCTGGAAGCGCCGCTCCAGCGCCGGGTCCTTCTCGATCCGCTCCCGGTACTCGTCCAGGGTGGTGGCGCCGACCATGCGCAGCTCACCGCGCGCCAGCATCGGCTTGAGCATGTTGCCGGCGTCCATGGCGGAGTCGCCGCCGGCACCCGCGCCCACGACGGTGTGCAGCTCGTCGATGAAGGTGATGATCTGCCCGTCGGAGTCCTTGATCTCCGCGAGGACGGTCTTCAGCCGCTCCTCGAACTCCCCCCGGTACTTGGCGCCCGCGACCATCGCGCTCAGGTCGAGCGCGACCAGCCGCTTGTCCTTCAGCGACTCGGGCACGTCGCCCTTGACGATCCGCTGGGCGAGGCCCTCGACGACGGCGGTCTTGCCGACGCCGGGCTCGCCGATGAGCACGGGGTTGTTCTTGGTCCGGCGGCTGAGCACCTGCACGACCCGCCGGATCTCCTGGTCCCGCCCGATGACCGGGTCGAGCTTGCCGTCCCGCGCGGCGGCGGTGAAGTCGGTCCCGAACTTCTCCAGGGCCTTGTACTGTCCCTCGGGGTCCGCGGTGGTCACGCGTCGCCCTCCCCTCGCCTTCTGGAAGGCCTCCAGCAGCTTCTTCGCGGTGGCGCCCTGCCCCGACAGCACCTCACCGGCCGCCCCGCCCTTCGCGGCGATGCCGATGAGCAGGTGCTCGGTGGAGAGGTACTCGTCGCCGAGTTCCCTCGCCCGCTCGTTGGCGTCGGCGATCACGGCGAGCAGCTCGCGGTTGGGCTGCGGGGGCGCGACGGTGGACCCGGTCACGCTGGGCAGCCCGGCGAGTACACGTTCGGCACCGGAGCGTACGGCCGCCTGGTCGGCGTCGACCGCGGCGAGCAGGTCGGTGATGTTCTCGTTGTCCTGCCCCTGGAGCAGAGCCAGGAGCAGATGGGCAGGCGTGAGGTCCGGGTGTCCCTCGGTCACGGCCCGGTTGCTGGCCGCGTTGATCGCGTCCCGGCTCCTGTTGGTCAGCTCGGCGTCCACGTTCGTGTTCTCCTCTTCGGCGTCGGCTCGTCGGCCGTGTCTCCCACCTGAAGTCTTCCACTTCTGACTTAACCAACGTACACAAAGTTGAGTCTATTCCACTCAAGGTGGAGCCGGGAGGGCGTTTTGGCTAGCTTCCGGCGCATGAGCAAGTACTCCGTGGATCCGGGTGCCCCCGATGAGCCGTACCTCCGCTTCTGGCGGGAACGGCATCTGTGCACGCTGACGACGCTCCGGCCGGACGGGAGCCCGCATGTCGTGCCCGTCGGGGTGACATACGAGCCCGAGGCACGACTGGCTCGGGTGATCACGGACAAGGCGAGCGCCAAGGCGGCCCACGTCCTGGCCGCCGGGCCGGACGGCGCCCGGGTCGCCGTGTGCCAGGTGGACGGGCGCCGGTGGGCGACGCTGGAGGGACGGGCGTACGTCCGCGGCGAGCCGGACCGGGTCGCGGCGGCGGAGCGGCGCTATGCCGAGCGCTACGAGCGGACCCCGTCGCCGAACCCGTCACGCGTGGTGATAGAGATCGAGGTGACGCGGGCCCTGGGGCGGGGTTGAGCGGGTTTCGGCCACGGTGGAGCACCGCGGAAACGCGCCCGTACGAGGAAATGTCCCCCCAGAAAACTGCAGCGGCGTCACCGTGTTCAGGTCACGGTGACGCCGCTGCGGGGGGAAGTACCTGAGCGATCTTTTACGACGGGGGAATCGCGTCAGGCACTGCGGGGGGTGGCCGAGATGGTCCTCACGTCAGAGACTTCCGGGTCTGCCAGCCGGTGGTCTCGCTGGTCCAGGTTCACAAAGATCATTCCGTACCGGATGGCACATCGCACCGGCTGTGGCGCCCCGCGGGGTTTGCGCAGGCACCGGTACGCCCGCACATCCTCGTCCTCGTCCCGCGTGACGACGACCGGCTCACCGAAGACGGTCACCATCAGCGAGTCACCGCTGTGGGGGATGGCGGTGACCAGGTCGATGAAGTGCCAGCCGGAGCGATAGGCGGTGGCCATCTCGCGGCGGAAGGAACGGTCGTCGGGCGGAGTGGTCACGTCAGCCCCCCTGCCGCCCCAGCCGTGGGCTCCACGGCCACGGTCGGCCAACTCGTGTTTGCTCGGACATCACCCTTCGCACCGGAGAAGCCAGTCAACGCACCGAAGGTCACGACGGCGGACAAGGCTGCCACAAGCACCGAGCGAAGCATTTTCTTGCGCATCTTCGGCTTCGTCCTCACCTGAAGGTCCCCATTTCCCCCGTCAGATACGACGATGGCTCATTCGGGCACGTGATGGCCACACAATCGGTGCATCATGTTCCTGCATGTTCAGGACCCTGGGGGGTGGAGATTTGGCAACGAATCGGGCACAACGGTCGCATCCCCATGCGGTAACAGAGCTGTGCGAGGAAGGCAGCCGCATCTACGCCACAGCACTGCGCACGGGACGCGTCGCGCGCGTGGATGCCCAGGACGCTCCCTGCCTGACGGAATTCGCTCTGCTCCACCCGGATCCGGAAGATCCGGACTGGCTCCGTCCGGTGCTCCCGGCGATCGCCCTGGCTCAGCGGCTCAGCCCGATCGAACGCGAGATAACGGAGCGTCGACGACTGTCCATCGAACTGGCCGACGCCTTCGAACCGTTCATGTCCCTCAGTACGCAGGCGGCGGCGACCAGTGACTCTCTCACGCTACTGGAGGGCGGTGACCGGATCAACGCGGCGCTCAACCTGGCCACTTCGCAGTGCCAGACGGAGGTGCTCACGATCCAGCCGAGCGACCGCATGTCCGAACGAAGCGTGATGCGCGGCCTGGAGCGCGACCGGCCGCTGATCGAACGCGGGGTCCGGATTCGCACCCTCTACCAGCACACCGCCCGCTACAGCCCGGAGAAACTCGCGTATGCCGCCCACCTCGCCGACGGCAAGGCGGAGTACCGCACCATCGACGAGCTCGTGGAGCGCCTCATCATCTGCGACGAGACCGTCGCCTTCATCCCCATACGCGACGACCAGCAGGTCGCGCTGGAACTGCGCCACCCTGGCCTGGTCCGCTACCTGATCAAGGTCTTCGAGTTCATATGGAGCCGCGCGGTGCCGCTCAGTATGGGTGGGCGGTACGAGACCACCCCCGACGGCCTCACCGACATCCAGCACTCCATCGCCAAGCTTCTGGTGGAGGGCCATGTCGACGAGGCCATCGCCCGCCGCCTCGGCATGAACGTCCGCACCTGCCGCGCCCACATCGCCAAGCTCGCCCAAGCCCTCGGCAGCGGCAGCCGCGCCCAACTCGGCTACCTCATCGCCCAGTCGGGAATCCTCAGCAAGGACAGCACCGCCCCGGGGCGGGGACCCACGCGGTGATCCCGCGCCCGAGGCCGAAGCCGCCGTCCGCCTCCTGGACTTCGGCCTGCCGCGGCCGGCCGTCGCGGACGTGAGCCGACCGGAGCCGGTCGACCCGGCCGTCGTCCCGCACCAGATGCCGTGACCCGCGGAGGAACGCCGCACACGGGCAAAGCCGGGGATCCTCGAGCAGGGGGAGGAAACCGCGTGACCACGGCACCGCATCCGGAGCACGGCGTCGAGGAACTGTGCGCGGCAGGAGTGAAGCTGTACGAACGCGGCGCTGCGCGACGGACCCATACAGGCCGATGACGCCGTCGAGGTCCCCTGTCCGACCGACTGCGGCCTGCCGCACCCGGCGCGCGACGACCCCGGCCGGCTCGAACCGACCGCTCCCGCCGCGGCCCTGCGCCGGCTGCTGCGCGCCTCCACGGCGCGCATCGTCGACGGACACCACTCCCCATCGGCGGACACCGGGGTACTGCGGCTCCTCAGCGGCACGGTACGGATCAACCGGGCCATCACCGAGGCCATGGACGAGGCAACCGAGGAGTGCCTTTCCATCCAGCCGCGCGCCGGCCTCGTCGGCCCACGCGGCGAGACCGCGCACGACCGCGATCGAGCGCTGCTGGACCGCGGTCGCCCGGCCCGGGCAGCTCACCGCGCGCTCGGAGACTCCTGATCGGGAACGCCGGTCCCGTCCGGTGTACCGGTGCGCGGCGGCCCGTCCAGCCCCACCTGCGCGATCCGCACGCCCAGCTGCGTGCGGCTCACCGCGCCGAGCGTGTCCGACAGGCGGGCGATATGTGCCCGGCAGGTACGGACGCTGATGCCCAGCCGCTCGGCGATCACCGCGTCTTGGTGGCCCTCCGCGAGCAGTGCGGCGATGGACTGCTCGCGGTGCGAGATGCCCTCGATGCCCGTGTCGGGGAGCGGAGCGGTCAGCGGTATCGCCAGCCGCCACAGCCGCTCGAAGACGGTCACCAGGTACTCGACCACGGCCGGATGGCGCAGCTCCAAGGCCATCGTCCGCTCGGCGTTGGCGGGGATGAAGGCCACCGTGCGGTCGAAGAGGATCAGCCGGTCGATGACCTCGTCCAGGGTGCGGGCCTCGACGGCGTCACCCATCAGCTCCAGGTAGTTCAGCAGACCCTGCCCGTGCCGGGCCACGTGCGTGTACAGGTCGCGCATGCGCACGCCCCGGCCGCGCAGCGCCAGCGCCCGGTGCAGGCCCTCGGTCAGCTCCGCCTCGCGCCGGATGCCGCCGGGCTGCACCGTGAGCACCTCGGTGGTGCACGCCTCGGTCGCCTCGTCCATCGCGGCCTGGATGCGGGACAGCCCGTCCAGCACCCGGATGGCCGTGCCCTCGCCCGGAGCCGACAGCGCCTGCAACTGCCGCCCCAGACCGGCGTACCACTCGAAGGCGGCCACCGCCGACCCCACCCGCCGCTGACTCTTCCTGACCTCCTCATACACCCCGTGCAGTAGCCGGGTCATGACCTCCTGCGGGGGTGTCGGGACCAACCAGTCCATATCGTCCGGGTCCGGATGCAGCAGAGCCAACTCCAGCAGGCAGGGGACCTGCTTGACGTCCGTGCGCGGTACCCGCCCCCGGCGCACAGCACGGGAATACACGCGATCCCCGGCCCCGCACAGTCGGTCGGCACCGTGCGGATGCTCATCCGTCGCGTGCCCGGCCATCGCCCATTCCACCCCCGGTTTACTGCCACGTCCGCAGCGCAACTATGCGCGGCCCCGACCGGGTCCGCAACACGGCTCTCCGTGCCACGGCTGCCGCAAACCACCGGTATCGCCCTGTTTCTTCGGGCCTCCGCCCCTCTCACTGCAGCAAGCTGATGGTGGTGGATCCGGGCGCCACAGGTGCATCGTTGTACCCGCTTCCCCCGGGTGCCCCGGGCACCCGTACGGCCCCGGCGGGACGAGGCCGGGGCTTCCGGGTACCGGAGGATGCCCCGGTGCGGGTCGGCGGCCACCGCTCTGCCCCCGCCCTCGGGGGTGAACACCGGCGCGACGCCGCATTGACCCCACGCCCGTTCGCGGTCCGGCCGCGACAGGACCCGGCGCGCGGCCCGACTGGGCTACTTCAGGCCGATGGCCGCGCAGTCCGCCTTGTAGGCGGCAGTGCAGATGTCGTCCACGGTGTAGATGCCGTCCGCGATGACGGTGCTCTTGATGCTCTTCCGCGTCAGGGCGTTCACCGTGACCAGCTGCGCCGGGATGTCCTTGTCGGTGGGGCTGTCGACCCTGTCGCGGGTGAGCGCGTCGAACTGGATGTCATGGCCCTGGACCTTGGCGACGGCCATCTCGGCGGCGGCCTCGGCCTCGTCCGGGTAGGGCTTGTAGACGCTCATGTACTGCTCGCCGGAGACCACCCGCTGGACCGCCGCCAGCTCCGCGTCCTGCCCCGTGATGGGCGGCAGGTCGGTGACGCCCGCGTTGTTGAACGCCTTGACGATGCCGCCGGCCATGGCGTCGTTGGCGGAGTACACGGCGGCGATGTTGTCCTTGCCGATCGAGTTGATCGCCCTGGTCATGTTGGCCTGGGCGACGTCCGGGCTCCACTTGTCGGTGTCGAAGGACTCGGCGATGGTCACCTTGCCGCTGAGCTCGGAGAGCGCGCCCTCCTTGAACTGCTTGGCGTTGGGGTCGGTGGGCGAGCCGTTCACCATGACGATCTTGTCGGAGGAGTCCGCCTTGGAGCCCAGGGCCTCCAGCAGGGTGCGGGCCTGCACCTCGCCGACGAGTTCGTTGTCGAAGGAGACGTACCCGTCGATCGGGCCCTCGGCCAGCCGGTCGTAGGCGATGACCGGAATGCCCGCGTCCTTGGCCTTCTTCACGGTGGACGCGATGGCGTGCGAGTCGACGGCGTCGAGGATGATGACGTCGACCTTCTCGCCGATCATCTTCTCCATCTGGGAGACCTGCTTCTTCGAGTCGGCGCCGGCGTTGGCGTACTCGGTCCTGCCCTGCTTCCTGGTGAGCTCGGAGATCCTGTTCTTGATGTCGGGGTAGTCGAACTCCGCGTACCGCGTGTTCGTCTCCTCCGGCATCAGCACGCCCACCGTCATGTCGTTGCCCTTCGTCGGGCTCGCGTCACTCGGGTCCCCCGTCGCGTTCAGCACGCCGCAGCCGGCGAGCGAGAGGGTCATCGTGGATGCGGCCACGGATATGGCGATACGACGCATTCGGGGGCTCACTTCAGGTGCGTTCGGGACGTGGGGGCGCCTATGCCCCCCAGATGACTGAAAAGCCAACGCGGCGGCCACCACCGGCGTCAAGGCGAATCACTTAACGAGTGCGCAACGCCACGCTCCGCTGCCTCCCTGAAGGCCGGCGGAATCATCTCCAAACGACCTTTACGGACTCTCCGCCCCAAGGGAAGTTCATGCGCGGGCAAAGATCCGTACAACCAACTCGTTTCCTCCCGCGTCGTGATCACCGACGGAGCGAACGCCCGCCGACCCGTCGGACCGGCTCGGGCAAGAGGAACGAATAAAGCCAGCCAGACGTAAGACCGCCGCGACCGCGACCGGCGTCGTGTTCGCCACCGCCGGGGGTCTGCTAGGCGCCGCCGCCGCCGGTGGCGCCGGTCACCGGCAGGGCGCCCTGGCGTCCATGACGGGCACCTCCTACGAGGACAGCGGTGCCGCCAAGGGCACCACCCACTTCTACCGGGTGACCGCCCCGTACGCGGACGGCACCGAGTCCGCGCCCGGCGCCGACCGGGCGGCTCTGGCGCCCTGAGCACACGGAAGGGGCCCGGAGGAGTCTCCGGGCCCCTTTCGCGTACGCCTGCGCGTCAGTCCGCCGACTGCTGCCGCTTCGGCCGCCACACCACCAGCGCGCTGGTCTGCTGCACCTCCTGGTACGGGACCAGGTCCCGCCGGTAGGAGGCGTGGACGGCGGCCTCGCGCTGGCGCATCGCGGCCGCCGCGCCGTCCAGGGCCGCTTCCAGTTCCGCGACGCGGGACTGGAGGGCGGCGACCTGGTTCTCCAGTTCGATGATGCGCTTGATGCCGGCCAGGTTGATGCCCTCGTCCTGCGACAACTGCTGCACCTGCCGGAGCAGTTCGATGTCACGGGCCGAGTAACGGCGACCCCGGCCGGCGGTGCGGTCCGGCGAGACCAGGCCCAGACGGTCGTACTGGCGCAGCGTCTGCGGGTGGAGTCCGGAGAGCTGGGCCGCCACCGAGATGACGTAGACCGGGGTCTCCTCGGTCAGTTCATACGGGTTCCGTCGACGGCCGTCCATCACTCTCAAGCTCCCTTCGCAGCCTCGAACAGCTCCGCCCGCGGATCCTCGCCCGCGGTGGCCTCGCGATACGCCTCGAGCGCGTCACGAGCCTTCCCCGACAGGTCCTTCGGAACACTCACCTCGACGGTGACCAACAGGTCTCCGCGGGTGCCGTCCTTGCGCACCGCGCCCTTGCCCCGCGCCCGCATGGTGCGGCCGTTGGGCGTGCCCGGCGGCAGCTTCAGCGTGACGGCGGGGCCGCCGAGGGTCGGGACCCGGACCTCGCCGCCGAGGGCCGCCTCGGCGAACGTCACCGGGACGGTCACCGTGAGGTTGTCGCCCTTGCGGCCGAAGACCGGGTGCTCGCCGACGTGCACGACCACGTACAGGTCGCCCGCCGGGCCGCCCTGCTCGCCGGGCGCGCCCTTGCCACGCAGCCGGATCCGCTGCCCGTCGGTGACGCCGGCCGGGATGCGGACCTGCATGGTGCGGGAGGACTTGGCGCGGCCGCTGCCCTTGCACTCCAGGCAGGGGTGCTCGGCCATCAGGCCGCGGCCCTTGCAGTCGGGGCAGGGGTCGGTGAGGGAGAAGCCTCCCCCGGAACCCCGGGCCACCTGGCCGGTGCCGACGCAGGTCGGGCACACGCGCGGCGTGCCGTTCTTGTCGCCGGTGCCCGAACAGGCCTTGCACGGTGCCTGCGAGGACATCCTGAGCGGCACCGTGGCGCCCTCGATGGCCTCGGTGAAGCTCAGCGTGACCTCGGACTCGATGTCCTGGCCGCGCCGGGGCTGCGTCCGCGGGCCCGCGCCGCCGCCCCGGTTGAACAGGCCCCCGAAGACGTCACCGAGACCACCGCCGAAGCCACCTCCGGTCTGGGCGCCGCCTCCGAAGAGGTCGCCCAGGTCGAAGTTGAAGGAGCCGCCGCCGGCGCCCGGCCCCGGACGGAAGCCTCCGTTGCCGAAGAGGGCGCGGGCCTCGTCGTACTCCTTGCGCTTCTTGGGGTCACCCAGGACGTCGTTCGCCTCGGAGATCTCCTTGAAGCGCTCCTCTGCTTTGACGTTTCCCTTGTTGGCGTCCGGGTGGTACTCGCGGGCGAGTTTCCGGTACGCCTTCTTGATCTCGGCCTCGGTGGCGTCCTTGGGGACGCCGAGGACCTTGTAGTAGTCCTTCTCGATGAAGTCCTTGGTGCTCATCCCCGACGTCCCTCCTTTCCTGCCTCGTTGGTCTTGACGTCAGCCCTCCTCCGGGCCACCGCTCTCCTTGTCGTCGGCGTCGGCCGCCGGGGCCTCGTCGGCCCCCTCGGCCTTGACCGTCTGCGCGCCGGGCTGCGGCTCGGCCACGGCCACCCGCGCGGGGCGGATGGTGCGCTCGCCGATGCGATACCCGGGCTGCAGAATCGCCACGCACGTCGTCTCGGTGACGTCCGGCGCGTAGCTGTGCATCAGCGCCTCGTGGATCGTCGGGTCGAAGGGCTCGCCCTCCTTGCCGAACTGCTGCAGGCCCAGCTTGGCCGCGACGGTCTCCAGCGACTCGGCGACCGACTTGAAACCGCCGACGAGTTCGCCGTGTTCCCGCGCGCGGCCGATGTCGTCCAGCACGGGCAGGAGCTCGGTCAGGAGGTTCGCGATGGCGATCTCCTTGACCGCGATCCGGTCGCGCTCGACGCGGCGGCGGTAGTTCTGGTACTCGGCCTGGAGGCGCTGGAGGTCCGCGGTGCGCTCACCGAGCGCGGTGCGCACCTGGTCCAGCTGGGCCACCAGACCCGCTGTCTGGCTCGCGTCCCCGGCCGGGGCCGCCTGCTCCTCCGGGGAGGAGGGGGAGGCGGCCTTCGGCTCGGCGTCGTCAGGGGTGGCGCCGGAGGGGACGTCGGGCTTCTCCTCGAAGCCCGGGGTCTCCTCCGTCACGCGGCACCGTCCTTGCGCTCGTCGTCCACGATCTCGGCGTCCACGACGTCGTCGTCGGCCTTGGCCTCACCGGCACCGGCGGAGGCGCCACCGGCGGCCTGCGAAGCCTGGGCGTCGGCGTACATCGCCTGGCCCAGCTTCTGGGAGACGGCCGCGACCTTCTCCGTGGCGGAGCGGATCTCGGCAGTGTCCTCGCCCTTGAGGGCTTCCTTCAGCTCGGCGACGGCGGCCTCGACCTCGGTCTTGATCTCGCCGGGGACCTTGTCCTCGTTGTCCTTGAGGAACTTCTCGGTCTGGTAGACCAGCTGCTCGCCCTGGTTGCGGGTCTCGGCGGCCTCGCGACGCTTGTGGTCCTCCTCCGCGTAGCGCTCGGCCTCCTCGCGCATGCGGTCGACCTCTTCCTTCGGGAGCGAGGAGCCGCCGGTGACGGTCATCTTCTGCTCCTTGCCGGTGCCGAGGTCCTTCGCCGTGACGTGCATGATGCCGTTGGCGTCGATGTCGAAGGAGACCTCGATCTGCGGGACGCCGCGCGGCGCCGGGGGCAGACCGGTGAGCTCGAACATGCCGAGCTTCTTGTTGTAGGCCGCGATCTCGCGCTCGCCCTGGTAGACCTGGATCTGCACGGACGGCTGGTTGTCCTCGGCCGTGGTGAAGATCTCCGAACGCTTCGTCGGGATCGTCGTGTTGCGCTCGATCAGCTTGGTCATGATGCCGCCCTTGGTCTCGATACCGAGGGACAGCGGGGTGACGTCGAGGAGCAGGACGTCCTTGACCTCGCCCTTGAGGACACCGGCCTGGAGCGAGGCGCCGATGGCGACGACCTCGTCCGGGTTGACGCCCTTGTTGGCCTCCTTGCCGCCGGTGAGCTCCTTGACGAGCTCGGCCACGGCGGGCATACGGGTGGAGCCACCGACGAGGACGACGTGGTCGATCTCGTTGATGGAGATGCCGGCGTCCTTGATGACGTTGTGGAACGGCGTCTTGCAGCGCTCCAGCAGGTCCGCGGTCAGCTGCTGGAACTGAGCCCGGGTGAGCTTCTCGTCCAGGTGCAGCGGGCCCTCGGCGGACGCGGTGATGTAGGGCAGGTTGATCGAGGTCTCGGTGGACGAGGACAGCTCGATCTTCGCCTTCTCGGCGGCCTCGCGCAGGCGCTGCAGGGCCATCTTGTCCTTGCCCAGGTCAACGCCGTGGCCGGACTGGAACTGCTGGACCAGGTAGTCGACGACGCGCTGGTCCCAGTCGTCACCACCGAGGTGGTTGTCACCGTTGGTGGCCTTCACCTCGACGACGCCGTCGCCGATCTCCAGAAGGGACACGTCGAAGGTGCCGCCACCGAGGTCGAAGACGAGGATCGTCTGGTCGTCCTTGTCGAGGCCGTACGCGAGCGCGGCCGCGGTGGGCTCGTTGACGATGCGCAGGACGTTCAGGCCGGCGATCTCGCCGGCCTCCTTCGTCGCCTGGCGCTCGGAGTCGTTGAAGTACGCCGGGACGGTGATGACCGCGTCGGTCACCTTCTCGCCCAGGTAGGCCTCGGCGTCGCGCTTCAGCTTCTGCAGGATGAAGGCGGAGATCTGCTGCGGGTTGAAGTCCTTCCCGTCCAGCTGGATCTTCCAGTCGGTGCCCATGTGACGCTTGACGGAACGGATGGTCCGGTCCACGTTCGTGACCGCCTGGCGCTTGGCGACCTCGCCGACCAGCACCTCGCCGTTCTTGGCGAAGGCGACGACGGACGGCGTGGTCCTGGCACCCTCGGCGTTGGTGATGACGGTGGGCTCGCCGCCCTCCAGAACGCTGACGACGGAGTTAGTCGTGCCCAGGTCGATGCCGACCGCACGTGCCATGGTGAATTCCTCCAGCTGACTTGAGTGGAACAGGCTCAAGTGTGCATGAGGCTCACCGTGGGGTCAACAGAGCTGAGCCAGACCGACTCAAGTCTTATCCATCCCTTACACGCAAGGGCGCCCTGACCTGCGTCGTTACCGCGGCTTCGCACAACCGGACGAGGCTTCCCACCACGTCGTCGATCTCACGGGCGCACCCGTCCAGCACCGCCGAAGGCCTCCCCCAGGGGTCCGCGACGTCGTCCTCCTCGGGCGTGACCGGGGCCGCGTGCCCCCGGCGGGCGGCGGCGGCCGCGACCACGGCGGCGAAGTCACCGGCGTTCTCCGGCCGCCGCCCGTCCCGGTCGGCTTCCCCGCCGGCGAGCCGCACGAACTCCTTCAGGGTGAAGCAGCGCCGCATCGCCGACGGCGCGAGCCGTACGGCCGCCTCGCGGTGCTCGCGGGCGAGCCCGAGCACCAGCGCCGAGCCCAGGACGAGCCGGGTGGTGAGCGGGCGCGAGACGAAGCCGGAGCCGTCGCCGCCCAGCCGCTCCAGCACCGCCAGGGTGGAGTGCTCCATGCCCGAGCGGGGCCACGCCTGCGTACCGGCGCTCTCGGGCCGCACGGCCGAGCCGCGCGGCAGCCGGGCGGCCAGCAGCCGCTCGGCGAGCGCCGAGCGGTGCACGTTGCCGGTGCAGACGAACAGGACGCGGATCATCACTCGCCGCCGGCCCCACCGGTCCTGGCGGGCACGACGGCCTCGCCGTGGGCAACCGACGTCCGGGGGGCGGGCAGCTCACCGTAGCTCCGGTAGCCGTACCGGCCGCCCTTGGGAACGGGAGCCATGCTGAAGACGGTGCCGAGGACGCGCACGCCCACCCGCCCCAGCGATTCCGCGGCGGTGCGCACCTGGTCCCGCCTGGTCCTGGCGGCACGGACGACGAGCAGCGTGCCCTGAGCGAGCGAGGCGAGTCCCACGGTGTCGGCGACCGGCAGCAGCGGCGCGGTGTCGACGATCACCACCTCGTGCATGTCCGCCAGCTCCTTCAGCACCTCCTCCATGCGCGCCGAGGCGAGCAGTTCCGTGGGGTTCGGCGGTACGGCGCCGCTGGCCAGCACCGACAGCCCGCCCGCGACCTGCTGCATCACGTCGGCGATCCGGGCCTGCCCGATGAGCACGGTGGTCAGGCCGGCGTCCTGGACGAGACCGAAGGTCGGGGCCACGCACGGACGGCGCAGGTCCGCGTCCACCAGGCAGGTGGAGACGCCCGCCTCGGCGAGCGAGAGGGCGAGGTTCACCGCGGTGTTGGTCTTGCCTTCGCCCGGCAACGAACTCGTCACCACGATGATCCGCGGCGGGTCGTCGACCTGCGAGAACTGCAGGTTGGTGCGCAGCCTGCGGAAGGCCTCGGCGCGCCGCGAGTGCCCGTCGGCGCTGACGAGCGGCTGCTTGGGGGCGTTCCTGTCGTACGGGATGGTGCCGAGCCCCGGCAGCCCGGTGAACTCGCTCAGCGCCTCGATCGTCTTGAGCGTGGTGTCGAGCGTCTCGCGCAACGCGACGACTCCGGAGCCGAGCAGCAGGCCGCCGAGCACCCCAGCGGCCAGGTTCAGCAGCGGCCGGGGCGAGACCGGGCCGGCGGGGGCGACGGCCTCCTGGGTGACGCGGAGGGAGACGGGGGAGGTCTCCTCGCCGGTCCGGCTCTTGCCCCTGGAGCCGGGCACGCGCTTGGGCGTCTCCAACCGCTCGACGACCGCGATGAACCGCTCCGCCACCGCATTGGCGATCCCCGCCGCACGCCGGGGCCCGGTGTCCCGGACCGTGATGTCGATGAGCACGGTGTTGAGCGGGGCCCGAGCGGTGATCCGGGACGCCAGCTCCTCCGGTGTGGTGCGCAGTCCGAGCTCCTTCACCACAGGCACGGTCACCTGCCGGGTCGTCACGATCTCGGCGTAGGACTGCACCCGCGCCTGCGAGAAGCTCTGTCCCTGGTTCAGCTGGGCGGTGTCCTCCCCGGCGCGGGTCGCGACGAAGAGCTGGGTTCTGGCCTCGTAGACGGCGGTGCTCAAACTCGTCGCGGCGAGCGCCGTCCCGACCGCGAGAACCAGACAGACGGCGACGGTCGGCCAGCGTCTGGCAAGAGCCTTCAGGAAGCCGTGGAGATCCAAGCTGCACCCCTCATCGAACCGAGGGAACCACCCGGATTGGGGTGTTCTGTTCCCTGTGGACGCAGCCGACCATAGGGACTCGCACGCGCCGAGCTGGGGAGCCACCCCCATACGGGGCCGTCGTGAGGACAACCACTCCCCCATCCGGTGACTTCTTGGCCGCGTCACGCCGAAGGGTGCCGTATATCCCACTTTTTCCCTGTATCCAGGTCTCGACGACGGCCGACACTGCCGCCTGGCCAGGACCAAGTCGAGGAGAGTGAACATGACGAGATCGCCCAGATGGCGAGGCGCGCTGGCATCGGCTGCCGTGCTCGTCGCCGTGCCGCTGGCGGGCGCGCAGACCGCCCACGCGCAGTCCGCGGCGCCGTATCCACCGCCACCCAATTGCGTGACCCTCACCGCCACCGCCGTGCACGCCGGAGACAGACTGGGCTTCCGCGGCACGGGCTTCGCTGCCCGGCAGCGGGTCGAGGCGCGGCTGTCCGCGTCGCTCGTCTTCCTGCGCATTTTCCGGGCGAACGCACAGGGAGACGTCACAGGCAGTGTGAACGTCCCGCGTATCACCAGTACGGGGAAGCACGTCTTCTCACTGACCGCCATCGGGAGCCCCCCGCGGAGGTGCTCCGCCACGGTCACCGTGCTGCCCCCGCGGCGCGCTCGGACACTCGAGGGCGGACCCGTCAATGCGGCGTACCACGGCGGGCCGCCTTCCCGCTCAACCGTCGCGGACACGGGCAGTGAGAAGGCTCTGGCACTGGGCGGCACCGCGGCAGCGATGATCGCGGCGGGCGGAGGCACGATGCTGGCCGTGCGCCGCCGCCGCAGTTCATGACGGACCGGGACACCGGTACGGCACCACCAAGGCGTCCCGGCTTCGGCCGGGGCGCCGTCCGCTTGCCGGGGACGGGCCGCTGCTTCCACCGGGCGCCCGTCCTCCGCCGTGCGCTCGGGTACGCCCTGACCGCCGCCGCGGCGCTCGCACTGGCCGGCGCCGCCTGGATCGCGGTCACCGGACTGCTCGCCCGCACGGAACTGCTCGCGGCCCAGCGGGACCTCGATGCGCTGCGGCGGTCCGTGACGGCCGCACCGGCACCCGGCGCGGCCGGCGAACAGGAGCGTGCGGTGCGGTCCGCGGCGGCCCACGCCGCGCGGGCCCACCACCTCACCACGGGTCCGGCCTGGTACTGCGCCGCCCGGCTGCCCTTCCTCGGCGGCCCGCTGCGGACCGTGCGCGGCGCCGCGTCCGCGGCGCACCGCCTGTCCGCCGGCGTCCTGTCCCCCCTGGTGCGCGCCCTGCCGGCCCCGGGCGGCGACGGGATGTCCGGGGCGCTGCATTCCTTGCGGAAAAACGCGCCGGACGTCGTCCGGGCGGCAGACGTCGCCACCCGGGTACAGGCCGACGTGCACGGGCTGCCCCGGTCCACCTGGCTGCTGGCGGCCGACCGGGCCCGGGCCGACCTCGCGCGGCGGACCGACCGCCTCACCCCGGCGATGACCGACGCCTCCGTGGCGGCCCGCGTCCTGCCGTCCCTGCTGGGCGACCAGGGGGAACGCCGCTACTTCCTCGCGTTCCAGAACACCGCCGAGGCACGCGGCACCGGTGGGGTCGCGGGGGCCTTCGCGGTGCTCCGGGCCGACCGGGGCCATGTGTCGTTCGAGCGGTTCGGCAACAACACCGAGATGGCGGCGGCCAAGGCGGACATCGATCTGGGCGCCGCGTTCGCGGACCGCTACGCGGGCAGCGCTCCCACCCGCGTGTGGGCCAATTCCAACCTCAGCCCGCACTTCCCCTACGCGGCCCGCATCTGGGCCGCGGCGTGGCGCGACCACACCGGCGAGCGCGTGGACGGAGCGATCGCCCTCGACCCGGCCACGCTGGCCCTTTTCCTGCGGGTCACCGGCCCGGCCCGCATGGCCGACGGCACCGAACTCACCGCCGGCAACGTCCTGGACCTCACCGAGCGGACCAGCTACGCACGCTACGACGACGTCACCCGGCGCAAGGCCTTCTTCGTCGACGCGGCACGTGCCGTCGCCGCACCCCTGCTCGCCGCGTACGACGACACGCGCCGGCTGCCCGCCCTGTTCGTCGCCCTCCACGAGGCCGAGCGCGACGGCCGGCTGAAGCTGTGGAGCGCGCACCCGCGGGAACAGCGGCTCCTGGAGACGCGCCCCTACGCGGGCACACTCCCGGACACCCCGGGCCCCTTCGCGGGACTGGTGGTGAACAACGCGGCGGGCTCGAAGCTGGACTACTACCTGGACCGGAGCCTGGTCTGGGAAGCGAACGGCTGCGCCGGCGGCGGGCGCGCGGTCACCGTGACCGTGACCCTGACCAACCGGGCCCCCTCCGCCGGCCTGCCCGGCTACGTCACGCTGCGGGAGGACCACCCGCCCTACCGCACCCGGCCGGGCGACAACCGGCTGCTGGTGTCGTACTACGCCGGGGTCGGCGCCGGCCTCACCGGCGCCACCGTGGACGGCCGCACCGCGCTGCTGGCATCCGGCACCGAACGCGGCCACCCCGTGTACACGCTCGATCTGGAACTGCCCGCGGGCGCCCGTCGCACGCTGGTGCTGCACCTGTGGGAACCGCACGCGGACGGCAGGCCGGTCCTGCTGCGCCAGCCCCTGGTGACGCCCCTGCGGGCCACGCTGAAGCCGGGCAGCGCATGCGGCGCCCGAACGAGTGGCACCGCACAGAGTCCTATCGGGTGACAGTTCCCCCGCGGCCCAGCGTCGCACCCCGCTCGGCCCGGAACGCCGTACACACTCGATCAGACCCTTTTCATCCCGCTTGGAGGGCGAATGTGGCTGTTCGGGGACACCCTGCCCCAGCTACCGGCGGCACGGCAGCCGTGGACCCGGGTCGTCGACGAACAGCCACCGGCCGGACGCGACACCGGCAAACCCCTCTGGTACGCGCCGGCCGCCGTCCTCGGTGACGCGGTCGGCGCCCTCGTACCGGCATACCTGGCCTTCGCCCTGACCGACGGCGCGCGGGCCGTGACCCACGCGGCGGTGGCGGCCGTGGCCTGGCTGCTCGTGCGCGCCGCACGGGACCGCTACGCCGAGCGCCGTCTCGGTGAGGGCGGCGTCCTGCGCCCCGCCCTGCACGACTGGCTGGTCATGGTCGGCATGCTCGCGGTGGTCCGGGCGGCGACGGGTGAGGACTCCCCGTTCCTCCTCGCGCTCGCCGCCCTGATGCCCTCCGCGCCGGCGAGCGCGGTCGTGCACACGCTGATCCGCCGGCATCTGGTCGCCCGGCGCCGCGACGGCCGGGCCGTGCGCCGGGCCCTGGTGATCGGGGCGGCGGACGCCGTCGACGGCCTGGTCGGCCACCTCGCGCGGCGGACCGAGCACGAGTTCGTCGTCGTCGGCGTATGTCCGATCGGCGAGGAGGACCCGCAGACGCTGGCCCCCGTCGCCGCCCGCCTGGACCGGCGGCAACCCCCGCGCATGACGGCCGACTCGGCCCCGGTGCTGGATGCGGCCCGGCGGCTCGGCGTGGACGCGGTCCTCGTCGTACCGGGACCGCACATGAGCGGAACACGCCTGCGCCGGCTGTCCTGGGCCCTGCACGGCGAAGGCCGCCGGCTCGTGGTCGTACCGGGCCTGACCGAGGTGTCCGGACGCCGGGTGGGCGTCTTTTCGGTGGCCGGACTCACCATGCTGAACGTCACCCCGCCCCTGCGGCGGGGGCTCGCCGCGGCGGTGAAGTCGGTGACCGACCGGCTGGGCGCGGCGCTGCTCCTCGTGCTGCTCGCCCCGGTGTTCGCGGCGGTCGCCCTGGTCGTACGCCTGGACTCCCCGGGACCCGTCGTGCACCGGCAGACCCGCGTCGGACGCGGCGGAGCGCCGTTCACCATGATGAAGTTCCGCACCATGGTCGCCGACGCCGAACGGCTGCGGCAGCAGCTGGCCGGCACCAACGAACAGGACGGCCGGATGTTCAAGATCCGCCGTGATCCGCGCATCACCCGCGCCGGCCGCCTGCTGCGCCGCTGCTCCCTGGACGAACTGCCCCAGCTGCTCAACGTGGTGCGCGGGGACATGTCCCTGGTCGGCCCGCGTCCGCCGCTGCCCGACGAGGTCGCCCGCTACAACGAGGTGGAACTGCGCAGACTCGCCGTCAAGCCGGGCCTCACCGGCCTGTGGCAGGTCAGCGGGCGCTCGAACCTGTCGTGGGACGAGACGATCGCCCTGGACCTCGGATACGTGGACAACTGGTCGCCGTCGGTGGACCTCGGAGTGCTGGTGCGGACGGTGCGGGCCGTCATCGCGGGCACCGGGGCGTACTGAGAGGGAGAGATCCGATGCCGTCGAGGACCGCCCCCGCCGCCCCTCCACCGCCGGGCCGCCCCGCACCGGACCACCCCGTCCGGTCCGCTGCCGATGTGCTCGTCCTGGCCGACCGGCTCTTCCAGTGGGCCGACGCCCGCACCTGGGCGGGCCCCGACCCGTACGACGGACTCACCGGACCGCTGGGACGGCTGGCCGTGCACCGTGTACTCCGCCAGGGGCTCCTGCAGGCCGTCAAACGCAGCCCGGCCGACCTGCGGCCGGCCCTCGGCATCCGCCCGCTGCGCACTGCCACGGCCACCGGCTGCGCCGCCGGTGCCTGCGCCCGGCTCGCCGCGTCCCCGGTGTGGCGCGAGCGTGCCCTGCGCCTCGGCCGGTGGACGGCGGCCGAGCAGCTGTCCGGGCGCTACGCCGGGCTGTGGCGCTACGAGTTCGACGTGCAGACCCGCTGGTCGTACTACCCGGCCTCCGTCCCCAACCTGGTGGCCACCACCTTCTGCGCGGACGGCTGCCTGGACGCCGGGACCCTCGGCGACGAGGCCGTGGCGACGCTCGCCCGCGGGCTGCTGGAACACCTGCACAACGGCGAGTTCTTCACCTACACCCCGACCAGCGGCGTCCTGGTCCACAACGCCAACCTCATGGGTGCCGCGCTCGCCGCCCGCCTGGCCCGCACCGCGTCCCTGCCCGCCGGCCTGGTGGACCGGCTGGCCGACGCGGCCCGCCGAGCGGTCGAGGTGAGCCTGGCGGGCCGGCGCCCCGACGGCTCATGGCCCTACGGCCAAGGACCGCGCCTGGACTGGGTGGACGGCTTCCACACCGGATACGTGCTGCTGCGCCTCGACCAGGCCGCGACCCTGCTCGGCATGGACGTGCGGACCCCGCTCGAACGCGGGGTGGACCACTACCTGCGGCACCTCTTCGACGGCCCGCTCCCCCGCTACTTCGCGGACGCCCCAACCCGACGCGACCCGAACAACGACGCCACGGCGGTACGGATGGCGGCGTGGGCGGCCGAACGCGGCTTCACCGGCACCGATTTCGCCCGCGAGGTGCTGGCGGCGGTCGTGGGACGCTATCCCGGCCTCGGCACCGGGACCCCCAGGAACAGGGCCCTGTGGGAGTCACCCCGCTGGAGCGCCGCCCCCCTCCTGGACGCGCTGACCGCCCTGCACACCGTGCTGCCGGGCGGACCACCCCTCCCGGCCCCCGGCCCCGGTCAGCCGGCCGCGGCCGCCTCGTAACCCGACAGGACCTCCGCCGTCCGCCCGGCACCGTCCGCCGCGTACCGCTCCCACCACACGGCCGCACACAGCAGCCCGAACACGGCGAGCCCCCGGTCCCGCCGGCCGTGCACGTGCTCGGCGACGAGACGGTCCGCCGTGCGCCGGTCGAAGAGGTCGTCGAACAGCGGGGAGCGCCGTACCTCGGTCCACAGCCGGTCGCCGTGCTCGCGCAGCAACGACCGCACCGGCGCCCCGAACCCCGTCTTGGGGCGCCGGGCCACGAACTCCGGCACGCCGGAGGCCACCGCGGCCGCGCGGAAACGCGCCTTGCCGTCACCCAGCCGCAGCTGCTCCTCCGCGACGGCGCCGAGAGCGGCGGCCACCACCGGCTCCCCCAGGAACGGAACCCGCAGCTCGACGCTCGCGCGCATCGACGCGCGGTCCCCGTACAGCAGGTTCAGGCCCGGCAGGAACAGCCGCCGGTCGCACTCCGCCAGCGCCGCGAGGGGCGTCCCGCCCGCGTCCAGGACGGCGCCCGCCACCTCACGGTGCCGCTCGGTGATCGCGTCCAGCCCCACGAGCGGTGACAGCGCCGCCCACTCCCGCCTTGAGTAGTACGCCTGCGTCGCCCACGACCAGTCGCGGGGGCCGAGGTGGAGCAGCCGCCCGAACTTGTCCGCGCGGCCCCGGTAGCGCCGGGGCGCGGGAACCAGGGTGGCGGCGCCGAGGGTCGGGCGCGTCCAGGCGGGAAGCCGTTGCAGCAGCAGTACGGCCTGGTAGCGCTCATAGCCAAGGAACAGCTCCTCGACACCCAGCCCCGACAACAGCACGGTCGCCCCGTCGCGAGCGGCGCGGGACAACTGCATGAGGGCCACGGCGGCGGGGTCGCCGAACGGCAGCTCCATGGTGGTCACCAGCTCGGGGATCCGGCGCAGCACGTCGACGTCGAGGTCGACCCAGGCCAGCGGCAGGCCCAACTGGTCGGCGACCCTGGCGGCGTAGGGGGCGTCGTCCTCGAAAGGCTCCGTGCCGGCCACCGCTGTGCGCGGCCTGGCGGCGAAGGCGGGCCCGGTGAAGCCCTCCCTCACGAGCTCCACGCCCAGCCAGGTGCTGTCCAGGCCCCCGCTGAGCAGCAGCCCTACCTTCACATCGGCCCGCACCTGACGCGCGACCGACTCACGGACGGCGGCGCCGATGTCCGCGGCGGGCGCGAGGGCGGGAGCACGCCACCAGGTCGACGCCTCGTCGTACCGGGGTGCGCGCCGGGACAGCACCGTCCCGGCCGGTACGGCACTGACGCGCTGCCAGCCGGTCCGCGGCGGCGGCGTCCACAGGAACATGGCACCCTGCGCCACCGCGACCGGGTCGGCGCCTCCGGCCAGCCCCGCGGCCCGCAGCGGCTCGATCTCGCCGGCGAGCGCGACCATGCGCCCCGCCGCGTCCGCCGCCGCGTACAGCGGCTTGACGCCCAGCCGGTCACGTCCGTAGCGCACCTCGCCGTCGGGCAGGACGAGGGCGAAGGCGAACATGCCGTCCACCTGGTCGAGCAGCCGCGGCGCGTCCGGTTGCAGCAGCAGTTCGTAGAGGACCTCGGTGTCGCCCTCGGTCGTGAACCTCACGTGCCGCTTGCGCAGCAGCTCGCGCAGGTGCGGTGCGTTGTAGACCTCGCCGTTGTAGACCAGCAGGCCCCGCTCGGGCGAGCCGAAGGGCTGGCCGCTCCTCGGGTCGGGGTCCACGACGGCCAGGCGGCGGAAGTGCAGCGCCGCGTGCCAGTTCTGTCCCCCGAGGTCCGCGTGTCCGACCGCATCGGGGCCGCGGTGTGCGATCACCGCGCACGGGTCCGGGCGGGACGGCGGCCCGGGCCGCGCGGCCCGGCCCAGCAGCACCACGAAGCCGCACATCAGAGCACCGTCGTCGCCGAAGCGGAACCGCCGGCCTGCCGACCCGGTTTCGGCACGGCGGCGGCGGTCCCGGGGCCGGGCGGCGGGCACCCCAGCGCCCTGGCCAGCGCCGGTGTGGCCGGGGCGGTCTCCACGACGCGGTCCTCGTTGAGCGCGCCGGCCGCGCGGCAGGCGACGAGGGAACTCCACAGAGCCGACGCGAAGTCGGCGGCGGCAGCGGTCTGCTCGTCGAGGGGCTCGTCGCGGACGCGGCGCAGGAGCGCGCGCATCTCGGCCGCGTGGCCCTTGGGCGCGCCCCGGTACTTCGTCGTGGCCGCCCTTCCCCCCTTCCACACGGTGAGCGAGCGGAAGTCATCGATCCTGGCCGCCATCCCGTCGGTGGCCACTTCCAGGAGTTCCTTGGGGGCGCCCGGAGCTGTCAGCCCCCCGTACACGATCGAGGCGGACGAGCCGTCGTCGTACGTGAGGTGGAGAGTGACGCTGTGTGCGGTGGCCGGGTCCTGGGAGTCCACGCCGACGGCCCGTACGGCACGGGGCCTGCCGGGGACCAGGAAGCCCGCGGTGTCGATGAAGTGGCACACCTCCCCGAGCAGCCGGCCGCCCTGCCGGGGGTCGAGGTACCAGTGGCCGGCCGGGAGCCGGCCCGCGAACACCCGGTGGACGACCTGGAGGGGCGCACCCACGGGGAGCGCGGCGCGCAGGTCCCGCACCGAGGGGGCGAACCGCCGGTTGAACCCGGCCATCGCCGGGGCGCCGGAGGCCAGCCACGCGTCCGCGAGGTCCTCCAGTTCCGTCTCGGTCAGGCCCAGGGGCTTCTCGCAGAACAGGGCGGCACCCGCGCGCAGCGCACGCGCCGCGTACCGGCCGTGGCTGTCGTGGCGGCTGAGCACCATCACGCAGTCCGCGTCACCCGAGGCGAGACCGGCCTCGGCGCTCTCCGCGACGGTACGGAATCCCCATCGGCGGCCCTGGTGCGCGGCGGACAGTCCACGTCCGCCGGCGACCCACGAGAACGCGACGCCGGGCTCCCGTTTCAGCTCGGGGAAGAGCGTTCTCGTGGCGAAGTTGCCCGCACCGACGGCCGCGATCCGCACCGTGCCGCGCGGGGCGGTCCAGGTATGCGCAGCCGTCAGCGCCGGGGGAGGCGGCGGGAGTTGCGCCGTGCCGGGGTAGCGCAGGAGGAGGGCCACGTTCCGGCCGGTGCCGGACGGCTTGAGCGCCTCGTACGCGTCGGCCGCGTCCTCGACGGCGAAGACCCGCGGCCTGAGCTGGGCGAAGTCCACCGCGCCCGTCCCCAGGAGCCGGAGCACCTCGGCGAGGTTGCGCCGTTCCGTCCACGGGACGTAGCCCTCGGGGTACGGGTGGCCGCCCTCTTCGAAGCGGGGGTCGTACCGGCCGGGGCCGTAGGACCGCGCATAACGGATCGACAGTTCCTTGTGGTAGTACGACGACCGCGGCGGCGCGACGTTGACGTCGCCGACGACCACCACCGTCGCGCGGTCACGGGCGAGGCGTCCGGCGGACGCGACAGGGTCGGAGCTGGACGTGGCGGCGGTGATGAGCACGGCGTCCGCGCCGGCGCCCGCCCAGCGCCGGGAGACGGCGCCGGACAGATCGGCCGTGTCACGCGGAAGGGCCACGAGCCCGGCCGACTCGGCGAGCGCCACCATGGCCGGGTCGGGGTCGATGCCCAGCCCGTCGTATCCGTAGGCGCGCAGCAGATGGAGCGTGATCTGCCCGACCAGGCCCAGCCCGATGACGGCGATCCGCGAGCCCGGTGCCGCGTCGGCCTGGTGGATGCCCTGGAGCGCGATCGCGCCGACCGTGGCGAAGGCGGCCCACTGGGTGTCCACACCGTCCGGCACGGGAACCACGAGGTTGCGGGGCACGGCGACGATCTCCGCGTGCGACGCGTAGCGGGCACCGGCGGCGGCGACCCGCATACCGGGGCGGATGTCGTCGACTCCCTCACCCGTCCCGAGGACCGTGCCCGCACAGGAGTACCCGAGCTGGACCGGACGGTCCAGGCGGTCCTGGACCGTCCGGTAGGTGTCGGCGAGACCCGTCCGCCTCACGCTGTCGAGCACCTGCGCCACCTGCTCGGGCCGCTGCCGCGCCTTCCCGATCAGGCTCTGCGCGCCGGTCGAGACGGTGGCCCGCTCGGTACCGGCGCTGATGAGCGACCAGTCGTTGCGGATCACCACCGTTCCCGGGGTCGCTTCGGGGGCGGGGATGTCTCCCACCGTGATGGAACCGGTGCGCGGGGACAGGAGGACTGTTTTCATTTCCTGCCTTTACAGGAGGGAACTCGACCCACGGCGGACTGTAGGGAGAACGATGCACGGGCACTCGTCCCTCTCCTGCCGAACGGGCCAGACGGGGGAACATCTCCATACGGCCGGGTGAACACGGGTCCGGCACGGCGGGCACGGGCACGGAATACCGCTTCGCTGGTGCCCGGAGAGCGCCCCGGCTGCGGTCCGGGACCGCTCGGAAGGAGACTCGGGTGAAGCGACTGATGGTCGTCTACGGAACGAGACCGGAGGCCATCAAAATGGCTCCCGTCATCGACGCACTCGACCGGTCCTGGATGTTCCGGCCGACGGTGACGGTGACCGCCCAGCACCGCGGACTGCTCGACCAGGTGCACGCGTTGTTCGGCATCCGCGCCGATCACGACCTGGACATCCTCAGCCCGCGCCAGTCCCTCGCCGACATCACCGTGCGCATCCTCGACGGGCTGTGCCCCCTGCTCCTGCGGGAACGCCCGGACGCGGTACTGGTCCAGGGGGACACCACAACCGCGTTCGCCGGGGCGCTCGCCGCCTTCTACTGCCGGGTCCCCGTGGTCCACCTGGAGGCCGGACTGCGCACCGATGACCGGTACTCGCCCTTCCCCGAGGAGATCAACCGCCGGCTCGCGACCCAGCTGGCGTCCTTGCACCTCGCGCCCACCTGTCACGCGCGGGAGAACCTGCTGCGGGACGGCGTGTGCCCGTCGTCCGTCGTGGTCACCGGGAACACGGTCATCGACGCCCTGCGCTGGGCCGTCGGACGCAGGGCGCGCTTCGGCGACCCGGCGCTGGCCGACCTCGACGACACCGCCCGCCGGGTCCTGCTGGTGACGGCCCACCGCCGCGAGTCCTGGGGAAGCGGCATGGAGGCCATCGCCTGCGCCCTCGCCGACCTCGCCCGCAGCGAGCCCGGTCTGCTCATCGTGCTGCCGCTGCACCCCAACCCGGTGGTGCGGGAGACGATCCTGCCGCATGTGGAGCGCCTGGAGAACGTACGGCTGACGGAACCGCTCGCCTACGGCGCCTTCGCCCGGCTGATGGACCGCTCGCACCTGATCCTGACCGACAGCGGCGGCATCCAGGAGGAGGGGCCGGGCCTCGGCAAGCCGGTACTGGTCATGCGGGACACCACGGAACGCCCCGAGGCCCTGCGGGCGGGCACCTCCCGGCTGGTGGGCACGGACCGGGAGCGCATCGTGAAGGAGGTGCGGCGGCTCCTGCACGACCGGTCGGCGTACGCGGCGATGGCGAGGGCCGTCAACCCGTACGGCGACGGTCGCGCCGCGGACCGCGCCGTACGGGCCGTGGGCCACTGGCTGGGGCTGTGCGAGCGTCCCCCGGAGTTCGGCGGCGCCGGGTCAGCGCCAGAAGCCGCGGGTGTCGAACACGGCCTTGCCGCGCAGCGCGGTCCGTTTGACGCCGCGGAAGGCGTCATGGTCCACGAGCAGCGCGACGAGGTCGGCGTCCCGTACGGCGGTGGTGACGTCGACGAGTTCGGCCGCGCCGGTGCGCGCCAGTGACTCGGGCAGCTCGCCGATGTTCGGCTCGGCGACCAGCAGCCGGCCGACCTGGCGCTCGGCGAGCTGTGTGGCGATATGGAGGGCGGGGCTTTCCCGCAGGTCGTCGATGTTCGCCTTGAAGGCCAGGCCGAGACATGCGATCACGGGGTCCTTGAACCGCTCGGCGGTCCGGACGATCTCGCCGAGCACGTAGCCGGGCCGTTCGTCGTTGACCTCGCGGGCGAGCCGGACGAGCCGCGCCTGCCGGGGCACGGCGGAGACGATGAACCAGGGATCCACCGCGATGCAGTGCCCGCCGACGCCCGGCCCGGGCCGCAGGATGTCGACGCGGGGATGCCGGTTGGCCAGGTCGATGACGTCCCCCGCGTCGATGCCGAGCTGGTCGCAGACCATGGACAGCTCGTTGGCGAAGGCGATGTTGACGTCCCGGAAGGCGTTCTCGCTGAGCTTGGCCATCTCCGCGGTCGTGGCGTCGGTGAGCAGGCACTCCCCCTTGGCGAACACCTGGTACAGGTCCCGTGCCCGCTCGGCGCAGCCCTCGCCGACCCCGCCGACGACCCGGTCGTTGGTCACGATCTCGATCATCGTCCGGCCCGGCAGGACACGTTCCGGACAGTGGGCGACCCGCACGTCGGGCGCGTCCGCCGTCTCATGCGGGAACGTGAGGTCGGGCCGATGCTTGCCGAGCCACCGGGACAACTCCACGGTGGTGCCGGGTGGCGAGGTGGACTCCAGGATGACGAGGTCACCCGCCTTGAGCACCTCGGCCACCGAGGCGGCGGCGGCACGCACGTACGACAGGTCCGCCGTGCGGTCCTCCCGGAGCGGGGTGGGTACGGCGATGATGAAGGCGTCCGCGGGCTCGGGTGCCGTGGTCGCCCGCAGCCGCCCCATGGCCACGGCGCCGCTGACGGCCACCGCGAGATCCGGTTCGACGAAGTGGGCGCGGCCGGCGTTGATGAGGCCGACGGTGGCGGGGTTGACGTCGACGCCGACGACGTCGATCCCGTTGGTGGCGAGGGCGGCGGCGGTGGGGAGGCCGATGTAGCCGAGGCCGACGACGCAGACGGTCCACAATCCCCTGAACCGCTCGGACCCCTCCTCACTTACGGCAATGTCATACTCCGGCACGGCTACCTCCAAGGACTTCTTCAGGACTGCCGATCACGGCTACGCGCCCCTCACGAAGCACGATCACCTCGTCCGCACGTCGAGCCGTCTCACGACGGTGGGTGACGAAGAGTGTGATTCTGTCCGCTGCCTTCACGAGCACCTCATCGAGGAGCCGCTCTTCGGTGTCCGGATCAAGCGCACTGGTCGCTTCGTCCAACACCAGGACTGGCCGGTTCGCGTACAGAGCCCGGGCGACGCCGATCCGCTGACGCTGCCCACCCGACAGCGCCGTTCCGTGATGCCCCACCGATGTCCTGAGGCCATCGGGAAGAGTGTCGATGAACGGGGAGAGCTGGGCCGCGTCCATGGCCGCCTCCACCGCGCCCACGTCATCGTCCTCGCCCGGCCAAACGACGTTGTCCCGGATCGTGCCGTGGATGACGACCGGTTCCTGAGGCACGAAAGCGATTCGCCTCTGCCACTGCTCGATCTCACAGTCGTCCAGGAGCACGTCGTTGACCAGAACCCTGCCTTGCTCCGGGCGAATCAGACCGGTCACCACGTCGATGAGGGTCGACTTACCACCGCCGGTCTCACCGATGACCGCGTACGTGCGACCTCTGTCGAATCTCACCGACACCTGTTGCAGGGCTCCTGCGCTGCGGTCGGGGAACTGCACCGTCACGTCCCGCAACTCGATGGAGCGGATCCCGTCGGGGACCGGACGCGTGCCAGTGCGGCGGTCCAACGCAGCGATGATCTCCGCGCGCCGGCTGCACCATCTCCCCCACCAAGCGGCGCGGGCCCGAGCGTACAGCAACTGGTCCTGCGCCCCCTGGAGCTTAGGCACGACCCGGTAGAAGGTCGCCACGAACATCAGAGCCGCAGCGAAGTCATGCCCGCTGAGCAGTGAGAACAACAACACACCCGCGAGAAACACCGCTCCGAGGGTCTCGGCGAAAGCTCTGGTAACGGGTTGGGCGGCTTCGCTGCGGAATTGGAACCCGCGGACGCGCTCCGTCCGTTCGTCGAGCCGTGCACCCCACCATTGGCTCATTCCGCCGGACCGGAAGTATTTCAGACCATGAAGCAGTGTGCTTGCATCCTCGCTGAGATCGGAATTCTCACGGGCGAAGTCTCCCTGGCAGCGAGCCGCGAGCCCGGCGGCCTTCCGGTAGAACACCACCGAGAGCGCGATGAACACAACCGCCCCAGCGGTGAGCATGCCGCCGAGCAGGCCCGCTGCGACGGCGAGTATCGAGGCCACAGTGATTCCCGAGCTGCCCGTGAGGAACGTCCGCGCACCGACCGCCACTTGGGTCGGCTCCACCATCACGGCGGATACGAGATCTCCACGCCGCAAGGACGCGAACTTACGCCAGTCCAGCCGGAGCAGCCCGTCGAAGAGCTCAGTCCGCAGCTGACGCTCGACAAGGCAGGTGAGGCGGACGATGAGGACATCGGCAGTGAGCCTCAACGCCACGGCAAGCATCGCGCACAGGAAGAAGACAAGGACGTACAAAGCACCGCCCGCACCACCACGAGCGGGAACAGCGCTGTGCAACATCGGCACCAGCGAGGCGAGTCCGACCGCCTCCGCACAGCCAGCGGCCGCCGAGACGGCGACCACGGTCCATGCCGCGACTCGATGCCCCGCCAGGACTTCTCGGTACGTCTGCAGCATGGGCACGTCGCTTGCACCGCTGTCTCCGCGCTCCTCCCGCACCTGGCAGAGCGTGGACCACGCTCGGCCGGCCCACTTGGCGATCACTGCACGGAGACGTGTGGACAGGTGGCCCGATGAAGTGCTCATGCGTCAGCTCTTGGTCTTCAGTGTCGGTCTGCCGGTGCTCTCGCGCTGTGGCGCCTCACGCATGTCCTCCGCGGCGCTCATCAGCCCGTGCTGTGTCAGCACCTCTCGCAGCCGACCGGCTTGTACGAAGAGGTCGAACCTCTGCTCGGCACGTTTCCTGGCGGCCTGGCCCATCGTGTGAGCCATCGAATCGTCGGCGAGAACCATCCCCAAGGCGTCTGCCAGCCCCTCGACACTGCGCGGCGGAACCATCAGGCCCGTCTCTCCGTGACACACGACCTCCGACAGCCCGCCCGTGTCGAAGGCGACGACGGGACGACCGCGCGCCGCGGCTTCGCAGGCCACCAAGGAAAGCCCCTCACCTGCACCTGACGCCACTTCCACGCTTGGGGCGCACAGCAAGCGGTGCTGCCTCATGAGCGACAGCACGGCGGCGTGGGGAAGGGTGCCGAGGAATCGGACACTGGCCCCGGACGGCAACTCCGCGGCTTGCCTCTGCAGTGCGCCACGTTGTGGCCCGTCCCCGACCACGGTCACGCTGACGCGACGACCTTCCCGGGCCAACCGTCCCACCGCACGCACGAGGAAATCGCACCCTTTGTTTTCGATGAGGCTGCCTACGAAAAGCACGCCAGCACGGTCTCCAGCGCTTCCCAGCCGATACCTGTCCGGAAGGGCCACGCCGAGATGGTGCACGACAACCCGGGAAGGCGGGACTCCCAGTGCAACGAGCCGATCTCCCAGAAACCTGGACACAGGAAGAAAAAGTCGCACCTTGCCGACAAGACGTGCCCAGTTCCGCGAGAGCTGGCGCATGCTTCTTGGCCTGTGATGACGACCACGGATGGTCAATACGTCCGACCCGTGGCACATCGCAACCAAGGGCACGCCCAAACTCTCGGTAAGGCGGGAAACACGCCAGGCATAGTGCAGGCAGTGGGCGATCAGCACGTCGGGCTCAAAGTTCTTCAGTGCTGAGCGCAGGCGGGGAGAACGCCTCATCGCTTTCCACATCACTGCTTCCACGCTGCCGAATACGCAGTCGCGGCCCATTACCCACGTAGGACCTGGTACCTCTATACCGGGCATGAGATCAACACCGAACAACTTAGCTCCCATGGTGGCTTCCGTGGCGACGAGCTGGTCGGCGACGAACGTCTGCGTCGGAGCCAGCACTTCCTGTGTGTACCAGGCCAGTCTTGGCCGCATCCATCTCTCCCCGTTTGCCCGTCCCGGACGACCATGGGATCACCTTGCCCACCCCACCTTAAAGGGCAACTTTTACGTAACGTCGATGACCCATACCCCGACAGGCTGAAATCACCCTCCATCGGAAGCGAAAGGCCAGATGCCCCTGCGTTTACCGTCTCACCTGATTGTCCTACGACTCGCCGCTCCGGGTGAAAGGCTCTGTTGGGTATGACTGCCACTGTTCCTATGTCTTGGTGGACTAAATCCTGCCTTCAACGCCGAGGCGCTAGTAGGATTCCCCCGCCAGACTCAAGCGACAGACCGGAGTACTCCATGACCCTCACCGACACCCTCAAGAAGAATGTGCGAGAACTTCCGTGGCTGGGCGCCAAGGCTGCGACGCTTTCACACCTGACCAGAAAATTTTCCTTCCCAGGGTCTCGAGACTACTGGGAGGCGCGTTACGCACAAGGAGGCACCTCCGGTCATGGATCCGAGGGAATCCTGGCACAGTTCAAAGCCGATGTCCTGAATTCCTTTGTTCAGCAACACGGAGTTGACTCGGTCATCGAGTTCGGGTGTGGCGACGGTCGGCAGCTGAAGCTGGCAAAATACCCTCGCTACTTGGGAATCGACGTCTCCAAGACCTGCCTGCGCCAAGCCATGGCCCTGTTCGCCGGAGACGCCACCAAAAGCTTTCTCCGGTACAATCCCCAGCATTTCCTCGACTCCGCGAATTTCCTGACGGCAGATTTGACGATTTCATTGGACGTGATCTACCACTTGGTAGAGGACGACATTTACCTACTCCACCTGAAGCATCTCTTCACGTCTGCTCACCGATACGTCATTCTGTACACCAGCGACGACTCGCACAGGTCCGGTGCCAGCGGACACACTCCACCCCATGTGCGCCATCGTCCGGTGACACGGGACGTGGCAGAACGTTTCCCCGAGTGGCGACTTCAACAAAAGATTCAGAACCCCTACCCGCATACCGGTGGTTCGGGCACCAACACCTCATTTGCCGACTTCTACATCTATGAGGCCAGGTGATACCTTCCGGATGAAGCGGCTGCCCCGGCTTCAAATGGGGCAGCCACCTCACTTGATCCGGCTCGGCGTGCGTAATTCCGACGACTATGCCAGCATTCTCGAGAGACCCTCGACAAAGCGTGCGCTCATCGCTTCCACGGTGTATTTTTCGCAGTCTGCCGAGCATTCTCGCCCGAGCTGCACCATCAGTTTGTCGTTGGACAGCAGGCCGACGATTCCCTCGGCATAGCGCTCCGGGGTGTTCTCGGTAACAACGGCGTTTCTGCCGTGCTCCAAGTATTCGAACTCCGGACTGTGATACGGCCAGCGGGTCGTCACCACCGGCGTACCCAAGGCGAACGAATCGACAGCGCAAAGGCCGACGAGCCCCGGCATCAGCATCAGTCGGGAAACTGCCCCCAAGACAGCCAGATCTTCCCGCTTGACCGACCCCAGGTACACGACGCCTCTCTGCTGAACCGCAGCTGACTCGAGCAGAGAGCGTTGCGGTCCGTCGCCGGCGACAAGGAGCGTGAAGCCTGGAAGCGCTTCCGCGATATGGGCCACAGCGGTGAGCAGGAAGTGCAAGCGTTTGGGACCATCCAGTCTTCCCACGAACAGGGCCGTGCGGTCGGCAAGCAGCGCATAACGGGCCGAGAAGTCCCTGACCTCCGATTCGGTCACTTTGTCAACAGCCAATCTGAGAGCAGCCGTGTCGGTCGCATTCTGAACCGCGGTGATTCGGTCCTTCGGGAATCCCTGGCGTGCCACATGGGCGGCACCGCCATGTGTATAGGCAAAGAACCATTGGGCTTGCCGTGTCACGATGCGCTTTGTCGCGCGCAAGAGAGGGCCGACACTCCGATTGTATGTACGGCCGTGCCCCCACATCGCCACTCGCGGAGCTTCACGTCCTGCCTCCCGGCCGTAGAGGAGAGACCTGATGAGCACCGGATACGTTTCCAAATTGTGCAGGGCTTGCCCGACTACCATGACGTCCGACCGGCGCCCCAGATTCCCCAGTCTCCTCCAGTAGGCGGCGTGATGTCCCACCCGCCAGCAGTGCTCACGAAGCGGGAGTGCACAATCGAGGCCGTCAGCGGACTTGTCCCCTCGCATGCTCAGGACCGGATCCGGTGATCCATGGGCAACGATCAGGTCTGCGTTAAGAGAAGCATCGAGATCGCTTGCCAGCCTACGAAAGAACGGCACGCGGTAAGAAGGGACGTAGGGTTGGACGATGGTTACCGTGTGCCGCGACATAGATCTTGATCTTCCTCTTCGTCCTAACCAGCTGGTCCACCCTGAAGGATCCGACTTCACAGTGCGCGCGGCGTAAGACGTGCCCACAGGTGCCAACCCAGGGCTCTCTCGCCGCCGATCCCATGAACGGGCAGCGGAGGGGCATGCATGAACCACTTCTCCGCGCGCCTGACGGTGAAGTCCGGGAAGTCCTCCCGGATCCTTCGGATGTCGTAGACCCGAGAGTATGGATTGCTGGGACCGTCAGTGTTCGCGTGGATGAACGTGGACATGCTCAGGTACCGGTGGAGCCCGATGCGGCGAGCGCTTGCCAGATGGGCGTCGAGCAGCGTCCCGGGCTTGCTGAGCAGACCCAACTGTGCCAGGGGGTAGGCGGCCAGGAGCGCGGCGCGGCGTACCAGGCCGATCGCGACGAGGTAATTGAGGGACCAGCGGGCATAGAGCATGACCACCAGTTCCCCGCCAGGCCTCAGGACACGCCGGATCTCCTGCTGGGCCCGTCGGATGTCGGGAACATGGTGCAGTACGCCATGGCTGAAGACCACATCGAAAGAACCGTCCGAGAACGGCAGGTCCAGGACACTGGCCTGCTGAAGGGTTTCGAAGGGAAGCCCTCGAAGAGTGAGCCGGGTTCTCGTGCGCGTGACCGCCGTCTCGGTAAGGTCGACCCCGGTCCATGTGGCGCCACGGCGGATCAACTGCTCTGCTTCTGCCCCCTGGCCGAGGCCGATTTCAAGCACCCGGCGGCCCGCGACATGCAGGCTGTCCAGGCACCTCGGGATGTGTGATTCGAGTTGGTATTTTCCCGCGTCATACCGGCTGAAGAACGCGTCATAGTCCTCCGCCGCTTCTCCCTCCGGCGCGCCCAGCAGCTGATCTCCACAAGGATGGGCGGACCAGAACTCCTGGACCTGCTTCTCATGCACAGGGCCTCCAGTGACTCGACGCGTGTCAGCGGCGCAGCTCGGCGACGAGGCCGAAGGTGGTCGGCGGGGCCATTCGTTCCCCGAGAGCCTGCAAGAGGCCTGACTGAGTGGACCAGTAGCGATGCATGTGCGTCCTGTGGAAGTTCTCGGTGAGCACCGCGTGGAGCGCCTTTTCGTCGACGCCCTGGCGAACGACGTGATATTCGACCATGTCCGCCGCCTTCGACTCGTCATAGACGCCACGCATACGGCGGATCCGGGTCGCCATCCCGCTCCGGTACCCTCCTTGTCCGATCCGCCAGAGCAAGTAGGCGTTTCGGTCCAGGCTCATGGAGACTTTGGATCGCCGGGGATACCAGAGCGGATCCTGAAAGCTCAGGAAGGCCCCTCCGGGAACGATACGCTGAATGAGGCGCTCGACTGTGCCGAGATAGTCGGGAATATGATGAAGTACCGAAATGGCCACGACAGCGTCCAGCGATGGGCCGCTGAAGGCTGCTTTTCCTTCGGGATCGTGCGTCACGGTGACGAGCGGGTTGTGACGGAAGCGATGCCTGAGAAGTTCCGCGCTGGGGGCACTCATTTCCGTCACCTCCACCTCTGCGCCGGCCGCCACCAGGTGATCGGTGAAAGTTCCGTGACCGGCCCCGAGCTCAAGAATGCGGCAACGGCCCTTTCGGTCCTGAACCGAACCCAGTACTCGTTGCACCTCGTCGACAACCCGTTGGCGGACACTGTGGTGCCGGATATGGGGAGAGCCGTTGGCGTAGTCGTGCCCGACATTATGAGCCTGCTCTTGCAGATCCCTCATTGTGGGCTTTGCCGCAGCATGCATGGATGAAACATACAGGTTTGCCAGGCCGGGGGGCCGACCCTGCTCGAAAGGCCCCACCACATTCACGCGGACAGCGCATCCACCGGTGTCACCGGTCTGCCTTGTCCCCCCACTGCTTCGATGGCGGTCCTCACCCGCCGGGTGACTCCGAGAACGCCTTCGGCAGCGCATGGAGCCGCGAGGCTCAGTCCTACAAGGGCACCGAGAGGAATCATCGAGAAGAAATAGATCAGCAGATTATCGGTGATCGCCAGCAATCCGACGCAGCCGAGTCCTAGGAACGCCGCATAGTGGCGGCTCGCTTCATGCCCTGAATCAAGCCTGCGAGCACGCAACCAACAGCCGCGCATGAGACTCAGATAGCCCGCAAGCCATAGTCCGAGACCGATGTACCCGAAGTCGTGCCAAATTCGCAGATAATCGTTGTGGGGTTCTCCTGCGGTCACCACGACGCTCCGGACGAGGATGGCTGCGCTTCCCGCGCCAAAGCCTGTCCATGACCTGGTCTCGGCATGTTCGGTGACGACCGCCCAAAGAAGGTCTCTGCCCGACGTATTGATGAACGCTCCGTGCACGTCCATCACGTCGCCCGTGAAGAACCGGTCATGCAGGGCTGAAAAGTGCGTCAGACAGACGTAGCCGACCGCTGCGGTCACACCCATCACGACCACTCCCTTCAGCAATCGGTAACGTCGACGACTGCGAAGGGGAACGAATGCCAGCAGAAGACCCGCCACGGCCATCGCCGTCCGCGAGCCGCTGAATGCGATCTCCAAAAAAAGGACGCCGGGGAGCAGTCTGGCACATCTCTGCTCCTTCCCCAGCGGAATCAAGACCGCCATGATGATCAACGCCTGCACGGCAAACGCCCGTGCCCCGTACATCCCATTGGCACCGAAACCGAATCGTGCCAGATCGGTGGCATAGGTCAGGGCGCGCAGCCATCCGATTACCGCTACGAACGCCGCAAAACGAGAAGCCACTCCCTGCGAAACGGCGCCGGACGCGACGAGGCCCATGGAACCGAAGAACAGAAAATAGCAGCACAGGTTCTGCATCCCTTGAGCGGTGATTCCGTTGAGCACGGAGTCCAGGAGCGCCCAGCACAGAAATAGCCATACTGCCGCCGGAATTCTTGCGTCACCCGGAACTGGCGTCCGACGTGCTGCAGAAAACACCGGCCACAAGAGAAGCCAGATGGCGGTGAGAAGAGCCGTCACGGCTGCCGAAGCGGTGATCGAAGGAGCGAATGAAATCCTGAAGGCAAAGTCCCCTGCCAAGAGAATTGCCAGCGTCAGCCTCAGGATCAGCGGCAGTTTAGGGCGTGCAACCTCCGTGATTCTGTTCACAGTGCTCCAGCATGGCACAGCGAACGGCGTGACAACGGGAGGCTCATCTGCCTCCTCCGGCAGGCAGGTGATCCCGTAAACCGACACCCCGATCATCATTCAGGCGGGGCAGTGCCGTGTTGTCCTGGACGCCCGGCCATGTGAATGGTGTCATGCATTCCACTCAGTTCCATTTGTGCCAACGCTGCTGAAGGGATTCCATGCGCACAGAGGGGGGTTCTTCCGCTGTCGCGGATCCGGGTGATTCGAAATCCAGCCCCCGGGTCCTGGTCCTCCGACACGGTGCGGAGCTCGGCGGGATGGGTAGGGCAGCCGACTTCTTCACGCCGCTTCTCGAGAGCCGGTGCCGTGTCCTGGCCGTTGTCTCCCTGTCGGCGGAGCGCACCGGGTCAGACAGGTTCCAGGCGTCATGGAAAGCGAAGGTTCTTGCCACAACGGCGGTCCTGAGACGATGCGCGTACCTACTCGCCGTGCGGCCGTGTGATGCCGTCTACCTGCCGATCTCGCAGTGGGGTCTCCCGCTCGTCCGCGACGTTCTGCTCGTCACGCTCACCAGAGTTGCGGGGTGTACGCCCGTACTGCACTTGCACGGCGCTCAGTTGCCGGCCCGGCTGGCCAGGGGCGGAATACTGCGGAAGGCGCTGTCCGGAGCGCACTGGATCGTCCTGAGCGACACCGTGGCTGCCGAACTGCACACCAGCGGGTGCCGCATGAGATCGGTAACCGTGCTCCGGAACCCAGCGCCTGTCGCTACCGCGGTTCAGCGCGTGCCCGGGCCTCCCGGTGTGCTCCGTGTGGGCTGGCTCGGCACGAGGTGCCAGGCCAAGGGTTTCGATCTTCTCTGCGGTGCGGTGGCGCGCCTGAAGGCCCACGGGTCGCAGGTGGAGTTCTCCGCTGCCGGGTTGCGGCTCGACGTACCGGAGTCGCTCATGGCGTGCGTCGACCACGACCTCGGCGTCCTTCGGACGGCGGATGTCCTCTCTTTCTGGGCCGCGATCGATGTCTTCGTTCTTCCCGCCCGCTGGGCGGAAGGACTCCCCTTCGTGCTGCTCGAGGCGTTGCAGGCGGGGTGCGCCGTGGCGGCGACCCCTTCTCCCGGCTGCGCCGAACTCTTCCGCCACGCATGCATTGACGACGTCGAAGCCGCCGTCGACTCGGTCACCGGCTTCCTGGAGGCGTGCCGGACGGACCTCGACGGCGTCCGGCTCCGCCAGCAGAAGGCATGGCGTCAACTCCGGCCGTTGTACGCACCGGAGCAGGTCGAGAAGTCGTTCGCCCGGTTCTGGGACAGCACGGGTTTCGGTCGGGGCTGACCACTCGCAGGAGGCACAGGTGAACCCACTGCGTACGCCGGAGATGCCGGACCAGGCCGCGGTAACCGGAACGAGAGGTGTGTGCCCGCCCGTGACCGTGTTGGGGCTGCCTGTCCACCCACTGACACTGGACGAGTCGGTCGCGACCGCCGAAGCACTGATCACGGACGGCGGGCCGCACCAGCACGTCGTGCTGAACGCCGCCAAGGTCGTCAGGGCACACGACGATCCGGAACTGGCGCGCATCATCCGCTCCTGTTCGCTCGTGAACGCCGACGGCCAGGCCGTCGTGTGGGCGAGCCGCCTCCTCGGGGCGCCCGTGCCCGAGCGGGTCACGGGCATCGACTTCATGCTGGCCCTGTGGCGCAGCGCCGCGCGCAACGGGTACCGCGTCTACCTGCTGGGCGCCGAGCCGGAGGTGGTCGCGGAGACCGCGCGCATCGCCGCCGCGCGGGGGGTCGAGGTCGTCGGGCACCGGGACGGCTACTGGGCCGAGGCGGAGGAGGACAGGGTGGTGGCGGCCGTCCGCGAGACCCGCCCGGACATCCTGTTCCTCGCCGTGCCGAGTCCGCGCAAGGAGTACTTCCTCGCACGCCGGCAGAAGGACCTGGGCTGCGCCCTGGTGGTCGGCGTCGGCGGCTCGTTCGACGTGGTGGCGGGGCTGCGCAGCAGGGCACCGCGGTGGATGCGAAGGGCCGGTCTGGAATGGTTCCACCGGATGGTCCAGGAGCCGCGCCGGATGTTCCTGCGCTACGCCGTGGGCAACGCCCGGTTCGTCGCGCTCACCGCCGCCCACTGGGCGCGGCGGGCCGGTCGGTGAGCGGCCGGGGTACGAGGGGACGGCGCGAGCGGCTCTGCGCCGCGCGTCCTCACCGCCCGCCGCCGGTCGGCCTCGTCGATCCCGCGGAGCTCCTCGTCGCCGTACTGCCCGGCAACCACACCGGTGCGGACTGCCGGGGGGGCCGCGCGGAGCCGTAGGTCTCGCCCGGACGCCGGTTCGCGAGCCCCGCGGCGGTGCGCCGGGGGCCGTGCACCCCGGTGCCGTGCACCCCGGGCTGCCGCCCGACGGTGTGCACGGCCGTCGGGCGCCGCAGGCCGTACACCGGAACCCTGAGCAGTCCCAGCACGACCGCCAGGGTCACGCCGGCCACCCACAGCGCGCCCGTCCGCGCGCCCCACCCGGTGTGCACGAGCACGCCGACGGCCACCGCGGAGAAGCCGCCGGCACCGATCAGAACGGTCGCGCCCGGCGGAGTGAGCCCGAGCCGCCGCAGCCGGTGGGCGAGGTGGTCGGGTCCGCCGCGCAGCAGCGACCGCCGGGCCACCAGCCGCGAGACGGCCACCAGGACCACGTCGGCGGTGGCGACGGCGGTGAGCGGGAACAGCACCCGGGCGCTGGAGCCGACCGGGTATCCCGCCCGGGTGAACACGGCGGCGGAGGAGAGCAGGAACCCGGTGAACAGCGACCCGCAGGCGCCGCACCCGATCCGCGCGGGATGCCAGTTGTGCATGAGGAACCCGGTGAGCGCGGCGGCGAGCACGCTCAGCAGCACCGCCAGCCCGTCCATCACCTCGGCCGCCGCACACGCGCCCACTCCGAAGGCGGTGACCACCCCGACCGTTCCGGTGAGCCCGTCGGCGTGGTCGAGCGACCGGAAGGCGAGCGTGACGAGGACGATCCAGCCCACCGCGAGCAGCCCGGCGGGCAGCCCCGTCTCCTCGTACGGCACGACGCAGGCCGCCGCCACCGCCGTACCGGCCACCAGGGCCCGCGCCCGCAGCCGCCACACGTCGGCGACCAGCCCGAGCGCGGCGACCCCGGCCCCGGCGACGAGCAGCTCCCCCACCCCCTGCCCCAGCGGCGCGACCCGCGTCCACTGCCCCATTCCGGCGACCAGGCAGGTGACCAGCACGACAGCCAGGCCCCCGAACAACGGCATGGCCCGCTGCCGCCGCCGGTCGACGATTCCGGCTCGCAGGGCGGGCCCCCTGAGGAGCGCCGCGAGCACGGCGGTCAGCAGGAGGGCGGTGGTGGCGATGAGGATCCCGTAGAGCACGGCTCTAAATTAGGCATGAAAGTAGCAATTCTGGGTGAATAACACGATCCGATTGCCGCCGTTCCCCACTACGCCTGCGCCGCGGCCGAGCCGCTTCAGGGCGCCTCGGCCGCGACCCGCGGCGCCGCGGCGGTCCTCCGGACCCCACTCAGGCTCACCTCAGCGACCCATATCACCCCGCGCCCGGCTGCATCCGGGCGGAAGATGGGGGTAGTCTCAGACGGACTGCATAAGTTACCGCTTAGTAATTTCGAGGCCGCCTCAGGAGCCCCAATGCAACTCGCCGCGATCATCGTGTCGCTGGTCCTGATCGTGGTCGGCGCGGCACTGTTCGGCCGCGCCCTCCTGCAGATCTACAACTTCATGCGGCTGGGCCAGCCGGTGCCTGCCGGCACGCGGACCAACGATCCCGCGCAGCGCACCATCACCCTGACCAGGGAGTTCGTCGGGCACACGCGGATGAACCGCTGGGGCGTCATCGGCGTGGCGCACTGGTTCGTGGCGGTGGGCTTCCTCACCCTGCTGCTGACGCTCGTCAACGCGTTCGGGGAGCTGTTCCAGGCGGACTGGATCCTGCCGGTCCTCGGCGACTGGGCGCCGTACAACGTGTACGTCGAGTTCATCGGCACGATGACGCTGGTCGGCATCCTCGCCCTCATCGTCGTCCGCCAGCTGAGCCACCCGCGCAAGCCGGGCCGCAAGTCCCGCTTCGCCGGCTCCAACTTCGGCCAGGCGTACTTCGTCGAGTCCGTCATCCTCATCGTCGGCGTCTGCATCTTCATGCTGCACGCCCTGGAGGGTGCCCAGCACCACGTGGACGGCTACGAGGCCTCGTTCTTCATCTCGTACCCGGTGGTGTCCTGGCTGAGGGGCATGGACATCTCCACGCTCCAGAACCTCACCTACTTCTTCGCCGGCCTGAAGATCGCGACCTCCTTCATCTGGATGATCGTGGTCGCCCTGAAGACCGACATGGGCGTGGCCTGGCACCGCTTCCTCGCCTTCCCGAACATCTGGTTCAAGCGCAACGCGACCGGTGAGACGTCCCTGGGCGCGCTGCTGCCGATGACGTCGGGCGGCAAGCCGATCAACTTCGAGGACCCGGGTGAGGACGACGTCTTCGGCGTCTCCCAGGTCGAGCAGTTCTCCTGGAAGGGCCTGCTGGACTTCTCCACCTGCACCGAGTGCGGGCGCTGCCAGTCGCAGTGCCCCGCCTGGAACACCGGCAAGCCCCTCTCCCCCAAGCTCCTGATCATGTCCCTGCGGGACCACGCCCACGCCAAGGCCCCCTACCTGCTGGCCGGCGGCGGCAAGACCATGGAGGGCCAGGAGAAGGCGTCCGGGGAGCAGCTGAAGGACGTGCCCGCGGCGGCGCTGGCCGAGGCCGAGCGGCCGCTGATCGGCACCGCCGAGGAGAACGGCGTCATCGACCCCGACGTGCTGTGGTCCTGCACCACCTGTGGCGCGTGCGTGGAGCAGTGCCCCGTGGACATCGAGCACGTCGACCACATCGTCGACATGCGCCGCTACCAGGTCATGATCGAGTCCGCCTTCCCGAGCGAGGCCGGCACGATGCTCAAGAACCTGGAGAAGAAGGGCAACCCCTGGGGCCTGGCCAAGAAGCAGCGCCTGGAGTGGACCAAGGAGGTCGACTTCGAGGTACCGGTCGTCGGCAAGGACATCGAGGACCTCAGCGAGGTCGAGTACCTGTACTGGGTCGGCTGCGCCGGTGCCCTCGAGGACCGCGCCAAGAAGACCACCAAGGCCTTCGCCGAGCTGCTCCACATCGCGGGCGTCAAGTTCGCGATCATGGGCGGCGACGAGAAGTGCACCGGTGACTCCGCCCGCCGTCTCGGCAACGAGCCCCTGTTCCAGGAGCTCGGCATGGAGAACGTCGCCGCGCTGAACATGGCCTTCGGCGAGGACGACGAGGACGAGTCGACCAAGAAGCCGAAGTCGGCGAAGAAGATCGTCGCCACCTGCCCGCACTGCCTCAACACGCTCGGCAACGAGTACCCGCAGCTCGGCGGCGACTACGAGGTCATCCACCACACGCAGCTGCTCCAGCACCTGGTGGACGAGGGCAAGCTGATCCCGGTCACCCCGGTCGAGGGCATCATCACGTACCACGACCCGTGCTACCTGGGCCGCCACAACAAGATCTACACGCCCCCGCGCGAGATCATCGGCAAGGTCCCGGGCCTGCGCAACGAGGAGATGCACCGCCACAAGGAGCGCGGCTTCTGCTGCGGCGCCGGCGGCGCCCGGATGTGGATGGAGGAGCGGATCGGCAAGCGCATCAACAACGAGCGTGTCGACGAAGCGCTGTCGCTGAACCCCGACATCGTCTCCACCGCCTGCCCGTTCTGCCTCGTCATGCTGACCGACTCGGTCAACGGCAAGAAGAACGACGGCAAGGCGAAGGAGTCCATCCAGGTCGTGGACGTGGCCCAGCTGCTCCTCGACTCCGTCAGGACGCCGGTGGACCCGGCGGGCGAGACGGAGGCGGAGAGCGCGCCGGAGCCGGAGCCGGTGAAGTAGGTGATGGGGCCGGCCTCACGAGGCGGGCCCCATCGGTACGGCGATGTCCCCTTGCCCTGTCCGGGTACGGGGGCATCGTCGTCCGTCAGGAGGCGGGTCCGGGCGGGGCCGGATTCACGCTCCGGGCGGGACCGGCCGGTGACCGGCCCGCGATCTCGACCACCGCCCCGGGCCGCAGCTGCCCGTACAGCCACTCCGCGTCGGAGAACCGCAGGCCGATCCAGCCCGAGGTGATGTCGTAGTTGCCGGGGGCCTTCTCGTCGTACGGCATGGCGGCGAGGTAGGTGCTCGTGCCGTCGTCCGCCCGCAGGCGGATCACCCACGGGAGCTTGTAGGTGTAAACGGATTCCATGCCGATCTCCTTGCCGCTCACCAGCTCCGCGTCGGTCATGGACGTGACGGTCATCCGCCCGGTCGGGGTCGGTGTCCTGGCGCCGCCGGAGGAGACGGGCAGTTTGCGGCCGCCGGCGACGAGGAGCCGGGTCGAGAGGTTCACCCTGGCGTCGGGCACCGCCGCCTGGGGGGTGGGCGTGCCGGTCGGCCGCGGGCTCGGCGTACCGGTCGTGCTCGCGGCCGGCGAGGACGCCCGCCCGGCGTCCGGGCCGCCCGGATTCAGCACCAGAGTGAGCGCCACAGCGGCCGCGGCGGCCGTCCCGGCGACGGCGGCGGCGCTACGACGGCGACGGCGGCGCAGGTGGGCCCGGCGGCGGATGTCCGCGCCCGAAGCGGACGGCAACGCCTCGCCCGACTCGGCCAGTTGACGCAGCCCGGTGGTGAGGTCATCGGACACGGTCGTCCTCCCTCTCCCCGTCGTCGGCCAGTTCCCGCGCCAGCGCCGCCCGGCCGCGGGACAACCGGGCCTTGACCGTCCCCACGGGGGCACCGGTCTCGGAGGCTACCTGCTCGACACTCAGGTCGCACAGATGGTGCAGGACCACCGCCATCCGCTGCGCCTCGGGCAGCCGCCGCAACGCCGCGACCAGATCGGCCAGATGGGCCGGCCCGGACTCGGGCCCCGGCGTGTACTCCGGCGGAGGAGTGCGCCGCACCAGTTCCAGCCACCGCTTCGCCCGCCGCCAGCGGCTCACCGCCAGCCGCATCGCCACGGTCCGGATCCAGGCCTCGGGCGCCCCCTCCGCCAGGAACTCCCGGCGCCGGTCCCAGGCCCGTACGAAAGCCTCCTGCACGACGTCCTGCGCCTCGCCGTGGTCCCCGGTGAAGGCGTAGAGCTGGCCGGTCAGCCGGGGGAACGCGGCGGCGTAGAAAGCGTCGAACTCTTCCTCGGTCATGTCCCCGCCACGAGTCTTCCGATATCCCGTGCAACCCGGCGGTCACCGCCGTGCGTACAGGTCCCGTACGTCGCACATGGAAACACACCGCAGGGGGAACACGATGACCAGCAGAGCCAAGTCCCGCCGTGCCGCCGCCGCGTGGGGAGCGGCAGCCGTATGCCTTCTGGCCCTCGCAGGCTGTTCACAGGGAGGGGTGGCCAAGGGCGCGAACGCCCAGGCGGGCGCGGATGCGAAGGCGGCGGACCGGCCGACTCCGGCCGACTCCCGCACCGGCTCAACACCGAAGCCCCTCGACACGCCGGCCGGCGCGCACCTCAACATCGCCGACGGGCAGACCGTGGGCGTCGGCATGCCGATGTCCGTCACCTTCAGCCACCCGGTCCCGGTCGCACAACGGGGCGAGACCGAGCGGAAGTTGAAGGTCAGCGCCGACGTCGAGGGCTCCTGGAGCTGGGTCAGGGACCGCAACCTGCTCGACGGCCAGCGCGTCGACTTCCGGCCCCGCACGTACTGGAAGCCGGGCACGAACGTCACCGTCCGCGTCGGCTCCTCGCTCACCCGGCACTTCACCGTCGGGCGCTCGCTCGTGGCCACCGTCGACGTGCGCACGCACATGATGAAGGTCGTCGTGAACGGATCCACGCACACCGTCCCGATCACCGCGGGCGCGCCCGGCATGGACACCTGGAACGGCACGATGATCGTCTCCGACAAGGCGCCGAAGGTCTACATGAACTCGAAGACCGTCGGCTACGGCGACGCCTACGCCGGTTACTACTACTACGCCGTCCACCTCACCACCTCCGGCACGTATCTCCACCAGAACCCGAAGGCGGATACGTACGCGGGCCACCAGAACGTCACCCACGGCTGCGTCGGACTCGCCGACGACGGCACGGCGAAGCACTTCTACGACGAGGTCATCCCCGGGGACGTGGTGACGGTCGTCGGTTCCAGGGACACGGTCGCTCCGGGCAACGGCTACGGCGACTGGAACGTGGACTGGGACGACTGGCGGGCAGGCAGCGCACTGACGTGACCCCCCGAACCCCTTCCCCCCGCGAGGACTTCGCGGCCTACGCCGCCCACGCCTGGCCCCGCCTCTTCGGCACCGCCCACCTCCTGACCGGCGACCCGCACGCGGCTCAGGAGCTGGCGCGGGCGACGCTGGCCGACACCTACGCCCGCCGTCGGCGCACGCCGCGCGACGACGCCGACTTCTACGTACGGCGGACCCTGGTGCGCCGGTATCTGCGCCGCGCCCGCCGCCTCGCGCGCGGTGACGGCGAACGGGCGCCCCTCTTCCAGGCGCTGGGACGCCTCGGTCCCCGGCAGCGGGTGGTGCTGGTGCTGCGCCACGGCGAGCACCTGGCCGAGGCGGAGATCGCCGAGCTGCTGGGCTGCTCGGCCGGTGCCGTCAGGTCGTACGCGCGCCGGGGCCTTTCGGCCCTGGGCGCCCTGCCCGTGCCGGGAGTCCGCCGATGAACCGTGACGAGGCGCACGAGGTGCGCCAGGCGTTCGCCGAGGCCGCGCGCGGGGCCGTACCGCCGCCGCTGCCGCTGGCCGAGATCGAGCGCGAGGGCCGCGCCCGCCGCCGCAGACGCCGTACGACGGCGCTGCTCACCGGCTGTCTGCTGCTGCTCGCCCCGCTCGCTCTCCTCACCTTCCGGACCGCGTCGCCCGGCCCGACGGCACCCTCGCCCTCCGTGCCCGCCGGGACCGCGCGCGTCGTCGCCTCGGGTGAGCGCGTACGGCCGCTGCCCGGCGTGGAGTTGTGGCTGGCCAAGAACGGGGAGCACTGGTCGACGGCACGGGGGTCGGGACAGTTCCTGCCGGTCAGCCGGCCTGCGGCGCACGATCCCGCGGTCACGCTGCGGCCGGAGGAGGTCAACGGCCGTTTCCTGCTGTCCGGCACCTACCAGGGTGACCGGCCGGCCGCCCGGGTGGAGGTGACGGCACCCTCCGGCACGACGCACGGCAGGCTGCTCACGCTGGCGGGCGACCCGGGCTGGAGCGTGTGGTACGCGGTCGCCCGACTCCCCCTGGACAAACGGGTGTTCGCCGGCCTGCGGGTGACGGTGTACGACGCGCGGGGCGCGGAGCTGGCGAGGAGCGGAGTGGATTCGTGGCCGACATGACCCATGTGACCGGCGTGGCCGCTGAAGGTGAGGTGACCGGCGTGGTGGATCCCCCGGCCGGCGACGAGACCCCGGCCCCCGAGGACTCGGACTCCCCGAAGGTCATGCGCCGTCGGCGGCTGCCCCGGCGTGTCCGCAGCCGGCGGCGCCGGGGCCGTTGGATCCGGCGGGCCCTGATCGCCGTACTCACGCTCATCCTCGCCCTGTGCGGCGCGGTCGTCGTCGCCTACCGGCTGACCGTCATCCCCGAGCCGCATCCGGAGACGGTGAGCCAGAGCACGGTGTTCGTGGACGCGAACGGCGAGTACCTGGGCCGGCGAGGGCCCGTGGACCGGCAGGACGTGCCGCTCTCCCAGGTTCCCCGGCAGGTGCAGGACGCGGTGATCGCCGCCGAGAACCGCTCGTTCCGCACGGACTCGGGCGTCTCACCGACCGCCATCGTGCGGGCGGCGGTGTCCACGCTGAGCGGCGGCGAGCGGCAGGGCGGCTCGACGATCACCCAGCAGTACGTGAAGAACGCGCTGCTCAGCCCGGAGCAGTCGTTGACCCGCAAGGCCCGCGAGGCGCTGATCGCCGTCAAGCTGGACCGTACCCGCTCCAAGGACGCGATCCTCGAGGGCTACCTCAACACCGTGTACTTCGGCCGGGGTGCGGCCGGCATCCAGTCGGCCGCGCGCAACTACTTCGGCGTGGACGCGAAGGACCTGACGCTCTCGCAGGGTGCGGCCCTGGCGGCGATCATCAACCTGCCGTCGTACTACGAGCGGGCCGGCGCGGACGCGAAAGTGACGGCGACGCTGCAGCGGCGGTGGGCGTGGGTCCTCGACGGGATGCGCGGCTCGGGCACGATCACCGCGAAGGAGCGTGCGCAGGCGGCCTTCCCGGCCTTCCGTTTCTATCCGCCGGGCGACACGGACGGCCAGCGCCAGTACCTCATCGACGCGGCGGCGGCCGAGGCGGCGGACCGTCTCGGCATCTCCCAGGACCAGTTGGCCCGGGGCGGGTACACGGTGCGTACGACGTTCGACGTGGCGGCGCAGGACGCGACGGCGGACCGGGTGGGCGACGCGCCGCCGGCCGCCAAGGGGACGCGGCTGCACACGGCCGTGGTGGCGATGATCCCCGGGGACGGCGCGGTCCGGGTGCTGTACGGAGGCGCGGACTACACGGAACAGCCGTTCAACGACGCCGTGTCCGGCGCGGTCGAGGCGGGCACGGCGCTGACGGTCCTCGAGGAGTCGAAGCTCGGCGTCCCGGCAGCCGACCTGATCCGCACCCCCACGCCGTCCCCGCTGCGACTGGCGTCGGTGTACGCCGCGGTCGCGGCCCAGGACACGTACGCGAAGCCGTACACGGTCGCGAAGATCACCCACGGCGGGCGCACGCTCTACACGGCACACCGCCAGACCCGCCACCTCCTGTCGCCGGCGATCGCCCGGGCGGCGGCCGAGTACCCGGTCCCCGCCGCCCTTTCGTCCTTCACGGGCGGCGCGGGCACCGGCACCGGCACCCGCACCGTCTGGCACACGGAGTCCGACGACCGCTTGTCGGTCACGGTGGCCCTGTTCGCCGAACACCCGGCGAAGGGCAAACACCCGGCGACCCCGGCACCGCTCTCCGGCACCCCGGAGAAGTTCGCGGAGGAGGTCACGGGAACGGTGCGGACGGGCCTGACGTCCGACTGAGCGGTCAGGACCGCGGGTGGAGGTGGCCTATGAGGGCGGCCAGTTGGGGCCGGCGGTTTCGAGGACGGTGCCGGGCTCGTCGCACTCGCGGAGGAGCACGGTGCCTTGGCGGGCGGAGAGTTCGACGCAGTCGCCGGAGTCGCCCCCGGCCGGCTCTGACGACGTTCATCGGCCTCGGCACGACCTGCGCGGGACTCGGGTTCACGTTCCACGAACTCGTCGTCGCGCTGCGCGGATGACACCTGATCTTCAGCGGGACCGCCCCCGTGGCTCTCCAGCGCACGGGGGCGTCGCCGTTTCCCTGCCGCTTGGGCCTACTCGCCCTTCGGGCCCGCCTGCTGCACCACCTCGAATGACCACAGGGTCGAACCGGAGGCCGCGGGCCTGGGCCGCTCCCCGCCTTCCCCGCCGCCCTGGTGCGCGGACTTCATCGGCCCCTCCATCCACGCCTGGAACGACTCCTCGTCACGCCAGCGCGTGTAGACGAGGTAGGTGTCGGTGCCCTCGACGGGGCGCAGCAGTTCGAACCACTCGAAGCCGTCGGAGTTCTCCACGGCGTGGGCCCGCGAGGCGAACCGCTTCTCCAGGGTCTCCCGCTGCTCGGCGGGCACGGTCAGCACGTTGATCTTGACTACGCTCATGGACCCATCCTGCCCGGCACCATCCGCTGATCCGCCACCGCCACCGCCGTGCCTTCACAGATTCGAGCGACCACCATGCTCACGGCCCGGCGTGCCGGATCGGCGGATCGGCCAGACGGCCCGGGCATGTTCCTCTCAGCCCGTTCGGTACACACGGCCACGTTTGGAAGACATGGGCCACTCGCACCTCCCCCCACCTGTGGCTTCGCCATCCCCCCATGGCCCATATCCTCCAATCCCGCCAATCTTGTACCGCGTCCGGGTTCCTGACGGGCCAGTGAACCTCCCCCTCAGGGACCCCTTAGGGGCCCTTAGGGGATGTCACAGCTCGGCAGCAAAGCCGGGTCCGGGCGCCCGGGCCCCCACGTCACTCTCCGGGACCAGGTACGTTCGATAACGTGGCTGGATTCAGGATCGGACGCGGGGGCCGGGACGACCGCGCCCCGCAAGGACAGCAGGCCCCGCAGGGACCGTCGCACGGCCGACAGGCGGCGCAGGGACCGTCGTACGGTTACCCGTCGGCGCCGCAGCCGTACCCGCAGCAGCGGCCGGAGTACGGCGCGGGCGGAGGCGGTCAGTGGCCCCAGGCGAACGGCGGCTACCCGGGCGGCGACGGACCGGAGTACTTCGGCGACGGCTACGGCGACGGGGGCGGTAACCCGGATCCGTACGCGGCCGACAGCCCGGGCCACACCCAGGCCTTCTCGATCGACGAGGCCGCCTCCTACACCCAGGGCGAGACCTACCACGCGGGCTCGGCGGCCACGGCCGCCCCGATCGGCCCGCCCCTGCACTGGAAGGAACTGCTGCGGGGCGTCGTCCTCTCCCCCAACCAGACCTTCCTCAGGATGCGCGACTACACGATGTGGGGCCCCGCCCTCGTCGTGACCTTCCTCTACGGCCTCCTCGCCGTCTTCGGCTTCGACGGCGCCCGCGAGGACGCGATCAACGCCACACTCTCCAACGCCGTCCCGATCGTCCTGACCACGGCCGTCGCGATGGTGCTGAGCGCCTTCATCCTGGGCGTGGTCACCCACACCCTGGCCCGCCAGCTCGGCGGCGACGGCGCCTGGCAGCCCACGGTCGGCCTCTCCATGCTGATCATGTCCCTCACGGACACCCCCCGCCTGGTCTTCGCCATGTTCTCGGGCGGCGACGCGGGCTTCGTACAGCTCCTGGGCTGGGCGACCTGGGTCGCGGCGGGCGCCCTGCTGACCCTGATGGTCAGCCGCTCCCACGACCTGCCCTGGCCGAAGGCACTGGGGGCGTCGGCGATCCAGCTGATCGCGTTGCTGTCGATCCTGAAGCTGGGGACGTTCTAGCAGGTCCCCGGCGCGAGCAGGGCCCCCGGCGCGGCAGCCGGGGGTCCTTTCGCATTGGGTACTCACGCTTCCCGGCGGGTGGAGACCGCCCTCGGGCGCGGTGCGGAGATGGTCACGGAGCTGACCGACCTGGTGGCCGCGCACCCGCTGCGGGAACGGCTCGTCGCCGCCCTGATGCGCGCCCTCGCCGCGGCCGGTCGCGACAGCGAGGCGCTGCTGGTGTACCAGCGCGCAAGGGAGTCACTGGCCGACGCGCTGGGCGCCGACCCCTCGCCGGAGTTGGCCGCGTTGCACGCCGCGCTGCTGCGGGGCGAGTCGCGGGGAGGCGCTGTGGCCGGTCGAACCGCTGGCCCTGCCGGAGGGGGACGCGGGCCGGGCGAGATCGGGTCCTCACCCGCCGTCCAGCTGCTCCGGGACCGGGCCGGGGCGGTACGCCGTGGCACCGAACCGCTCGTAGATCAGGTTCTCCCGCACGTCACTCATGCGGCTCGCCCCTCAAGGCTCACACCTGGGTCCGGTGGAAGTTCAGGAAGGACCGCGAGGCGGTGGGCCCGCGCTGCCCCTGGTACCGGGATCCGTACCGCTCGCTGCCGTACGGGAACTCGGCGGGGGAGCTGAGCCGGAACATGCACAGCTGCCCGATCTTCATGCCGGGCCAGAGCTTGATGGGGAGCGTGGCGAGGTTGGACAGCTCAAGGGTCACGTGCCCGCTGAACCCCGGGTCGATGAACCCGGCGGTCGAGTGCGTGACGAGCCCGAGCCGCCCGAGCGAGGACTTGCCCTCCAGCCGCGAGGCAAGATCATCAGGCAGTGTGATGACCTCGTACGTGGAGGCGAGGACGAACTCCCCGGGGTGGAGGATGAACGGCTCATCACCCTCGGGCTCCACGAGCCGCGTGAGGTCCGCCTGCTCGACGGAGGGGTCGATGTGCGGGTACCGGTGATTCTCGAACACCCGGAAGTAGCGGTCCAGCCGCACGTCGACGCTCGACGGCTGCACCATGGATTCGTCGTAGGGATCGATCCGCACGCGCCCGGCGTCGATCTCGGCCCGGATGTCCTTGTCTGAGAGAAGCACGTAGCGAGGATACGCAAGGCGCGGGGAGCCGCGACAATCGTGACGGCTCCACGCGCCGGGCTACCGCGGTTGATGTTCCTGCTGCCTACCGCTTCTCGAGAGCCACCGGCACGACACTGCGCAGCCGGGCACACCGTGGACACCGGACGAGCCGGCCCGGGCCGAGCCGCTCGGCCTGCTGCATCGGGAACGAAGCGGTGCTGAACACGTGCCCATCGGCACAGCGGACGACGGTGCGTTCCATCAAGTCCAAGAGTCCCTTCCCCAAGAGCCGCGTCTGGCTTACTGCCCTGACGACAAAAGCCACATTACGGGATCAAAGAGACGACTCTCCAGGCGGCACTCCGCCCCCGCCCAGCCCCTCTCCCACACGCTCACCGTACGCCCCAACTCGGTTCCCCCGCAGCCGGATCCCATGCCCGAAAACGCGCTCAGACCCCGGGGCTCAAGCACCCAGGGCCTGCGATGCGGTACAGTGAGCGAGCGTTCGGCCACCGGCTCCGCCGGGTCCGTACGTCTTACGCGGGTGTAGTTTAATGGTAGAACATCAGCTTCCCAAGCTGAGAGCGCGAGTTCGATTCTCGTCACCCGCTCCAGTGTGAAGGCCCAGGTCAGAGACCTGGGCCTTGTTGTTGTGTCTGGTGATCAGTGGCCGCGTGCCAGATTCGTGCCAGAAGGCGTGTCTCCTTTCTGGCGGCCTCAGCCCGAGCCTTCCGGACCGTCGCGTCGAGGCCGGCGGCGACCTCTTCCTGACGCGCCTCGTCGGAGTGCTGGTAGATCAGCGCTGCCTTCTCCGAGGACTGTCCGGCGCGCACCATCGTGCCCTTGAGGGTGGCGCCCGATCGGGTGGACGGCCTGTGCCCGGTGTGGCGAAGATCGCAGAACCGGGGCCCTCCGGCATGCCGACGATCTCACGTGCCTTACGACGCAAGGAGCGCGCTTCGCCGATGACCAACCCTTCCCCCGTGGACGACGACCGCGGCTGCCTCCGCCTAGTTCTCGCCGTGCCACTCTTCCTGCTCACCGTCATCGCTGCGTACTTCTGCTGGACGGCACTCACCATCCGCCCGTCCGGGCCCTGGGATGACGACGCGTACACAGGCATCATCCTGTCGTGCGTCCTCACCATGGGGGCGGCCGGTGCCGCGGCGGTGTTGTGGGTACTGCCGCCCGTACGGAGGGTTATGCGGTGGTGGTGCATAGGGCCGGCCCTATTGCTCGCAGTGGTCACGTCGGTGCGGTGGGGGATGGGCGGCTGATCACCCACCGCACCGGCCGATCAGCGTGTTGTCAGGGGAATCGTGGAGAGGACGACGCGGGCACGACATCGTCCACCTCGCAGCGCCGTGTCCATAGCGTGCCCTTCAGAGCGGATAACCACGGTCAACAGATCCGTCGTAACGGCAGAGGCTGCGGCAGCCGCCCCTCAGGCAGACACCTTCGCGGTCCGAGGACGAGTGCTGACCGCGTCAGCGGCGCAGCGCTTCGGCCGGTTGAATACGGGCGGCACGCCACGCGGGGTACAGCCCGGCGAGAAGGCCGGTCAGCAGGCCAATGGCGGGAGCGGCGGCCACAGTTCCGGAATGAATGACGGGGGTCCACTCCCGGGCCAGGGCAACACCGACTACGGTCAGCGTGCCCAATGAGGTGCCGACCAGACCCCCCAGTGCGCCCAGAATGCCGGACTCGGCAAGGAACTGTACGGTGATGTGGCGTCCCCGGGCTCCCAGTGCGCGGCGCAGGCCGATCTCGCCGGTTCGTTCCAGCACCGCGACCAGGGTGGTGTTGGCGATCCCCACGGCGCCTATGACCAGGCAGATCGCGGCCAGCAGCAGAAAGAGCTGGTTGAGGTCCGAGGTGACGTTGGTACGCAGGCCCTTGGGGTCGGGTGGCGGATTGGCCTTGAATCGGTCCGGATGGGCCGGGTCCAGAGCGAAGGGGACCTCGTCGGCGATCTGGGTGGCGGCGCCCATCTTCGTCGAGATGAGCATCTTGGCGCGAGCGCTGCCGCTGGGCGGGCCCCAGAGCCTCTCGGCGGCGCTACGCGGCACGACAACGGAAAGCAGCAGGTCTGCCTTGCGGTCGGTGTCGTCGACAATGCCGATGACGGTGAAGGGCTGGTCACCGACGAATACCGCCGGCTGGGTCTCCAGGGTGGTGATGCCCAAGCGGGCGGCGACGCCGGAGCCAATGACGGCGACCTGGTCGGCGCGGGAGTTGTGGAGGCGGTCGAAGATGCGGCCTGACGCCAGGTGGGTACCGGCCGCCTCCAAGGTGCCCGGGGAGGCTGCGACCACCTGGATCTGCTCACCGCCGGAGTCACCGATCGGGGCAGAGCGCACGTTTGCCCCGCTCTCGAACTGAACCGTCCAGTAGACCCCTGCCTCCTCGACGCCGTGCAGGCGCTCGACGCGCGCATCAGCATCCTTGGGGAAGGCCAACGGGGTGAGGTCCGGGTCCTCGCCGCCGGTGTCCTCGACTGTCACCTCGGTCGCCGTGAGCACGTTGAACCGTGCGTCGATCTGCGCGGAAGTGGTCGCCGTCAAACCCAGGATCGCCACAAACGTGCCGACCCCGAGGATCGTGCCCATGGCGGTCAGCGCCGAGCGAGCCGGACGCTGCAACATCCCCGAAACCGCCTCTGCCAGCAGGTCGCGGGGCGCGAACCGGGAACGCACCACCTGCTGGTTCGTCTCCCACCGCAACGCCGGCAGTACCCGGCGAAGCCGGTGTCCACTGCGCCGGGACGGGGAAAGGGAAGCGGCACGTTCCCGCCGGAGACGCTTACCCACCGGCCTGCCCCTCGTCCGGTGCAGACGTCGGGGCAGGCGGCGTCAGCGGCGAGGCGTGCGTGCTGTCGCTCAGCTTTCCGTCCCTGATGGTGAGAGTGCGCTGGCCGCGCTCGGCCACTCCTCGGTCGTGGGTAATCACCACGATGGTCATTCCGTCGGCATGAAGCTCGTCAAGCAGTTGCAGGATGGATTCAGCGGTCGCTGAGTCCAGGTTGCCGGTCGGCTCGTCGCACAGCAGCAAGGAGGGACGCGCCACAAGTGCCCGGGCAATCGCCACACGCTGCCGTTCACCGCCCGACAGCCGCGTCGGGACCGCGTCCATCCGGTGCCCCAGTCCCACCCGTTGCAACGCCTCACGTGCCAGAAGGGTTCGCTGCGCACGCGGCGTGGCGTTGTAGACCATCGCCAGCAGGACGTTCTCCAGCGCGGACCGATGCGGCAGAAGGTGGAAGGACTGGAAGACAAAACCTATGCGGTGCCCGCGCAGTGAGGTGCGGTCAGCGTCCTTGAGCGCGCCCGTGTCGATTCCGTCCAGCAGATATGTGCCCACGGTGGGGGCGTCCAATAGCCCCGCAATGTTCAGAAAGGTTGACTTGCCGGAGCCTGATGGCCCCACCACCGTGACGTATTCGCCCTTGCCGATCACCAGATCGCATGGCAGGAAGGCAGCTACTGGTGGCGGGCCCGGATACGTCAGTCCCGCACCACGAAACTCGATCACCGGCGTCGGCGGTCGTCCCGAAGGTGACTGCTCACCTGACCCGGCGCCCTGTTCCCTCACTGACGCAGACGGGATCACAACTTCCACCCGGAGTCCTGCCCTGTCTTCTGTCGGTCCCCCGGTTCGCTCTTGCCGGCGGACTTGATCCCGACCACGACTCGATCGCCCTCGTGCAGAGCATTCGCGTGTACGGGCACCACCTGCACGTACCCGTCACCGGAGGTAGGAGTACGCACCTCCACCCGGCGTCGGCTGCCGTTCGGCCCCAGCATCGTCACCGTGGTGCGACCGTCGGCTCCGGCGGAGACCGCCGAAACCGGCACCACCAGCACGGGTCCATCAGAAGAGGCAGCTTCCACGGTCAACCGGACATCCTGCCCGGCCAGTCTCGCCGACAGCGGTTTCCGTGTCCGAACGATCAGGGTGTAGCCCTGCCCGCCGTCACCCGACGCGCTCTCGTCCGCGTCACTCGCCGATGCGACGGGCTCGTCCGCCAGTGAGGCCACGCGACCGCGGGCCGCCGCGCCGCTGAGCTCCGAGAGAATGTCCACCGCTTGCCCTTGCCGGACCAGTCCCTTCTGATCCTGGGACAGCATGCCCCTGACGACCAGCTCTCCCGCCGAAACGACCATGGCCTTCCCGGAAAGCTCGGTGCCCACCTGGGCGGACAGGGAGTCCACGCGTGCCGGGAAATCCCGCAGGAACAACACCTCCGAGGCCGGGAGCATAGGGCCGGAGGCAGCTTGCGCCTCCGTGAGGTCTTTCCGGGCCTTCGCCAAGTCCTCGGTGGCACGCTTGGCCTGGGTTCCAGCGCCGCTCGCCTTGCCGCCGTCCTCGGAGGCCGCGCCCCGGGCGTCTTCCAGCGCCCGTTTCGCCTGGGTGACTGCCTCTTGGGCCGCCTCCACCTGGTCCTCACCATCGGACTGGGCCGGCAGCGGGTCGTAGCCCATGGAAGCGTAGAAGGAGTTCAGCGCCGCCTTGGTGCCGGGGCCGAAATCTCCGGTCCGGTCCGAGCCGGTGCCATGTCCCAGTGAGGCCAGGGCCTGCTGCAACTGAGCCACGTCATCGCCATGGGATCCGGGCTTGAGGTCCCGATAGACAGGTAGCTTGCCCTTGAGCGCGAACACCGGGCGACCGGACACCTCGATGAGGACCTTGCCCGCCGTGAAGGTGCTTCCCGGGTGCACCATCACCTTGGTCACCACCGCTTTCCCGGCGTCCTCCCCACCGACGGCGGTCGGTGCGACGTCCACCGACTGCGCGGCTGTGACCGTTCCTCGCAGTACCACCGAGTTCTTCAGCACACGCCGTTCCACAGGCGCGCTCAGAACGTCTGCCGCCGGCGGTGCCGTCTCCGCCGCGGCTTGCGCCGGCGACTTGATCACCGACGCGGCCGCTATGCCCGCGCCGGACAACGCCATTGCCCCCACCGCGATCCCCACCAGAAGCCGTTTACTCCGGGACAGCCGGGAACGGCTTGGCTGTTCACCGTGCCGTGAAGTCGGTGAGTTCGCACGACAGCAGGTGGCTGGCAGCTCAACCTCTTGCGTGGTCTCCGGGGCCGCGCGCCACTCCTGACCGTCAGCCATCCCGCCCCTCTTGGTACTCACTCAACGCCTATCGTTATCGGCCCGGAACGCAGCCGGGCCGGCACAGGAACGGAGCAGCGCTCAACTTCCCTGAAGCTTGCTCGCGTTGCGAAGCATCACCTGGAGAGCTTCCTTGATGTTCTTCAGACGTTCGGCGTTCTTTTCGATGGCCTGTTTCTGATACGCCACCGTCACGGTCGCCCAGGTGCTGATGAGCCTCGTCTGCCGCTTGCACTGTACGTCGGCCACGGCCGTCTCGATCTCACGCTTCGAGGCCGTCGAACCCGCTTGATTGTTGGGGTCGTCGATCGGATCCATCGGGTGTTTATAGTCGAAGCCGCGCTTCTTCATGCAGGCGGACCATTCACCGAATGCCTCACGAACGCGTGAGTCCTGCTCGACCTTTTGGGAGATTTGAAGGGCGAGCACCCCGGCCGCGTCAGGGTCATCAATTTTTGGAGCCCCCTTCGCGAGAGCTCGCTTCGATTCACCGTCGCAACCGCCGTCGGGGACGTTCAACCCCTTGTAACGACCTTGGCCGGTACCACTCATGACAGCCTGTCCCTGAGCGCTCAAGTCAGGCTCGGGCGGCAGCTTCTCCTTTTTTTGCGCGGGCAGGTGATACCCGTACGAACGGGCGGAGCTCTCATCCGTGAGTCCGAAATTCCGTTCATTGGCCGCCGCGAAATTACGCTGTCCGGGCAGAACTACTTGATAGTCGAACCCGAACCGCTTCATGCACCGCTCAAGGAGGGGAATGCGCGCTGTGGTGAGTGTCCAGCTCTCCTCCCGAGACAGTCTGTAACTGTCCAGCGGGAGGCTGAGGTCGCGGGTGTCAGTGATATCCAGGCGCTTACCCAGTGGCGGCTCGGACGACCCGCTGGGAGAGTCGCCCTGCACGCCGCATCCCGAAAGAACGACGCACGTAATCATGGCAGCGACAGCACACAGGGGCTTCCCTTGCACGGGGTTCCTTTCAAACAGCCGGTCCGCCCAGCCACGCTGAGCGAACCGGCCCTGGCGTCAGAATTGGTGGGAGCTGAATGCGTTTTCGTAGGGCGAATAGAGGCTCGACCGGGCCGAGTTGGTACTGGTGTAAAGGTAGTACCCAGAGTAGGAAGAATTGGTGTAGTGCGCCACATCGTAGATGTCGGCGTTGTTCTTGAGGGAACTAGTACGGTCATTCAGCGTGTAGCCGTTACTGAAGTACCAACCGACGTAATTCGACTCGTCGCTGCCTGTGTCCCAAATTCCGCCAGTGTAGCTGGTCAGGCGATAGTTGCACACCTCGTGGTCATTGCACGTGTAGTCGAGATCATCAGCCTGAGCCGAAGTGGCGAGAGACCCGGCCAGAGCGACAGACCCGACAGCCATCGCAGCAATCTTGAGACCCCGGAACTTCAAAGTGGACTCCTGTAGTCATCCATTATGGATACGCCGACCACTTAGGTGGCGACCGGCGGCAACGTATCGGGCCGGGTCCCCAACGGCCCAGATGTGTGGCGTAATCACGCCAACCAGTTCCGATTTGCCCGATTTGGTGCGATCGAACCCTCCCTCAGAGTCGTTACCCGCAGCAACATCCGCTGTTCACCGCATGGTTGATCGGGTACTCTGCCCCCGGCTCGGCTCGTTGACGAGGAGTGGCTTGACCGAAAAACAAACGGAGGGGGTTACCCGTGCATCCCACCGTGGCCGCTTCCCATCCAACTTCGGCTTGGACGCCACCGATCTAGCGATACTCAGACAGATGCGGCTTGGCCTGTCCGACGCCGCTATCGGTCGCCATCTCCAACTGGGGCACCGCACCGTTCAAAGACGTACGCAACGTCTCATGGCCAAGCTACACGCCCCTGGTCGATTTGCGCTCGGCGCTAAAGCACAGGAATTGGGCCTGCTCTCGATCCCGCCTGAGCCGAATCAGGAAACGAAGTTAGGAGGCCCCGATGAATCGCCGAACGAAGCTGTGGAGCGCCGTCGGTGGTGTTGCCGGCTTGTGCTCCGCCGTACTCGGTGTAGTCCTGGTAGCGGGCGGAGAGGACCAGGGCTATGCCGCCCCGGCAAGTCCGGGCAACAGCGCCTCCGCAACGCCAGACCTTGTGCCCGGTCCCAGTGCTGAACTCCTGGCCTACGGAGCGTGTTTGCGGAAGTCAGGCCTGCATCTCGAACACACCAGCGGGCTGATCATTGTCAAAGCGGGCACCTCCGCCACCGAATTGAAGGCAGCGAAGCACGACTGCACCCAGAAACAGCAGGATTTCGCCGCGACGATCGAAGCCGAAGGTGAAGGCAGCAAGCCCGAGCAGCCGGAACAGGCCGACTTCCAGGGGCGGATGGGCGGCTGTGTCGCCGCTCAGGGCGTTGCGTGGCCAATCAAGCAGCGGGTAGCGGACCGCTCGGACCCTGTGTACTTGGCATCCGATCCGCGTGTCCCCGCAATGCGGAACTGTATCGCTCACAACATGGTGCTTCCCGGAGAGGGCAAGCCCAGCCCCACTTAGTCCGGTGGGGTGCAGGCAGGCCGACGGCCCGACTGCCGCGCCGGGTGGGCGCTGGGTTCCGCGGTTCCGGCAGGGCTGCTCCGGCTCGTCGGGATGGGGAGAAGGTTGGTGGTCAGCTTGGGTTGGGCAGTGCTTGGAGCCGTGCCAGGACGTTGATCACGATCGTGAAAGGCAGTGCTTCGCGAGGCGGAGGATGCGGAGGTGCCCGGTGGCCACCAGCTGGGCGGTGGAGAACAGCCGCAGGCGCTCTCGCTGATGCTGCACAACGGCCTTGGGGTGTCCGCCCTGGGCGCAGGGCTCGCATACACACCGCCGACGGTCGCCTTCTTCCCCACCAGCCTGCCGGCGGCGCGCTGGACGCCGCGCTACGGCCGGCGCGTGCTGGAACTCGGCAGCGTGCTGACCGTGACGGGATTCAAGGTGGGGTCGCGGTGACCGGCGTGTTCTTCTTCGACGTCCTGACGCCCCACGGCGGCCGGGTGGCGCGGTACGCCCACGCCTTCGGCACAGCGGCGATCGTGAACCTGGCCGTCGCAGCCGTCGCGACCGCGCTGCTCCCTGCTCTGCCCCGCCACAAGCCGGGCAAGGCCGTCTGACGGTCGGTCCGCGACCGGCTTCCTCGTCACGCTTGCGCGTGGGCAGCGACGTCCGCCGTTCGTCTGCAGTGCGACGGAGCGTCTGCTTGGCTGTAGTCACTCACCGGGAGGCCCCGGCCGATGACCACACCGCTGCACCTCGCCGCGCAGCCGGCCGTCAACACGCTGGACCCCCGGTCACCGCTGGCCGCGTTCGGTGTCCTGGGCGTCGGCCGCCTTCGCACGGATCGCGTGCCCGGGATGGGGCGCTCGGGTGCCGTGCCTACGGGTTCAGTACGACCTTGCCGGCGACCGTCCCCGACTCCGCCAGCCGCAGGGCGTCCGCGACACGGGTGAGCGGGAGTTGGGCGGCAATCTGGGCGGTGACCTCCCCGCGCTGGTACGCGGCGAAGACCTGGGTGAGGTCGGCCCGCAGCCGGGCCCGGAACCTGTTCCGGGCCAGAGCCCGTCCGGCCCAGACGTTGAAGAAGTACGCTCGGCGGCGATTGGGCAGCGCGTTCCACGTCCACACCCGGAAGAGCAGCTTGAGCACGGGCCACTGCTTGGACCCCTCGTCGTCCCGGGTGGAGGCGCTGCCGTACGAGACAAGCGTGCCGCCGGGGGCGAGGAGGCGCCAGGAGTCGACGATGCCGCGGCCGCCCACGTGGTCGAAGACGGCGTTCACCCCGTCCGGGGCGAGTTCACGGATCCGTGCGGCGACGTCGTCCGTGCGGTAGTCGACGGGGACGACTCCCCGTGCCCGCAGGGCATCGTGGTGACGCGCGGACGCCGTGCCGATCACGTGCGCGCCCGCTGCCTGTGCGAGCTGGACCAGGACCGAGCCGACGCCACCGTTGGCTCCGTGTACCACCACGGTCTGCCCCGCGCGGACGCGGGCCTTGCGGTGCAGCATCTGCCAGGCGGTCACGCCGTTGACGACGAGGGTCTCCGCCTCCGCCGCTCCGATCCCGTCGGGCACCGGCACCACGTCCGCCGCGTCGACGAGCATGTGGCTGGCCCAGCCGCCGACCTTGACCAGCGCGGCGACCCGGATACCGACCATGCCCGGCTCGACGCCCTGGCCGGTCGCCAGCACCGTGCCGACCAGGTCGTAGCCGGGTACGAACGGGAACGCCGGCTGGTCGTAGTAGCGGCCGCGGCGCATCTGCTGCTCGGCGAAGGAGACGCCGGTCGCCTCCATGCGGATCAGGACCTGGCCCGGGCCCGCGGCGGGAACGACTCCGTGCCGGATCTGAAGCCCTTCGGGCTCGACCTTGCCCGGCAGGACGACCTCGACGAGTCCTTCGGCGTTCATGGCGACCTCCACTGCGTTCCGTTGAGATACATGTTTTCTCGTTCGTTAGATGTTGTAACCGACCGTATGGCGGAGAGTCAATAGCTTCCGTGATAGCCTCTAACTAAACTTTGCGGGTCGCAGCGGTGCGGAAGGTGGCAGACCAGTGGCGGAACAGGGCACGAAGACCCCGCGCGAGCGCTACCGCGCCCAGGTGCGCACGGAGATCAAGGAACGCGCGTGGGAGCAGATCGCCACGGCGGGCGCGTCCGCGCTCTCCCTCAACGCGATCGCCAAGCAGATGGGCATGAGCGGACCCGCGCTGTACCGGTACTTCGGCAGCCGTGACGAGCTGATCACCGAGCTCGTCAGGGACGCGTACCGAAGCCTCGCCGACACCTTCCGCGCGGCCTCGGAGACCCGTGCCGACGTGGTCGCGCTGGCACACGCCCTGCGGGGATGGGCCCTGGAGAACCGCCAGCGTTACTTTCTCATCTACGGCACGCCCGTCCCCGGTTACCATGCGCCCGACGACATCACCGCGATCGCGTCCGAGATCATGGCGACCCTCCTGGACGCCTGTGCCACGCTCCCCTTGGACGGCCCGGCTGCACCGTTCGAGGCGCACCTCGAAGGACACCGGGACTGGACGGACGGCCATCCCGCCCCGCCCGCGGTCCTCCACCGGGCCCTGACCTTCTGGACCCGGCTGCACGGCGTCCTGTCCCTGGAACTCGCCGGCCACTTCACCGGGATGGGATTCGACCCCACACAGCTCTTCGCCGCCGAACTGGACGACCTGGCCGGCCCGTCGGCACATTGACCGCTTCACCCACCGCCCCGGTGCGTGCCCACAGCGTGTCCTTCAGAGCGGGCAACAACAGTCAACAGGGGTACGCGGGTGACCGCCGCGGCGATCTCGTCGAGGTCGGCCCGCGTCAGCTGTACGGATCCGGCACCGGCCCAGCCGTCGACCGGTGGGGCTTGCGGGCGTGGGCCCGGGCGATCTCGGGGGCCGCCGAGCGGTTGACGGCCGAGAACGGGGCTGGACGGCGTCCACGTGCGCGATCAGACCGCACTGCGCCTGCCGGCCACGCCGGCCGGCCCGAGCGTGGGATGAGACGACAAAGGAAACCGCCCTCGCTCTTCCCGAGGAGAGCGGGGGCGGTGTGATGCGATCGCTGTGCAGGTCCTGAGCCGTCGAGAGCGGCCTTCGGGTTACTGCACGTCCACGAAGTCGCCGGTCGCCTTGACGGCCGGGGTGGTGGAGGTGCCGGCGAAGTTCCAGCGCCAGTAACCGTCTTCGGACGCGGTGACCGTGGTCGTCAGGTTGCCGGTGCTGGAGGTGTACACGGTCTTGACGGTGGTGTAGGTCGTAGTGCCGGCCTTGCGGAACTGGAGCCGGACCGGCTGGTTGGTGTAACCCCGGTAGTCGAGCGTGTCCCAGTTGGCCCGGGTGAGCTTGCCGGTGACGGTGAGGGACTCGCCCTGGGCAATCGGCTCCGGGCCTGCGTTCACGGTGAGTTGGGACTGCCGCTGCAGACGGGTCGTGGTGTAGTCCGCCGTGTGGGTCCAGCTGTCGTCATTGGCCACCCCCTGGACACTGACCTTCCAGGTGCCGGCGTGGGCGTTGGTGAGCGCGGTGCCGCTGTACCGCCAGTCCGGTTCGAGGGAGATCGTCTGCGAGCAGGTGGAAGTGGTGGCACTCGAGGCGACACAGTCCGCATGGGAGTAGTACTGGTTCGACACGATGCGGTCGTCGTAGGTGTCGTAGGGGTTCGCACCGTCCGGTCCGCGCCACAGGACGAAGTCGGCGTCCTGGATGCCCGACGGGTGGGTGAAGGTCCCTGAGACCGTGATCGTCTTGGCGTAGAGACCGACCACGATGTTCTTGCCACCGTCGAAGGAGACGTTGCTGATGTCGACGTCGGTCTGGGTCTCGCCTGCGTAGGCACCGGGGACGGCGAAGCCGGCCAGCGCGGCAACGGCACCGAGCACGGCAGAGGCAGCGCGCTTGCGCATGTATCTCCTTCACGGAGCGAAGAGTGGAACCCGCCGATCGGGGCACGGCGGGGCGGTTGAAGCCGGTCAGGGGCCGGTGAGGGACCTGATCGCACCCGGGTGGGTGGCCCGGTGCCGGATCACCGCGGACCGGGAGCTCGGGGGCGGGCGTTCACCTGGGGTACCCGGCCGTCCGACGTGGCGACCCCGGCAAGGACACACCGCTTCGGTGAACGCCGGTGATGTGCCGCACGCGGTGCCACCCTCATCCCCTTTTTCGAGTGCCCTGGCTCAGGTACAGCGATCACACAGGCTGCCCGCTCTACTCAGCGCACCTGCATGCTCGAACGTCACAGTGCGGGGCGCGGGACCCCGAGCGGGCCGGCTGCCCCGTCCACTGGACGACGACCATGACCCGCGGTCGCGGCGAGCGAGGCCCACAGCGTCAGGCGCCTCGGCGGCACCCGCACAGGCCATTCGGCTGCCTGTTGGTGCACGGGCCGAAGCATCCGGGAAGCTCCCAGGTGTGACCCTCGGTGACGAGTGGTGACGCTCACCGGTCACCTGAACGGAGGAAACCGAACATGATGCACCGGATGGACGCGCTCGCCCGGGCGAGCGGGCCGGCCAAGGCGGCCTCGGCCGGCACGACTCCCCCACGGGCCGCGTCCCGGAGCGCGGGGCCACGGCCTCCCGCTCCGGCGCGTCCCCCGATGAACCGCCGGCGTCGGCACGTCGCACCGCACGCAGGGCCGTTGCTCACCCTCGCGGCCTGCCTCCTCGTCCTGGTGGGCGCGCCCAGCGCGTTCGCGGAGGTCCGCACTCGCGCGGCGATTCCCGCGAACGGCTGTATCGCCACGTCTGCCGAGTACAAGGCCGCGTGGGACGCGCGGCAGGTCCGGTGTGTGTCACCGGCCCTGTTCGGCACCACGCACGCCCGTGGCGGCACGTCCCTCTACCCCAGCGGCTTCTGGTACGCCTGGGCCGGCTCCAACACCAACCTCGAGCGCTACCTGGAGCTGCGCAGGCGGTACGGCGACCACCCGCCGAAGGTCGGCATCGGGATCCTGTCGTACGTCGGGTACCCCGGGCTGGACACCTGGTCCGTTCCGACGGACCTCACCGTCTACACCCTCCCGCCGGGCGTCCGAGCACTGGTGCCGAGCTTCGAGACGTGGTTCCGCCTGCTCGACGAGCAGTTCGGCGAGACGGGGGCGTACCCTCTCGCGGCCCAGCGGGACCTCGTCCTCGCCTACTCCCGGCTCCGCAGGGGCGAGGACGTCGTGGACGCGTTCCAGAAGGTGACCGGCTGCCGACGTGACAAGTTGCTTCAGGGAGCGGCCCCTTCAGCGGCCATCGGCTGCAACCGCTCCTTCCTCGGTGCGCTGGCGGCCGGCGGCCCGTCCCCGTACGACGACGGCGACTCCAAGACGTGCTTCGCGAACTTCCAGTCGCGCTACCGCGGCCCCAGGGATGCCGCCGCGCACTCGCCCGTCGGCTCCCCGTCGGCTCGCCGACGCCGGCGCCGCGGACGTACTCCATGCCTCTCACATTCCCTCCGCCGGGGCCGGCACGTCGCCGATGACCGCCCCCGCAGGGATACGTGAGGACGGGCGGCGGGCGTCATGCCCGCCTTCGGAGTCCCAGACCGCCTCCCGGACCGAGTCCGAGCCGATCTCTGCTTCCGCCGCGGTCCGGAAGAGGTCGGCCTCCTGGACCAGGCCGCTCGCCGTGAGGCTCCGCGTCGGGTCGGTGGCCGTGGCCATCAGCCGGGCCGCGGTGGCCGGCTCTGTCTCCGGTGGGATCACCAGCAGGTCCCAGCGGCCCACGGTGTAGGAGAGCAGCATCAGTTTGTGCGGGTCCTGCTCGGCTGCGAACCAGCCGACATGCACCACATGTCCGTGGACGGGCACCTTTCGCGGGATGACCGGCCAGAACGTGGGATTCACCGTGACTCGGGTGATCCGCCCCCACAGCGGGTCGAGTACCTCCATGAGCGCGGGGAGCTCCGCCGTCAGGTCGCGGGTGCGGGGCCACCAGGCACCGTCGATCAGTGCCGGAGCGGTGTCGGCGGGTGCCAGCACGAGTCGGAGCGGCAACGAAGAAGGGGTCCGGCCTTCGACCTCGGGCGTCAACAGAATGGTCGCGGTCATGATGCGGACCCAACCCCGGGCCGGTCGTGGCCGACCCGGTTGTCGTGAATCGCCGGGAACGACCTCAGCGTGGAAGCTGGTGTACGAAATGCTCTCGGTAATCACCAGGATACTCCTCGTCGAGGCCCGGCGGACCGGTACGGAGCGACCGGCTCACCGGAACACGAGGCCCTGGGCGCCCGGCGCCGCGGCCGGGCGGCCACGAGGAGCACGATGCCGGTGATCCTCAGGCGAACACAGCGGCGGATCATCAGACATATTAATTAACGAATATTCGCCGTGCATTGGGGTGCCGAATTCCCGGTTATTACGACTCCCCCCTCAGATAATGCTGCCGGCTGAAAATCCCTGCGTAATATGCCGTCATTCCTCAAGGCTGCCGGGGCTATCGGTAGGGCCCGGTACGCCATGGCCCCCTTCTACAGGAAATGACCTCTCGATGAAGCTGAAGATCCCCCTTGCGGCTCGCCGCCGCACCTTGCCCGGCTTGCTGGCCTCAGCGCTTGCCGCAATGGTCGCCGCTGCGCTGCTCTTTCTGACGCCCACGCAGGCGCTCGCCATCGCCACGCCGGTACCGCTGGGCACGGCCGCAAGCTTCTCCGTTCTGGCAGGTGCGGGAGTCACCAACACCGGCGCCACGGTGATCGATCACGACCTCGGGACGCACCCGAACCCGTCCATCACCGGTTTCCCGCCCGGCGTGGTGCTCGGCGCAGTGCACGCCGCTGACGCCGTCGCGCTCCAGGCCAAGTCCGACCTGGTCACGGCGTACAACAATGCGGCCGGCCAGGCCACGGACTTCGCACTTGCGGCGGGAATCGGCAACGGCACCACCCTGCTCCCGGGCGTCTACACCGCTTCCTCCGGTGTCGGGCTCACCGGCGACCTGATCCTGGACGCCGGGGGAAACCCGAATGCCGTCTGGGTGTTCCAGATTCCGGAAGCCCTGACGACAGCGTCCTCCAGCCGAGTGCTCCTGACGAACGGCGCCTCGCCGTGCAACGTGTACTGGCAGATCGGGAGTTCGGCCACCCTCGGCACCAACTCCACCTTCGTGGGCACCATCATGGCTCTGACGGACATCCACGTGACCACGGGAACGAACATCGAGGGCCGGGCGCTGGCCCGCAATGGTGCCGTGACGCTTGACACCAACCGGATCTTCCTCAACGCCTGCTCCACCGGCACGGGTGGCACCACCAGCACGGGTGGCACCACCAGCACGGGTGGCACCAGCACCGGTGGACTGACGGACGGCTCCATCCTCGGTGCGACCGGTGGGGGTCTGATCAGCGGCGGTATCCAAGGCGCACCCCTCGTCACCGGGGGCGCCCTCACGTCGGGCAACACCGCCGGAAACACTTCGGGCAACTCCGCCGGAAACACCTCGGGCAACACCGCCGGAAACACCGCCGGGAACAACGTCACCACCGGGAACACCTCGGGCAACACCGCCGGTGGGCACGGCGGCGCGCCGGGTGGACCGGGCCATGGTGGCGCCCCTCACCAGGGCAAGCCGGGCGATGAGTACCCGGGCGCGGACGGCAAACCGGGCCACGGCCCCGGTGAGAAGCCCGGCGTGCACAACGGCTACGGCTACGGCTACGGCAACAAGCCGAAGATCGAGGACTACACGGACTACGAGGGCGACAGGGGCCCCAGCGGCGAGGAGGGCTCCGACGATTCCGAGGGTCACAGGGGCCAGGAAGGCCATGACGGCTACGAAGGCCACGAAGGCCACGAGGACTAGGCAGCAGACTGCGGAAAATCCGTTCCTCGGATGACGGCGCGCGGCGGAACTCCCTCGATTCCGCCGCGCGCCGCCGGCGCGAGTCCACAGAAACCTCAGGCGCCGGACAGCGGATACGAGAAGGCAAGGTGGACGGTGTCGAGCGGAATTGAATCAGCGGGTGTGAAAGAACGTGAGCAGTCCGATTCCGGCCCGCTCCCGGGGGAAGGTCATGACGACGCGGATCCGCCCGGCACACAGCCCGCGGGTGCCCGTGTACTGAAAGCCGGGCTGCACAGTGCCGTGGCCCTGTGTCTGGTGACGGCTCTGGTTCATGTCGTCGTCGTCTTCCTCGCAGTGGCTCCCTCCAACTCCCTCTCAAGGCGGTACGGCCAGCAGATCAACGCATGGGTGTACCCCCTCTTCGAACAGAACTGGCGGCTCTTCGCCCCGAATCCCGACGCCGTCAACCGGCAGATCCTGGCGAGAACCGCGCATACCGCCTCCGACGGATCGATGCGGGTGAGCCCGTGGTTCGACCTGACCGCCGTGGACCGCGCCGCGGTCGAGCACCACGTGTTTCCGAGCCACACGGCTCAGAACCTCCTGCGCCGCGCCTGGTCCTCCTACGTCGAAACGCACGGGGCGGACGACACGGCCCGCTCGGAACGGGCCGTGATGATGCAGAAGTATCTGAGCAACATCGCTGCGGACCGCGTCGCCGGCCACAACAGCGGCGGCGCTTTCGACTTCATTCAGCTTCGGGTCGTCACACGGCCCGTCGCCGCGCCCGGCGCCACGGCCGGTGACCGCCCGCCGACGCCGGTCGAGAACCGGCTCCTGCCCTGGTGGAAGGTGACCCCTCATGGGAAGTGAGCGGATCCGCGAGGTTCCCGTCACGGCAGTCACGCCGGACCGCCCTGCGGACCGGAGGACTCCGGCAGCGGGCGCGGCTTTCCGCCGGCTGCTCGTCGGGACCGGCGCTCTCTGGGCGCTTGTCACCGGTCGGCCGGTCTCTCTGTACGCGACGTCCGTTCTGCGCATCGGTTACGGGCTGCTCTATCTGATCTTTCTCCTGCGTGAGTTCCCGCACCGTCACGAGATCTGGGGCCCCGGCTCCCCGTGGACACCCGCGCTGGCGGCACAGCTCTTCGACCAGACGGGCTGGAACAGCTTCCTGATCCTGTCGGACAGCCGCGCCTACTTCGAACTGTGCTACGTGCTGGCTCTCGTGACGTCCGCGCTGTTCATGCTGGGCTGGCGGACCCGGGCCACGTCCGTCCTGTTCGCCGTCGTGGTGACCTCGTTCCATGCGCGAGCGATCTTCATGACGGACGGGGGCGACAACCTGGTCCTGCTGATGGCTCTCTACCTCGTGCTCACCGCATGCGGCAGGCAGTGGTCCCTGGACGCACGCAGAAAGCGGACCAGGGCGGCTCGTGCGGGCGACGCGCCGGAGCGGGTGAGGAGCGTCCCGGCACAACAACTCCGGGCCGCCCGCATCACCCTGACCACGGTGGTGCACAACTGCGGTGTCTTCGTCATCGCGGCGCAGGTCTGTTTCCTGTACGGCTCAGCCGGCCTGTACAAGGTCCAGGGCCCTTTCTGGGGTGACGGCACCGCTCTGCACTACGTGCTGAACCTCGAGCTCTTCCAGCCGTGGCCGGCGCTCTCCCATTTCGTGGACCAGTACCCGATCGCGATGGCGGCCACCGGTTACCTGACCGTTCTCACGCAGGTCGCCTTCCCGTTCGTGCTCTTCGGCAGGCTCAAGTACCCCGTTCTGACCATGCTGCTGGGCATGCATCTCGGTATCGCGGTGCTCCTGGGGCTTCCGCTCTTCTCAGGAGCCATGATCGTCGCGGACGCCGTGTTCCTTCCCGACCGCTTCTACACCTTCCTGCCCCGCCTGTGGCGGCGCACGGCGATGCGCTTCGGCGTGCGGCTGCCGGCGCCCCGGCGGGGAACGGGACGGGGATCCGTACCCCCGCAGGGCGGGCCCTCGGTCCCGAGCCTGAGGCTGCGGTGACGGAAGGCGGGCACGCAAGGGGCCGATCCACTGCCCGGCCCGTCCGCTCATGCCGTGTCGCGCCGGGCGGCGATACGGGTCACCGTGACCGCGACGGTGACGGGCTCCGGGGCACGGAGGCCGGCGAGGTGGGAGGTGACGGCGGCCCGCACCCGGTCGCGGACGTTCCTGGCGGTGTCCAGCGCTCGGTGGCCCTCGGCCAGCACGCAGCGCACCTCGATGTGCCATCCCGGCCCGTCCGGCGCCCGGTCGGCGCGGATGCCTGCCTCGGGCGACGTGCGATGAGGCGTGGTGTCCGTCCGGGTGGGTGCGGCGGCTGCCGCGAGACGGTGGGCGAGGCGCGGTTGCAGGCCGGCCACGCCGGGGACCGCGAGGGCCGCGTCGGCCGCGACGGCGAGGAGAGTGGTCGTGCCGGTGGTGGTCATCACGTACCACCGCCGGTCGGGTGGCCGGGGCCGGGGAGCGGCCACGGCTCCAGTACGTCGACCACGGTGATGTCGACGGTCGTGACCGCGAGCCCCAGGTCCTGTCCGGCCGAGTCGAGGACCGATCGCCGTACCTGATGGACCCGGTCGGGCAGCGGGCGGTCGAGGGCGGCGGCCAGGGTCATGGTCACCCGCACGTCGGTGCCCCCGCCCTCGGGTACGAGCCGGCAGGTCGCGGCCCTGGCACCGGGGACCGTGTCCGCGGCCTGCCGCAGCACCTTGGCCGCGGCGCTCTCGGCGATCCGCAGGTCCAGGTCCGGGTCGGCCAGGGGCAGCAGCCGCCCGAGCCGGAGCTCGGCCCGGACGACGTTCATGACGCGGTCGGCGAGTGCGTGCAGGCCGGGAGGGTCCTCGGCACGCAGCGCCCGGGTGGCCGCGTTCACCGTGGCCAGTCCTTCGACGGCCTCTCGGCAGTGGGGACAGGACACCGTGTGCGGGTCCGCGGCCGGCGCCGCGTCCTGCGCCTGTTCCCAGACCCGGCTGAGCAGGCGGCCGCAGGGCAGTACCTCATCATCCGCGAACGGGGGCACGTCGGCGCCGGGCGGTTCGGAAGGCCGCGCGTGCGGGTCGTCTAGCGCCATGGGCCCATCGCCTCCTGCAGGGATCGGCGTGCCCTGAACAGTCTGCCGCGCACCGTCTGCTCACTGGTCCGCGTGACGTGGGCGATCTCTTTGTAGGGCAGACCCTGCAGTTCCCGCAGGATCCAGCAGACCCGCTGCCCGGCGTCCAGCTCGGCGAGCGCGCGGGACAGGGCGGCCGTGGCCGCGTCCTGCTCGGCGGACCGGGCGGGCTGGCTCCGCGCGTCGCCCGCCGCGGGTTCGACGACGGTCTCCAGGGAGAGGGGCGGCGGTCGGCGCCGGCGCATGGTCAGGCAGCGGTTGACGGTGATCCGGTACAGCCAGGTACGGAACTCCGCGTCGTGGCGGTATTCCGGCAGTCGCCGCCAGGCGCTGACGAAGGCGTCCTGAACGGCCTCCTCGGCGTCCTGGGCGTTGCCGATCATGCAACGGGCCAGCGCCAGGAGGGACCGGCTGTGCCGCTGGACGAGAACGGCGAAGGAGTCCTCGTCTCCCTCGGCCGCGCGTACGGCCAGCAGTCCGTCCGGCAGGTCGTATTCCAGCAGGAAAGCAGTGCGTTCGGTCATGACGCTCCCGCGAGCCTTGGAAAGAGCCGTGTACCCCCGTACATGGATGTGATGCACGTCACACCATCTGGGTGTGAGGAGTACGCCGCACCGTGTGTCCAACCTTTCGACGGGCACCACTCAGGTGTCCCACCGACCGATCGAGGCGACCGCCATGACGGACAACATCACCAGCGTCGGCGGGGGCAACCGGCCCGACACGGGCGTGAGCGCGCTGAAGGGCCGCACCGGTGCCGGAACTCCGGCCGAGACACGGGGGAAGACCACCATCGCGGACGGCGTGGTGGCCAAGATCGCGGGCATGGCCGCCCGCGAGGTACCGGGCATCCACAGCCTGGGAGCGGGGATGGCCCGCGCCTTCGGCGCCATGCGGGAACGGGTCCCCGGCGGAGGCGGAGGCGTCACGCGAGGAGTGAAGGTCGAGGTCGGCGAGCGCCAGGCCGCCGTGGACCTGGACGTCGTCGTCGAGTACGGCGTCTCCATCGTCGAGGTCGCCGGCGGCGTACGCACCAACGTGATCAGCGCAGTGGAGCGGATGACGGGACTGGAGGTGGTCGAGGTGAACATCGCCGTCGACGACGTCCACCTCCCCGACGAGGAGGAAGAGGCCGAACCGGACGAGGGCCGCGTGAGGTGACCCACCGCCACGTCCTGGGCGTGGCCGGATGATCACACGACGGCGACGTACGTTCGCGAGACGGGTGAGTGCATGATGAACACAGCGACGACGGGCCTCGCGGCCGGCATGGCCCTGGGCTTCGCCGGTTACTTCGGCGGCTTCTGGGCATTCCTGCTGGTCCTGGTCCTGGGTACGGCGGGGCTGATCGCCGGCCTCGCCGCGCAGGGCGACCTCGACTTCCGTGGACGGAGGCAGCGGTGAAGACCCGGCCCGGTTCCCCGCCCCCTGACGAAGGGCCCGGCCCGCCGGCGCGGGCCGCGGGTCTGCCGCCTCCGGCCGAGCGGGGCGCCACGGTCATCCCGGACAGGGTGGTCGCCCGTATCGCCGCCCAGGCCGCACGCACGGCCCAGTCCCGGCGGGCCGCCCTACCGGCCGACGGGAGCGAACCGGCGGCGCCCGGCGCCTCCGCGGCCACCCGTACCGGATCGGTGCGCCTGCACCTGACCATGGACCTGCCCTATCCCACCGACATCCCCCAGGTCTGCGAGCGGATCCAGCACGACGTCGCCGAACGCGTGGCTGAGCTGACCGGCCTGGAGGTGGGAGAGGTCACCCTCACCGTCCGGCGGCTGGTGACAGCCGCCGGTGCGAGCCGGGGACGGGTCCGGTGAGCCGCCACGCGGCCCGGTCCGCCCGGCACGCCACGCAGGAAGGAGGACCGGAATGACACCCGACCCGGCCTCTCCCGCACGCGGCTCCGCGCCCTCCGCGCGCCCTGCCGCAGTGCCGCTGACAAAGGAGCACGAGGAGCCGAAAGAGCCCGGTCCGCCCGGACACGAGGCGCCCCCTCCGCCGGACCCGGCGGCCGGTGAGCGCGACAGCGGGCACCGGCCCCACCGCCCGTGGTCCGCGCGCCGGATCCCGGCCGCACTGGTCGCCTCGGTGGTTCTCGCGGCGGCGGGCGCGGCGTTGTTCGACGTCGTCGCCGTACGGGCCGGACGGCCGGCGGCAGCCTGGCGACGGCACCTGGCCGGCGAACTGGCCGCCCGCCCCGTGGACGACGTGTGGATGCTCACGGGAGCCGCCGTGGCCGCCGCCGTCGGCGTCTGGCTGATCGTCCTGGCCCTCACCCCGGGCCTGCGCCACCTGCTGCCCCTGCGATCCCCCGCCGGCTGCCCCCGGCTGCGGGCCGCCCTGGACCGCGACGGCGCCGCCGACCTGCTGCGCGACGCCGCCATGCGGGTCCCCGGAGTCGGCAACGCTCGCATCCGGGTGCGCCGTCACCGCGTCAAAGCCCGCGCGGACGTCCGCTTCCGCGAGCCCCAGCAGGTGAGGGACGACCTCACCGCCGTCCTCGACGAGGAGCGCGACCGGCTGGCCCTCGCCCGCCCTCCCCGCATCGTCGTACGGGTGCGGCGACGCACCGACTGACCCCCCAGCACCGGAGCCCGCACCATGACGTCGCGACCTGTACTCAACCGCAGTCTGCTGGCCCTGGCCGGACTGGTCCTGCTCGGCGGTGGTCTGCTGATCCTCTTCGCCGGGCTCGACGTCTACCGGCGACACGATCTGGTCCCGCCCGCCGGCTGGCCCCTGACCACCCCGGACGACGTCCTGCTCGGCTCCGCCGACCGGGCCCGCTGGAGCAGTCAGGGCTGGTGGTGGTGGCCCGCGGTCATCGCCGCCCTCGCCCTCGTCGCCCTGCTCGCCCTGTGGTGGCTGCTCGCCCAACTGCGCCGACGCCGCCCCGGAGCGCTGCCCGTGGGCGGCACACCCCCGCAGGAAGGCGTCGAACTGCGCGACCGCGCGCTCAGCGACGCGATCGCCGCCGAAGCCGGTGCCCTGCCGGACGTCCAGCAGGCGGACGTCCGCATCACCGGCCGGCCTGCTCACCCCCGCACCCGCGTCAGGCTCACTCTCACCCCCCAGGGGGCACCCGGTGCCGCCCTCGATGCCCTGTGCGAAGGCCCGCTCCGTACCGCCCGTCGGTCCACCGGTTCCCCTCACCCGCCCACCGAGGTCCGCCTACAGGTCGCTCGCCACAAACCGCACCGCGCGCAGTAAGAAGTAGACCGGCCCAAGCCGATGTCAGCCGCGGTCGCTGTCCTGGGGAGGCGTGTCGGTGGTCCTGTCCGCCGCCGGCCGGTGGTGCCTGCGGTGCCGGCGGCCGATTCCCGGCAGGGCGTCGCTGTAGTGGAAGTCAGCGATCCGTTCGTTGTGCTGAGCGTTGAGCCGGTGGATCAGAGCGATTCCGACGGCGATGACGACAAGGAGCACAGCCACGGCGATGAGGGTCATGGCGCTCTCACATCCCGGGGTTGTTGATCACCGGGAACGACACCTGCAGAGGGACCGGCGTACGAAGAACTCCCGGTTTCTTCACCCTACTCCGCTCCCGAGCCGGAAAACGTGCGTATGACCAGCTGTTTTCCTGGTCCGGCAGCGACGGGTCAGAGCCAGTCCTTGCGCTTGAACGTCAGATACAGCAGGGCGGACAGGACCACGATGACGGCGGCGGAGGTGATGAATCCGGACTGGCGGCCGAAACCGGGGTAGGGGAGGTTCTGGCCGTAGAAGCCGGTGATCGCGGTGGGCACGGCGATGATCGCGGCCCAGCTGGTCACCTTCTTCATGATCAGGTTCATGCGGTTGGCCTGGACCGAGAGGTTCGTCTCCATGACCGAGGCCACCAGGTCCCGCAGTGATTCGGTCCATTCGGTGGCGCGCAGCACGTGGTCGTAGACGTCCTGGTAGTAAGGGACGAGAGGGTCGGTGATCACGTGCAGGCCGGGGCGCATGAGCGCGTTGACCACCTCCCGCATCGGGAGCACGACGCGGCGGAGCCGGACGAGCGATTTGCGCAGTGCGAACGTCCGGCGTTGCACGGCTTCGATCTGGCGACGCCCGGCCGCGAAGAGCAGACCTTCCAACTCCTCGATGCCGTCGTCCAGTTGCTGCACCGCGGCGAAGTGCCCGTCCACGAGATGGTCGAGCAGGCCGTGCAGCAGGAATCCGACGCCGTGGCCGGCCAGGTCCGGGCTCTCGTCCCAGCGGGCGACGACGTTCCCGAGGTCGAAGCCGTCGTCCTTGCGGACGGTGATCATGGCTCGGGCGGTGAGGAACACCGCGATCTCGCTGGTGGACAGTTCCGCACCGTCCGGGCTGACGGTGACGGCATAGGCGCTGAGGAATTCATGGGTGCGATAGCGGTCGAGTTTCGGCCGCTGCCCCCGCTGCGCGGCATCCTCCAGAGCCAGTTGGTGCATACCGAACTCGTCACCCAGCATGGTGAGTTCGGCGGGCCCGGGGCGGTACAGGTCCAGCCACACCACCGACGCGGGATCGGCGAGGTGCCCGGAGACCTCACTGGCGGGAAAGTCCTCCAGGACGAGAGTGCCGTCGTGATACAGCCGGGAGCGCGTCACCATGGCCCGAGGCTAGTGCCTTATGCCCTGATCGCTTCGCTTCGCCCGATTGTGCAGCCGTACGGTCGCCAGAGTTCCCGCCACCCGGCCGCGAGGCCAGGTGCGTCGTGCAGGGCCTCGCTCCGGCCTTGTCGCCGATCTCGCCTGGAACATCCCGCCGCCTTCCCTCAACGGCTTTCGCGGTTCACAGTGGAAGAAGCACTACTCCCCAGGGGAGGCAACCATGATCGTCCTGGGCATCATTCTGCTCGTCATCGGTTTCGTCACCGGCATATCCATCCTGTGGACCATCGGGATCATCCTGGCCGTCGTCGGAGCGATCCTGTGGGTCCTCGGCGCGATGGGACACGCCGTTGCGGGACGACGTCACTATTGGTGAGCGACCGGAACCGGGCCGCCGAGGGCCGCGCGTCACCTGATTCACCTGGGACTGCGGGCCGGCCAGGAGCCGGGCCGGTGGCCCCGCGCGCCCGCGGCGCCCGCCGGGCATCGTGACCGGCCGTGGCATACGCTCACCCGTGGCGCCACAATATCTGTCACCGTGGAGTGAGAAATCGACCCGGCGCGCGATGTATATTTCTCAGCTTCAGAGATGAGGCGACATTATTCACAGTGCACGGCCGATCGCGCCATGCTACTGTCGATCTCAGTTGCAGTTGTGGTTGCCAAAAGGTTCATTTTCCGACGGGCTGATCATCACGGCGACACGGAGTCCGCACAGGGCGAACTCCGAGCACCGTTTCCGAAGGAGAAATGACATGGCCAGTGGCACCGTGAAGTGGTTCAACGCCGAAAAGGGCTTCGGCTTCATCGCACAGGACGGCGGCGGCGCCGACGTCTTCGCCCACTACTCGAACATCGCCACCCAGGGCTTCCGCGAGCTGCAGGAAGGCCAGAAGGTGTCGTTCGACATCGCGCAGGGCCAGAAGGGTCCGACGGCCGAGAACATCGTTCCCGCCTGACACCCGCACTGACGCATACTTTGCAGCTGGGGCCCGCACCTTGGGGTGCGGGCCCCGGCTCGCTGCATTTCATGGGCGATTCCGCCCCGTCATCTCCGGCTCGTTCTCGCGATTCTCTGCGCCGTTCATTCTGCTGCGGGAATTCCTTGATACGTGCCCGCATCGAGGAAGGTTCCGCATGAACCGCGCACGCGCTTCACGTTCCGCACGCACAGACCGCACCGACCGCACGACCCGCACGTATGACCGCTTCCGAGGCTCGGCCGCCAACCGCTCCGGCCCGCCGCGCCGTTCCAAGGGCTACGGGCCCCGACAGGCCGCGCCCCAGGGCGAGTTCGCGCTGCCGGTGACGGTCACCCCCGCGTTGCCCGCCGTCGAGTCGTTCGCCGATCTCGACATGGCGGCGCCGCTGCTGGCCGCGCTCGGCCACGAGGGCGTGACCGTACCGTTCCCGATCCAGGCGGCGACCCTGCCGAACTCCCTGGCCGGCCGTGACGTACTCGGCCGCGGCCGCACCGGTTCGGGCAAGACCCTCGCCTTCGGCCTGCCGGTGCTGGCCCGTACGGCGGGTCGGCGTGCCGAGCCGCGGCAGCCGCTGGCCCTCGTCCTCGTACCCACCCGCGAGCTCGCCCAGCAGGTCACCGACGCGCTCACCCCCTACGCCCGCGCCGTGCGGCTGCGGCTGGCCACGGTAGTCGGCGGCATGTCGCTCGGCAGGCAGGCGAACGCGCTGCGTGCCGGGGCGGAGGTCGTCGTCGCCACACCGGGGCGGCTGAAGGACCTCATCGACCGGGGCGACTGCCGACTGGACCAGGTCGCCATCACCGTCCTCGACGAGGCCGACCAGATGACCGACATGGGCTTCATGCCGCAGGTCACCGCGCTGCTGGACCAGGTGCGGCCCCAGGGGCAGCGGATGCTCTTCTCGGCCACCCTGGACCGTAACGTCGACCTGCTGGTCCGCCGTTACCTGACCGACCCGGTGGTCCACTCCGTCGACCCGTCGGCGGGCGCGGTCACCACGATGGAGCACCACGTACTCCACGTGCACGACGCGGACAAGCACCGGACGACCACCGAGATCGCGGCGCGAGACGGCCGAGTGATCATGTTCCTGGACACCAAGCACGCGGTGGACCGGCTGACCAAGCACCTGCTGAGCAACGGCGTCCGCGCCGCGGCCCTGCACGGTGGCAGGTCCCAGCCGCAGCGCACCCGGACCCTGGCGCAGTTCAAGGACGGTCACGTCACCGTCCTGGTGGCCACCAACGTCGCGGCCCGCGGTATCCACGTCGACGACCTCGACCTCGTCGTCAACGTCGACCCGCCCAGCGACCACAAGGACTACCTGCACCGTGGCGGCCGTACCGCCCGCGCCGGCGAGTCCGGCACCGTCGTCACCCTGGTGACCCCCGACCAGCGCCGCGGCATGAGCCGGCTGATGGCTTCGGCCGGCATCACCCCGCGGATCACCCCGGTGCGTTCGGGTGAGGCGGAGCTGAGCCGCATCACGGGTGCCCAGGCCCCCTCCGGTGTTCCGGTCGTCATCACCGCGCCGGTCGCGGAACGTCCCCGCCGCGCCGCGTCTTCCTCGACCCGTGGCCGCCGGGGCCGCACCGCCCAGGGCCGCACCGCCCAGGGCCGGCCCGCCGGCGAAGCGCCGCGCGGCCGGGCGCAGCGGCGGTCCGCCGCCGACCCGGCGGCCTGACCCCGCGGCCTGACAGGGCCATCGTGACAAGGGAAAGCCCACCCATCTCCAGGAGGCAGCTTTGACACCGGTTCAGACGCAGCGACGCCCGGCGACTCCCAACCGCACGGCCGTGGCCGGCCACCTGGACGCGTCCGGGCCGCGGGTCCGGGACGACATGACCGTCGAGGTGGCCCTGTCCGTCATGGCCGGTGCCCGTGTCGAGTACCTCCTCCTGTGCGACGGGGACGACCAGTGCACGGGCTCGGTCACCCGGGCCGAACTCGCCGCTCACCGCGACAGCTCCGGGTACACGGACCGGATCCGTCTGCGGGACGTCCTCGGCGGCCCGTTCCGGCTCGTCCCCGTCTCCGGCTGATCCACCTCGCCCGGGTCAGTCCCCTCTCCCCCTCTGTGAGGCATCATGCGCTGCATCATCGCCCGGTACCCGTTCGACCTGACCAAGAGCGGAGTGCTGGCCGCGATGGCGGGCGTCACGCCCGAGCTCATCACCGGTGAGTCCGTGACCATCGGCCGCCGCCGCTATCCCGTCAAGCAGGTGGGCGAGGTCATCACCCGGCAGGACCGCCGCGACTTCACCAGCGCCGAGGTCACCCGGGCCATGGCCCGCCTCGGTTTCACCTGCCACGGCCACCCCGAGACCGCGCCGCGCGTGAACGCGGGTGGCCTCACCCCGTTCCAGACGGCGTCGGAGCTGCTCGGCAGCCCCGACCCGCAGGACGCCTGAGGACGAGCGGGAAGCCGCCGGTCCCGTCCCCCGCTGCGGGTGAAACCCCAGGTCAATGACCTGGGGTTTGCTGTTGACCCACGTGTCGAGCCTGATGGCCAAGTCCGGCAGCCCCAACCGGGCCGGCCTCGCCGTACTCGCCGCCCGCCAGGGCCTCGCGAGGGCTGAGGCCTGTCGCCGCACCGCGGGGTGACCCCGCCTTCACACAGGTCAGGGCCTGCCACTAAGGTTTCGCCGCTGCCGTGCGGACGCACATGACGCCGTCCGTTCACCTCGGGGGAAGGGGCCCGGCGGCGTCCATTCACTCGTGGGGGCACATTGAACACGCCTACGCGCCGCAGATCCGCGGCGCTCACCACTGTCGCCGCGCTCGCGGCCGGTCTCGTCGCCGCGCTTCCGGGGCCGGCGGCGGCCGTCTCCGGCGGCTGGCCCGCCACCGACGGCAAGCTGCTGTACACGGATGTCGGCGGGCACATGAGCTTCGTCAATCCGGACGGGTCCTCGTCGTCGCAGTTCTACCCGACCGGAGACCAGGGCGCCTGGTCCGCCGACGGCAGCCAGGTCGCGTTCGTGAACCACTACGACGACCACCTCCGCACGGCGTGGGCCGACTCGGAGGACACCGGCGTCGACATCACCATGCCGTCGGGCAGCGGCTGGCATCCGGCCGATCCGACCTTCTGGTACGGCGGCGGCGACCTCGTCTTCACGGCCGGAGGCCGGCTGCGGCTGACCGCGGCCGACGGCACCCGCACACCGAAGGCCCTGTTCGGCACCGACGTCGACGGCTGCGACTCCAAGCCCAGCGGCGCCGTCAACGGCATGCTGGCGTTCGTGCGCACGGGAACGAGCTGCGGCACCGCGGGCACCCCGGCCGTCTGGGTCTACAACGGCCGCACCGGGGCGTTCACCCAGCTGGCCGGCAACGCGACGGACCCGAGCATCTCCCCGGACGGCCAGTCGGTGGCCTTCACCCGGTCGGTCGACGGGCACAAGCAACTGTTCAAGGTCAAGACCGACGGCACCGGGCTGACCCAGCTCACCACGGACGCCGTCGACCACAACCGGCCCGCCTGGTCGCCGCAGGGCAACCGGATCGCGTACGACATCTACGTCTCCGGCAACCCGGACGTCCCCAGCGGCCCGCAGGTGTGGATCCACGACCTCGGCACGGGCACGCAGACGCAGGTGCCCCAGGGCAACGGCACCAACGTGGCCTGGCAGCCGCTCAGGGACAACGCGATCTCCCGGGTCTACGGCTCCGACACCTACGACACCAACATCGCGTCGTCCAAGTGGACCTGGAACACGGTCGGCACCAGCACGCCCGGCCTGACGAACGCGGGCGCGGCCGTGCTCATCAGCAAGTCCGACGCGGCGTACGCCACCACCGCGACCTCGCTGGCCGGCAAGAAGCGCGGGCCGGTGCTGATGACCTCGGGCACGGGCCTGGACTCCTCGGTGCAGACGGAGCTCACGCGGATGCTGCCGAAGGGCAGGACGGTCTACCTGATCGGCGGCACCGAGGTCCTCGGCAGCGCGGTGGCGTCCAAGGTGACCTCGCTCGGTTACGTGGCCAAGCGGCTGTCCGGCACCTCGCGCTACTCCACCTCGGTGGCCGTGGCCAAGACCGTCACCAGCACGCCGAAGTACGTCTTCCTGGCCACCGGCACCGACTACCACAACGCCCTCGCGGCGAGTTCCGCCGCCGGTGCGATGGGCAGTTCCGGGACCGCGACCGTCGTGCTGACCGACGGTACGACCATGACCTCGTCGGTCTCCGCGTACCTCAACACGTACAGCCCGAGCACGACGAAGATCATCACGGTGGGGACCGACTCCGAGTCGGCGCTGGCCAGGGCGTACAACGCCGGCAAGATGCCGAACTGGCCCAGCTCCTACCACTATTACCGGGTCGCCGGTGGCACGCCGCAGTCGAACGCCATGCGGCTCGCCGACTTCTGGTGGTCGCTGCCGTCGGACGCCGCGGTGGCCTCCGTGGGGAGCTGGCGCGGCGGCGTCTCCGCGTCGTCGGCGATGGCCACCTACGGTCCGCTGCTGTGGACCGACGTCACCTCGCTGTCGTACGACACCAAGCGGTACCTGATGCGGATGTCGTCGAGCGTGAACCACGTGGCGGTCTTCGGCGGCACGGGATCGGTCGACGCGTCGGTCATTCCCAAGATCGGGGCGGCCATCGGCGTGGGTACCCACTACGCCTACACGTCGTACTACAAGGGCGTGTCGCCGCAGACCACGGCTGCCCAGCCGATGTCCGCCGGCACCCGGTCCGCTCCGAGCCCGGACCTCGCGCCCCTGCGGGTGACGGCCACGAAGTAGTCCTCGGCGTGAGCTCGGTGTGACTTCGGCGTCCCCGGCGAGGGGGGCCGGCCCGGCGTGTGCGGCGCAAGGTGCCCCGGCGAGTGGGGCCGGGTGCCCGGTACTCCGGGAAGGGGAAGGCCATGGGGAGTCTGCCGGAGCTCACCACCGGACGGCTGTTCTCCTCCTGGCAACCGGACGTCCCCGCGCTGTTGTTCGTCGTCCCGCTGGGTGCCCTGTAGCCGGGGCGTCCTGCGGCTGCGGCGCGGGGGCAGGCACTGGCCGCTGCCCCGAGTCGCCGCCGACCCGCTGCGGCTGGCCGTCCGCGCCCTGCCCGAGCGCTCCGCCGGGCGCGTGCGACGGGCGATGACCGGCCGGGTGGTGCGGCTGCTGGCCTTCCCGCTGATCAGCATTGCCCTGGTGCTGGTGACCGAGCTGACGGTGTACTTCACCCCGGCGGGGTGCCCGTTCGTGGTGCCGGTGCTCACCCGCGAGGAGACGCTGCCGGCCTGGTGCACCACATCCCGTGCGGGCGGCGCCGGTGTTCCTCGACGGGGTCGCCGACGCCGTACCGGGCATCGTGGTGATGACGCACGGCACGCTGTCGCCGGGGCCTGGTAGCTGCGCCCCGCACCGTCCTGGGCGCCGGACGTGCAGCGCGACCAGCAGCCCGCTCGGGGCGCGATGATCAGTGTCGCCGAGCTGGTGGCGCTGCCCTTCCTGCCGGCGATCCCGGTGCAGTGGCCCCTACCGAGCGGCGGCACCCGCGCCGGGAGGGGCGCGGGAGGCGGACCGCGACCGGGTGTCCGGGGTGGGAGAGCGAGGACAGCGCGGTCGCCCAGCGCATCCGGCAGCAGCGGCCGGAGCGCTGAGACACGCCCGCCGCTCTCGCCGGAACGAAACCCCGGCGGCGGCTCAGTCGTCCTAACCGGCACAGAGGTTGACGACCCACAGGCTGTGGACGAGGGGGGCGCCGTGACCGCGCACCAGCCGGACGAGGTGTGGCAGCGGTTCCTCCGGGACAGCGAGCGCGCGATCCGGCACACCGCCCCGAGGGAGCCGTCCGCGGAGGTCCGCATGGCCCAGCCGTATCTCCACGAGGAACCCGTCGGCGAACTCTGGCAGCCCGAGGAGCGGCCCACCGGACCGACGTGGCGGGAGCTGGACGGACCGGCCAGACGGCGACGCGTGGGCAGGGTGCTCGGCGCGGCGGCGGCGATCGCCCTCGCCCTGCCGGCGGCGAACCCCCACCGCGTCCGGTCCCACCTGCCCGGTGACACGACCTCCCAGTACTCGGAGACCGCACCTGCCGCGCTGCCCACGGACGCGGGCCGCCCGACCGGCCCGGATTCCCGGGTTCCCGTCAGGGACCGGTGACGGACTGCTGGACGACACGGGTCGGCTCAAGGGCCGCCAGGGTGTGCCGGGGCAGGTCCGGGCTCCCGGGGATCCGTGCAGGAGCATCACACAGGCTGCACACAGTCTTTCGAATGACGGGTTAGCGTTGCTGGCCGGCTATCCGATCCCACGTGCGCACGTGACCAGCTCGCGGCCCGGTGGGGCGACAGCACGTCAACTCAGGAAGACCGCAGATGGACTACTGCTCCTCGTGCCGTCGGCATCTCAATGGCGCCCTGGTGTGTCCCGGGTGCGGTGCCTACGCCCCGGACATCGCTCCGGTCACAGCCGGCGGTCGTACCGTCCCGGCCCCGGCCGCCGAGGCGACGGCGGGCCCGGCGGCGTTGGAGGTCACGGCCTCCGACCCACCGCGGGACGACGGTTCGGCCGGGCCGGCCGACGACCTGGACGGCGTGCCGCCCGCCCCGCAAGGAAGGGCGGCACGCCGTCGCCAGCTGGCCCGCTGGAAGAAGAACCAGCGCCGAGCCGTGGTCGCGACCGCCGTCGCACTCGTCGGAGGCGGCCTGACCGTTTCCGCGATGGACCGGCACTCCGCCGGCCGCGCACAGGCGGCCACCTCGCCGGAGGTCCCGAGCACGCCCGCCGCGGAACAACCGACCTCGCAGCACACCCGCCCGGCGGTGACCCGGCCCGGCGCGCACCGGTCCTCGCCCACTCCCCCGTCGCAGTCGCCCGCGACCGGCCTCCCGCGGGAGCAGAACACCCCCGCCGCGCCCCGCACCACCCCGCCGGCCGCCCGGCCGGACGCCACCGCCTCCCCTGACACGGCTCGTACCACGCGTACGACGGCGACGTCGGCTCCGCAGCAGCGGTCCGCCTCCTCGTCCTCCCCTGGGACGGCCGCCGACGACACCGGTACGGCGGCACAGCAGACGACCGCGCCCGCTGCTGCCGACGACACGAACTCGGGAACGCCTCGGACGAGCCCCTCGCCGGCAGCGACGTCGCCGTCGCAGGTCTGCCTGCTCGTCGTGTGCCTCGGCTGACCATTCAGGACAACGGACAGGGGCCCGCACCTTTCGGTGCGGGCCCCTGTTTCGCCGTATACGCGTACGAAATTCCGTACGAAATTCAGACGCGGATATCGCGGAGTGTCGCGGGATGCTCCGGCTGTCAGGCGGGAACGATGTTCTCCGCCTGCGGGCCCTTCTGGCCCTGCGTGACGTCGAACGTCACCTTCTGGCCTTCCTGCAGCTCACGGAAGCCCTGGGTGGCGATGTTCGAGTAGTGGGCGAAGACGTCGGCGCCGCCGCCGTCCTGCTCGATGAAGCCGAAGCCCTTTTCCGCGTTGAACCACTTCACGGTACCGGTGGCCATGTCAAATCTCCTCAGGCAGTGCTGGAAGCCCGCACCTCGCGGGCTCCCTCATCGCTGTGATGATCACCTGCCCCGGAAATACCGGTAAGAATGGCAACCACAACTGCAACTGACAGCCAGCCTAGCACGGAAGAATCGGCAACGCGGAAAAGGACTGGCCCGGGAAACAGCACCGGACGAAAACCCGGTGGGACGCGGGGGAAAATCCTTTTCCAACACCGGCGGAAATTCTGCTCCGGCGCCGTCAGATTTCCGGGCGGCGCGGCTCCTCGTCGGAGCGCAGTTCCTCGTTGACGCGCAGAGTCTCGTCCAGCTGGTCCTCGAGGCCGATGATCCGGCAGGCCGCCTCGACCGGGGTCCCCTGGTCGACCAGGTCGCGGGCACGGGCGGCGAGGCGCAGTTGATGGCGCGAGTAGCGCCGGTGGCCGCCCCCCGACCGCATCGGTGTGATCAGCCCGGCCTCGCCGAGGGCCCGGAGGAAACCGGGCGTGGCGCCGATCACCTCGGCGGCCCGGCCCATCGTGTACGCCGGGTGGTGGTCGTCGTCGAGCCGGTCGGTGGCGTGCGGCCGGTCTTCCAAGGGCATGTGCGCCTTCCCGCGGACCGGCGAGATCCCGGACCGCATCAGGGGAGCTGGTTCCCCGTACCGGAAACTCTAGTAGCCCCTGGGGAATTCCTCCCGCGGCGGTCACAGATGTCCTCTGCGGTTACCGGAACACGCACCTGCTCGTACCGGACAGTGGTCACCCGGTCACGGTCAGGCGTCCGCGGGGGTCATCGCGGAGCGCGCTCGCGGAGGACGCGGTGTCCGGCGGTGCGGTACGAGACCAGGGGACGTGGCTCGACCGCGGGGCTCCGTGACGGCGGTGCAGCGTGCGGAGCGCGGCCGGCTTCGCGTCGGACTCCGGGTCGCCGGGCGGCCGGCTCCGCGGGAGGGCCGGGAGGCGCCTGCGGCCGTCGCGGAGCAGAAGGCTGACCCGGCGGGCCTCCGTGCCCCGGGAGTTGTGCGGGGACTTCACGTGTACGCGCAGGTCGGCGATGTCGTGCCAGGGCACGCCCCGGCCGCCCAGCAGCGTCCGGGAGTGGAGGCCGTACGCGTCGGCGCTCACCCGGGCGGCGACCCGGTGCGGCGACGCGAGGCCCGCCGGCGCCGGCAGCAGCCCGGCACCCGGCCACACGTCCAGGAGCCCCCCGGTACGCCATGCGCACCGCGGCCAGGCCGCCCCGGCCGGAGGACGACGAAGAACCACAGGGTGCGCTTCCACGGGGGAAGACAGGTCTTCCCGGGCGTCGGTCATGGCGGGATCCTGGCATCGGCCGGGCTGCGCCTCCTTGTGCGGCGTCCGGCAGCGTTCCGGCCCGCGAGGCTGCCGGCTCCGCACCTCCCGGAGCTGCCCTGCCGGCCCCGGGCGGCGATCAGCAGGATGAGGGCCGCGGCGGAGCCGAGCGCGAGCGCGTGGTGTTCGCGGCGCGGTCACCAACACGCTGGTGGTACGGAGCCCGCGGGCACGTCGGTGAGTGCCCGCGCCGGTCAGCCGTCCGTCTTCGCCGGTTTCGCGCCCCGGTGGTCGACGACCGCGCGTTCCATGATCGCGGAGCTGCCGGCCAGCGTGTCGGACATGGGGTTGCCCTTCCCGTCCTTGGTCATGTACGAGCGGCAGCCGAGGTAGGCCAGACTCTGCTTGTCGAAGATCCATTCGTCCCGGACCGCGGAGACGGAGTCCTCACGGGTGATGGCGATGCCGTGCCGGCCGGCGGCGTCGACGGCGTCGGGGACCACGGTCACTCCGGGGATCTTGGCGGCCGCCTTGTACAGCGCGGCGGCGTTCGCCGGCGGCATGATCGTCTCGCCCAGCAGGTCGCCGATCGTGCTGAAGACGGCCTCGTCCTCGGACCAGCCCTTGTCCACCCGCGTCTTGGAGTAGAGCAGGTCGAGCAGGGCGTCCGGGTCGGTGGGCAGGGAGGCCAGCCACTTGTACGTGGGCCGGTCGATGCCCTCCGGGACGGGACCGCCGCCTTCCTCGATGGGGATCACCTCACCGGGCATCACCGCACCCTTGCCGGTTTCCAGGATCCACCCGGAGGTGTGGACGGGGGCGGGGTTCTGCACCATCCACACCTCCCGTTTGTGGACGGCGCCGAGCTTCACGGGGCCCCCGAAGGTGCCCTGGTTGCCCCGGACGAGGCTCCTGACGTAGAGCAACTGGCCGTCCTTCACCGGGCTCGCGTCGGTCTCCATGGCCGCGGCGGCGATCCGGTCGAGCGTGACGGTCGCGCTGTGGGACCTGGCCGAGCCCGCGGTGGCGGTCCCCCGTCCCGGGGCGGAGCCGCCGCCGCCGGAGAGGGTGAGGACCAGTGCCCCGGCCAGTGCCATCGACGCGGCGGGTACCAGCACGGCCGCGCGCAGCAGCCGGCGGCGCGGCGTCGGTGAGGTCTGCGGGGCGGAGTTGAGGTCTTGGTCGATGCGCTGCATCAGTACGTCCTTGTAGTGGAGGTGCCGGCTCCGCGGGAGGTCCCATTCGGTGGGAGCCGACAGCAGCTCCTCGGCCTCGCTCCGGGCGGAGCCGGAGCCGGCGCGGGGCAGGTCGTCAGCGTTCACGGGGTTTCCTCCTGCAGGAACAGGGCCGCGAAAGCGGCCTCACTCTCCATCTCTCCGCGGGGGCGGGGCGGTTCCGGTTTCTCCCGGCCGGGTTTCTCCGGGTCGAGCGCACCGGAGCCGGCGCTGAGCCGGGCCAGCCGCGCGCGGGCCCGGGACAGCCGTGACCGCACGGTGCCGACCGGGATGCCGAGGGCCTCGGCCGCCTGCTGGTAGTCCAGCCCGGAGGCCACGCACAGGGTGAGCACCTCCCGGTCCTGGCGGCGCAGCCGGCGCAGCGCGTCGTGGACCAGCGCGAGACGGCGGGCGTCGTCGATCCGGCCCGCCGTCTCCTCCGCGAAGTCCTCGACGGGCCGTGGTTCGGGGCTGCGGGCGAGGAAGGCGAGCCGCCGGCGTACACCGCGGTTGGCGTTGCGTGCCTTGTGCGTGGCGATGCCGAGCAGCCAGGGCTTGAGCGATCCGCCCTCCGGCTCCACCGATTCCCGGGCCCGCCAGGCGGCGAGGAAGGTCTCGGACATCGCCTCCTCGGCCTCCGCCCAGTTGCCGGTCAGCCGCAGGGCGTGGTTGTAGACGGCCCGCGCGTACTGCTCGTACAGCTCGGCGAAGGCTTCGCGGTCCCCTGCCCGTATGCGCGCACGCACTGACTCTCCTCGTTCCGGTTGCCGCCTCACACCTGTTACTCCCTGCGGAACGGGGGGAGTTCCTGTGCCCTGCGTCACACCGTCTTCTGCTTGATCAGTGCCTCGTGGCTGCTACTGGATCAGCCCCGCCGCCCACTGCGCCCACTCCTTGCGCATCGCGTTGAAGCGCAGCCCGTACTCCAGGACGATCCGGCCGTAGACCGAGAGGTTGTCGTCGTCCCAGTCGATGGAGTCCATCAGGCGGTGCAGGTCCTCGTGGACCTCGTCGGACAGCTCGGCCAGTCCGGTGAGGTAGGAGCGGGCCTGCTCGGGCGGCAGGACTCCGAGGAAGAAGACGCGGAGCAGGATGTCGCTGCGCACGTTGCGCTGCGGGCGGGTCTCGGTCAGCCAGTGCCGCAGTTCGGCCATCCCCTCGTCGGCGAGGGCGTACTCCTTGCGGCCGCGCGGGCCCTCGGCCGTCACCGTGATCAGACCGGCGTCCGCCAGCTTGGTGAGCTCCGTGTAGATCTGGCTCTGTGTCGCCGGCCAGACGTTGGCCAGCGACGTCTCGAACAGTTTCAGCAGGTCGTAGCCGCTGGCGGGGCGCTCCGAGAGGAGGCCGAGCAGTGCGTGTCGAAGGCTCATGACCTTCAGCTTACATTCCAACATTGACATGTCGCTCGCCGACCTTCTACTTTTGACATGTCGGAAGAGAAAGCATGCCGGAGAAAAACGCCGAACCGGAGCGATTCCAGGCGGCCCGGTAACCGCTCAGCAAGGGAAGGCCGAGACCGGGCGGCTTCCGGCCGAGGTCTTCGCCGGGGAACTCGAAGTGCCCAGGCGGGAATTGACCCGGATGCCGCACCGAGTGACCGCGGCCGGCGTGGAGTACGTCTTCGACGACTCGATCACCGCGCTCACCCAGCACGAGGCCGGTGCCACCGTCGGGTTCGAGCGCGGCACGACCCGAGAGTTCGGCCTGGTGGCCGTCTACATGTTCAGCGGAGCCGACGCGGGCCGCCTCGCGGTCACCCCTCTCCTTCCGGACCGACTCGCCCGCGCTGGACCGGCTCGGCCGGAGCGAGCAGGAGGAGGCGGTGCGGGCCGCGTTCGCGCGGCGGGCGGCCGGGAAGTGCCGCGGCTGCTGGCGTCGGACGGCCGGGTCGCCCTGGCCGGCGACGCCGGGTACTGCGCCGCGCCCACCAGCGGCGTGGGTACGTCCCAGGCTCTGATCGGCGCCCGCTCACTGGCCCGGCACCTGGCCGAGGCCGGCGGCGACCACGCGACCGCGTTCGCCGGGTACGGAGCCGGACTGCGCCCGTACGTCGCCGAGAACCAGGCCACGGGGCGGGAGGGCGCGGTGGCCTTCGGTGGCCGCGTCGAGTAAGACCCCCTGCGACGGGGCAAGCCCGGGTTCACCGCGCGCCGGTTCGTCAAGTACCCGCTCTACTCCTCGTCGGTGCCCGTCGTGGGACGCGTGCGGCCGACCTCCGGCAGCTCCGCCAGCTGGGCGCGGATGTGGAGGACGTCGCCGATGAACAGGTCGTACACCAGCACGCCGATGACCCCGCCGACGAGCGGTCCGACGATCGGGATCCAGAAGTACGAGCTGAACCAGGCCGCGTTGCCGGGCAACGCAAGGTCCTTCCACCCCGCCACCCAGGTGAACAGCCGCGGGCCGAAGTCGCGGGCCGGGTTGATGGCGTACCCGGCGTTCGCGCCGTAGGACATGCCGATGGCGGCCACCACGAAGCCGATCACCAGCGGACCGAGGTTCGCCTGCACCGCCGTGTTGCGCAGGTCGATGACGGCCACGACCAGCATGACCAGGAAGGCCGTACCGACGATCTGGTCGATCAGCGGTCCCCAGACGCCACCGTTGAAGTACGGCGCCGGGAAGGTGGCGAAGATCGAGAACGTGGCGAGCGTGTGCCCGTTCGTCTTCGGCGGCTTCGAGGCGGCGTCGAAGGCGTTGATCGCGTCGTGGTAGACGGCGAAGACCAGGGCCGCCCCGGCGAAGGCGCCGATCACCTGCGACAGCCAGTACGGGAGGACTTTGGCCCAGGGGAACTTGCGGCGCACCGCGAACGCCAGCGTCACCGCCGGGTTGATGTGCGCGCCGCTGACGCCGCCGGCCACGTAGATGCCGAAGACCACGGCCATGGCCCAGCCCCAGGTGATCAACAGCCAGTCCCCGGCGGCAAGGAAGATCGTGGTGGGCGTTTCGGCGCGGCCCGAGCCGGGCAGCGCCGCGACGGCCATCGCGACGACGCCGCAACCGAAGGAGATCAGGACGAACGTCCCCAGGAACTCCGCCAGGCATTCGCCGAGCAGCCCGCCGCGCTGTCTGAGCGTGGAGGGTTTGACCAGGGGAGGGATTTCGACAGCCATATCGGCCCCCTCAGTGAGAGCATCCGGCCATACGACCGATCACGAAACCGGTCATAACCCCATCGTTGCGCATGAAGGGGACTACGGACACTGGAGGGACTCGGGGGGCTCTGCACGGGGGGCTCCGGACCGCGGCCGTCCCATGGTCACGGCCGCTCCACGCACGGGTACGGGCGGACCGCCGCCCCCGTCGGTCAGCCCCGCGGACGGCCGGACGCGACCGACTCGGTCCCCGCTCCCGCGCCGTTCCCCGGGCCGCCGGTCCCGGATGCCATCCGCTGGTCCTGTGCCGCCGTGACGGCGCGTACGACGAAGACGCCGGCGACGGCCGCGGCCACGACCGCTGCCTCACAGGCCAGCAGGGGCCAGACCTCGGTGTAGGCGCGCTCGATGACCTCGTCCGTGGAGTCCTTGTACATCAGGCCGACGCCGCTGAGCATCCCGGCCAGCCACAGGCCCCACCACACGTTCACCGAGAGCGGCAGGGGCCGCCCCGGGGCGGTCTTCTGGTGGACGTCCACGACGATGCCGCGCGGCACCCACAGGTTCGCGACGGGCAGGACCCACCCGACGTAGACCCAGATCCCGGCATAACGCGGCGGCTCGCCCGAGAAGGCGCGCGCGTTGTCGCGGACGCGCCACAACCAGGACAGGAACACCAGCACGCAGAGCAGCGCGGCACCGTCTCCCAGCGCGCTGACGATGTGGTACGAGTCCTCGAGCCCGGTCAGCTTCCGGTGCACGCCGTTCCCCTGGTCCGGCGGCCCGGACGCCGGCTCCCCGGTCAGGGACAGCCGTACCTGCCACACCGCCCGAGCCGCCCAGGCGACCCCGGCGAGCAGAAGCGCTCCCTCGGCACACCTGCCCACCACCCGCGCCGGCCGCAGACCGGCGGGGTGCTCCTTGTAGTCGTCGTTCACCTGGGCATCCCGTCCACGCCGTGTTGTTTACACCATGTCAGACGTCAGAACGGGCGCGGTGGTTACAGCCCTGCCGGCTTCTCCGGGTCTGCCCTACGCCGACCGATACGTCGCCAGCGCCCAGATCACGAAGAAGTCGAGGCCGATCATGATGATCGACCAGACCGGCGCGTACGGCAGGAAGAGGAACTGGGCGACCATGCCCAGCGCCGCGAGCACGATGCCGACGAACCTGGCCCACTCGGCTCCCTTGAGGATGCCCGCGCCGGTGGCGACGGCGATGACACCGAGGATCACCAGGATCCAGCCCCACCCGGTGAGGTTGATCTTGTAGACGTAGTCCCCCACACGCGACCACACGTCGTCGGCGGCGAGCGCGGAGATTCCCTGGAGGACGGCGAGGATTCCGTTCATCAGCAGCAGGACCCCGGCGAAGACGGCTCCGCCGGCCGCCCAGCCGCTGGAGGAGGGCCGGGCCGGGTGCGTTTGCTGGGTCATGGGGTGCCTCCGCTGGGATAGGTGCGGGCCGTACTCCGGCGCCGGTCGTCGACGCCGGACGTATACGACGATCGGGCCTGCCCGGGGTCCCCACCACGGGTGGTACGCCATTCGGATGACTCGGCATGCGGTGACGCGGCCGCGGTCCTTGACTGGACGGGAGACCGACGGACGACGGGACACGGAGGCGGCATGACGGGGCTACGAGCGGGTGCCGTACTGGCGCTCGTCGCATGCGTGGGCGCGGGTGTGAACGGCTGCTCGGACGACAACAACCCCTCGTCCGCGGCCAGCAAGGCCGCGTCCTACGCCTCCCAGGCCGGGCAGGCGCTCGCCTCGGCGACCGCGGAGGCGGGGCGCCGGCTGGAGAAGGTGAGGAACGGCGTCGACGCCAGGGACGCGGTACGGCTCGGCACCCCGGCCACGGCCTCCGACGGCCGTACGACGGTCGGGGTGACGGCCGGCAACAAGGCGGACTCCACCAAGTCCTTCGCCGTCCAGGTCAACTTCACGGACGCCGGCGGCCATCTCCTCGACACGGTCGTCGTCACGGTCTCGGACGTCCGGGCCGGTGCGTCGGGCAAGGCGACGGCGCGCAGTACGCGGAAGCTGGCGGGGACGGTGAAGGCGGAGCTGGGGACCGCGCTGAGGTACTGAGGCACAGGCTGAGGTTCTGGCTCAGGCCATCCAGAAGAAGACCGCCGTCATCCGCTTCTCCCCCAGCGTCCCGCCGAAGTAACCGGTCGCGCTGTGCACGAGGTTGGCGTTGCAGAGGAGCAGGCGGTTGTACCTGTGGGGGACGCGTACGTCCTCCTCGAAGGCGTCCGGCACCACGAACCGGGTGCCGAGGGCCTCGACGAGGTTGTTGCGCGGGGCCTGGACGACGTTGCCGCCGAGGCGTCCGCCGGGCAGGGACTGCCGGTGGAAGCTGGTGCCGCGGTCCTTGGGCACGCCCGGGTTGAGGTACAGCACGGCGGCGTAGCGGCACAGCGCCCGGGAGTCGGTGTGCGGCCGGGGCTCGCTCTCCCCCTCCCCCACCACCTGCACGCAGTTGTGGTTGAGGGTGCCCCCGCCGGGCGCCCGCTGCACCCACAGCTCCCCGGCCCCGGTGGCCTTCTTCACCAGCCGCTCGATCCGCCCCAGTTCCCCCGGCTCGAGCCCCGGCATGGCCCGCAGCCCCGGCCAGGTCTCCTGCGTGTACGGATACCCCTTCACCCAGTCGTCCTTGGCGAGGCACCGCTGCCGTACGGCGTCCACGCCGGGCAGGACGTCGTCCAGGACCCAGTAGTCACGGCCCTCGGTGGGCTTGCGGTAGGGGAGCACGGGGAGGGAGGCGGCAGCCCTCGCGGGCTGCGGGGGCCGCGGTGACATGGACATGCCGGGGACGTACAGCGGGGGTTCGTCCGGTCTCTCCCCGCGACTGGTCAACGTTCGGTCAACCATGGGGGACGAGAAGTTTTTGCCCAATCCATAGAGTCGCCTGGCTTCCCCATCCGTACTGCTGTGCGTCCGAACCGTCCGCCTCGCGGGCGGCATCCACTACCGGGCAGGAGGCACGGTGCGACTTTCGCGGAACGCGACGGGAACTCTCTTCGTGGGCGGGGCCATGGCGGTGACGCTCGCCGCACTCGCATATCCGAGCATGCTCGGAGTGTCCACCGTCTCCACCTCGCAGTCACGCATCATCGCCAACACCCAGTGGGGGCCGCTGACGGAAGCCGACCGGGACTTCGTGGTGAAGGTGCGCGCGGCGGGCCTGTGGGAGTACCCGGTCGGGCAGATCGGCCTGCAGAAGGGCCAGTCGCAGGCGGTCAAAACGGCGAGCCAGCACCTGGTCGACGGGCACTCCGCGCTGGACACCACCTGCCGCAAGATCGCGCCCATGCTGAACATCACGCTGCCCAATGTGGCCAGCCCCCAGCAGGAGGGCTTCGTCAGCCAGCTGAAGGGGGAGAGCGGCAAGCAGTTCGACACCGACTTCGCCAACATTCTGCGCATGACCCACGGCTCCATCTTCAACACGGTCGCGAAGATCCGGTCGACGACGAAGAACACCCTGGTGCGGGCCCTGGCCGACCAGGCCAACGACACCGTGCTCGACCACATCACGGTGATGGAGAAGACGGGTCTGGTCGACTTCGACACGACCCTCAACACGCAGACGAACCCGCCGAAGCTGCCGTCCACCGACGTGACCCCGCCGGCTCCGCCCGCCGGGCAGCCGGAGGTGGTGCTCACTCCGCCGCCGAACGCCACGTCCACCCCGGTGGACGTCGACGGACTCACCGGCGGAGCCGCCACCGCCCCCAGCCCCGGCCCGACAGTCGGCTAGGCGGTTTCGTTTGGATCATCGGGCGGACCAGAGGAAGATGCCGGCGATGTGGAGTCCGGCGAGGTAGATGGTCGCGGTCTTGTCGTAGCGG
>NZ_JBITDA010000016.1:0-182714 GCF_044453765.1 Streptomyces sp. NPDC051636 | reverse complement strand
ACCTCGGCCATCTCCCCAGGTGTCACACCACCACAACGACACCCACAGCCCAACAGACATGCCACTCACGAGTGAAACTGACCAAGCCCTACTAGGCTCTACGAGTGAATGCCGCAGTGCACGGCACGTCCAGCCGACGAGGATTCGGGACAACGGAACCTCAGCCGCAGCACTCGCCCGGCGCGTCCGGAGCGGGTCGTCCGGAGGCGTCGGCGGAGCAGTCGCGCCTTTCACAACAAGCGGTGACGCCTACGACCGCCCCGCGTTTCTCCTTATTTGCGGTGGCGGCCATCCCCCCCTCGCTTCCTCCGGAAGCCGCGGGAGACGATGGAACGAAAGGTATTTCTCATGCGAGCACACCGCGCGAGGCGTCTCCTCGCGATGTCCGCTTCCGGTCTGCTGATGGCCGGAGGTGCCGCGATCGGCGCGGCGGGCACCGCGTCCGCCTCGGACGACCACAGCGACAGCAGCTACAGCCGCTACTCGGACGACGACCACGGCGGCTGGTGGGACGACGACAGCGACAACGGCCGTCACCACGACGACGGTTACGACCACGGTGACCACGACAAGAGCGATCACCACGACGACGACTGCGACGACTGATCCCCAGCGCTGCCAGAGCGCGACGTGCGGCTCTTCAACAGGGCCGCATATCGCGGCGGTTCAGGCCGCCGTCAGTCCCGCCTCGGCCAGCAGATAGGCCGTCAGCGGGTCGTAGTAGCGGGGGCTGGGCACGTGGTCGTCGAGCGGAACGGCCACCTGAAGGGTGTCCTCGGACTCGGCGAGGAACAGGGCCGGGTCGTTGCAGTCGGCGTAGCCCACGGAGTCGACGCCGTGCTGACCGGCGTATCCCGCCCAGCCGTGGTCGGCGACGACCAGGTCGGGCAGCGGGCGGCCCTCGCGCTCAAGTCCCGTCAGGATGGCCCGCATCGGCTCGCCGGAGTGGGTGTGCCACAGCGTGGCACCGTGCTCCAGCACGGCCACGTCCGCGAACTGCATGACGTAACCCTCCTCCGTCTGCAGCCCGTCCGGGATGACGACGATCTCGCAGCCGGCGGTGCGCAGCGCGGCGGCCGTGGCGCGGTGCACGTCGAGCAGGCCGCCCGGGTGGCCGGTGGCGAACAGCACCCGCTGCTGTCCGTCCGCCGCCTTGCGCAGCCGGCCGGCCAGGCGATCCAGGGCGCCGACGGTCAGTTCGGGGTCGATGGTGTCCTGCCCGTACCGGTACTCCGGGTCGTCGTTGACGCCGACCCGCTCCGCCATCACCGCGAGCACGTCCTGCTCGTCCCTCCAGCGGTCGCCGAGTTCCAGCCCGAGCCAGAAGTTGCGGTCGCCGTTGGCCAGCTTGCGGTAGTGGGAGAGGTTGTTCTCGCGGGGTGTTGCGACGTCGCCCGCGATACGGGTCCTCACAAGGTGGTCGACGAGCTCGGCGCGGCTGGGTGTCCCGGGTATCGGCATGCCTCCATTGTGGGGCAGCGGCCTGTGCGCGTCCCTGGCATATCACCCGCTGGGACGTGGGTCACTTCGCAGGTCACCCGCGTGCGCGGGCCGCTCACAGGTGCCGCAGCGCGAACCACAGTTCCATGCGTACGTCCGCGTCGTCGAGGTCGGCGTCGAGAAGCGCCGCGCACCGGGCGATGCGCTGCCGGACGGTGTTGCGGTGCACCGAGAGGGCCACCGCGGTACGGTCCCAACTGCCGTGCAGGGAAAGCCAGGTGCGCAGCGTCTCGGTGAGCGCGGGGGTGGCGGTGAGGGGCCCGAGGAGCGCGCGGGCGTGGGTCTCGGCCTCGCCGGGCGGCACCAGGTCGGCCAGGGCGTGGCGGTTGCCGTGCCGGACCAGCGCGGTGCGGGTGGCACGGGCGCGGGCCAGGGCGCGGGCCGCCTGGGCGTCGGCGGCCGGCCAGTCGCCCGGCGCGACGGCGGCGCTGACCCCGAGGGCCCAGCCGGGCTGCGGGGCCGGTTCCCGGTCGGCGGGCACGAGGACCCGTACGACGCCGTCGGCGAGGTCGACCAGCGTGGACCCCAGGGCGGCGCCCAGCGCTGAGGCGGCCACCGCGTCGGGGGCCTGGCCCTCCGGCCGCGCGTGCACCACGACCCACCGCTCGGCCCCCAGCAGCGGGGCCACCTCCGGCGGCGGCGTGCCCAGCAGCAGCCGTACCAGCGCGGACGACCGGGCCGCGCCGGCGCTGCTGTGGTGCTCGCCGGTGAGCAGCGACAGGAGCACGGCGGCGACGGAGGCGATGGTGTGGTCCCCGGGCTCGCGGTGGGGGGTGGCGACGCCGAGGACGAAGCCCTGCCCGGTGCCGAGGGCGTAGGCGGCCAGGTGGGTGCCGGCCAGGGTGTCGGTGGCGGAGGAGGGGGCTCGCCCCGTGTCGGAGACCGGCCTTACCACCGTCGCCAGCTGCCCCAGCGCCCCCCGCGCCGCGTCCTCCGGCTCCTGCCCCGCCTCCGCGACCTTTGTGCCGTCCGGGCCGTACAGCACCGCCCAGCCGCCGACCCGCTGGGCCAGCCGGCGCAGGACCGAGGGGACCGGGTCCGGGCGGGAGGCGGCGGAGGCGAGACTGCGCTGGGCCTCCGTGACGCGGCGGAGCTCGGCGAGCCGGGCCTGGGCCATCAGCTGCCAGACGGCCCGGGCCACGCCGGAGAACGTGGTCTGCGGCGGCACCTCCAGGAGCGGCAGCTGGTAGGCGTCGCAGGCCGCGACCAGGGCACGCGGCACCGTGTCGTGCACCGGCGCCAGCCCGAACCCGAGGGCGGCGCCGCCCGCCGCCACGATCCGGGAGACATAGTCGTCGAAGTACGCGCCCGAGCCCGCCGCATCCGGGACGTGGACGCCCGCCGTCAGCAGCAGCTCGCCCCCCAGCAGGTACGGGTACGGGTCGGCCATCTCCGAGGTGTGCGCCCAGTGGATCACGATGCCCGGGTCCGAGGGGCCGGCGATCTGGCGCAGGCCGAGGTCCTCCCTGGCCAGCAGTGCTGACAACGGGACCGGTGGGGTCGGTGGGACAGCTGGGGCGACCGTCTCCGGCATGGTGTGCGTTCCCTCCATCCGGTACCGATCGGATGGATGAAACGTACACTTCGCAGTCGCTTTCCGGCCACCTACTGTCGAGTGCAGACCGGCAGCCCGCGGGTACGGGCGGATGTCCCCGCTAGCCGCTGCCGAGCGTCCCTGCCCAGGAAAACCCCCACGTATCTGCACGACACGCCACCGGGATGTGCGCGAAGGAGGGCCCCTCACATGGCCATCGATTACACAGTGATCGTCGTCTATCTGGTCGGAATGCTGGCCATGGGCTGGTGGGGCATGCGCCGCGCCAAGTCGAAGAGCGAGTTCCTCGTGGCGGGCCGTCGCCTCGGGCCCGCCATGTACTCCGGCACCATGGCCGCGATCGTCCTCGGCGGCGCGTCCACCATCGGCGGGGTCGGCCTCGGCTACCAGTACGGCCTCTCCGGTGCCTGGATGGTCTTCACCATCGGCCTCGGCCTGCTGGCCCTGTCCGTCTTCTTCTCCGCGCGCATCGCCCGCCTGAAGGTCTACACCGTCTCCGAGATGCTGGATCTCAGGTACGGCGGCCGCGCGGGCGTGATCTCGGGCGTCGTGATGTGGGCCTACACCCTCATGCTCGCGGTGACGTCCACCATCGCGTACGCCACCATCTTCGACGTCCTCTTCGACATGAACCGGACCGTCGCGATCATCCTCGGCGGCTCGATCGTCGTCGCGTACTCGACTCTCGGCGGCATGTGGTCCATCACGCTGACGGACATGGTGCAGTTCGTGGTCAAGACGATCGGCGTGCTGCTCCTGCTCCTGCCCATCGCGGTGGTCAAGGCGGGCGGCTTCTCCGAGATGAAGGCCAAGCTCCCGACCGAGTACTTCGACCCGCTGGGCATCGGCGGCGAGACGATCTTCACCTACGTGCTGATCTACACCTTCGGCATGCTGATCGGCCAGGACATCTGGCAGCGCGTGTTCACCGCCCGCAGCGACAAGACCGCCAAGTGGGGCGGCACGGTGGCCGGCACCTACTGCCTGGCCTACGCCCTCGCCGGTGCCGTCATCGGCACGGCGGCCAAGGTCCTCTACCCCAAGCTCGGCAGCCCCGACGACGCGTTCGCGACCATCGTCAAGGACGAGCTCCCCGTCGGTGTGCGAGGCCTGGTGCTGGCCGCCGCCCTCGCCGCCGTGATGTCCACCTCCTCCGGTGCCCTCATCGCCTGCGCCACGGTCGCCAACAACGACATCTGGTCGCGGCTGCGGGGCGTGGTCCGGCGTGACGGGGACGCGCACGACGAGGTCAGGGGCAACCGCGCCTTCATCCTGATCATGGGCGTCGCGGTGATCGGCACGGCGATCGCGCTGAACAACGTGGTGGAGGCCCTGACGGTCGCCTACAACCTCCTCGTCGGCGGCCTGCTCGTGCCCATCCTCGGCGGACTGCTGTGGAAGCGCGGCACGGTGCAGGGCGCACTCGCCTCCGTGATCGTCGGCGGCCTCGCGGTGATCGGCCTGATGGCGGGCTACGGCATCCTCGCCAACGAGCCCGTCTACTACGGCCTGCTCGCCTCCCTCGCCGCCTACGTCGCCGTCTCCCTGGTGACCAGGCCCACCGACGAGGCAGTCCTCATCACCTGGCGCGAGCGTCTCGCCGGGCGATCCCCCGAACTCGCGTCCGAACCGGTCCCGGCTCACCAGTAGAGTCGTATGGAAAGCAGTACATGCGCGATGAAGCGCAAGAAAGAAGGCATTTCACCATGAGCAGCAACGAGACGCCCCGCGGCCCTGTCGACTCCTCCCGCATCCCGCGGTACGCCGGCCCCGCGACCTTCGCCCGGCTGCCCCGCCTCGACGAGGTCGGCACCGCCGACGTCGCCGTCGTGGGCGTGCCGTTCGACTCCGGCGTCTCGTACCGGCCGGGCGCCCGCTTCGGCGGCAACGCCATCCGCGAGGCGTCCCGGCTGCTGCGCCCGTACAACCCCGCGCAGGACGCCTCCCCGTTCGCCCTCGCCCAGGTGGCCGACGGCGGGGACATCGCGGTGAACCCCTTCAACATCAACGAGGCCGTGGAGACCGTCGAGGCCGCCGCCGACGAACTCCTCGGCACCGGCGCCCGCCTGATGACGCTCGGCGGCGACCACACCATCGCGCTGCCGCTGCTGCGGTCCGTGGCCAAGAAGCACGGCCCGGTCGCCCTGCTCCACTTCGACGCCCACCTCGACACCTGGGACACGTACTTCGGCGCCGAGTACACCCACGGCACCCCGTTCCGCCGCGCGGTGGAGGAGGGCATCCTCGACACCGAGGCCCTCTCCCACGTGGGCACCCGCGGCCCGCTGTACGGCAAGCAGGACCTCACCGACGACGAGAAGATGGGCTTCGGCATCGTCACCTCGGCGGACATCTACCGCCGGGGCGCCGACGAGGTGGCCGACCAGCTGCGCCAGCGCATCGGCGACCGTCCGCTGTACATCTCCATCGACATCGACTGCCTCGACCCGGCGCACGCCCCCGGCACCGGCACCCCGGAGGCGGGCGGCATGACCTCCCGCGAACTCCTCGAGATCCTGCGCGGATTGGCCGGTTGCAACCTGGTCTCGGCGGACGTGGTCGAGGTGGCGCCGGCGTACGACCACGCCGAGATCACCTCGGTCGCGGCCTCCCACACGGCCTACGAACTGACCACCATCATGAGCCGCCAGATCGCGGCGGCCCGGAAGGACGCGGAAGCGAAGTGACTCACGACCACGACCTGGTACTCCGCCCGACTGAGGCACAGATCTCGACCGCGCTGAACCCGCCTCCCGGGCGCAACGGCGGAGACCTGGTCGTGGAGACCCTGGCCGGGCTGGGCGCGACGACCGTCTTCGGCCTGCCCGGCCAGCACGCCCTCGGCATGTTCGACGCCCTGCGCCGCTCGTCGCTGCGGTACATCGGTCTGCGGGTGGAGAACAACGCGGGCTTCGCGGCGGACGCCTCCGGCAGGATCACCGGCGAGGCGGCCCCGCTGCTGCTGTCGACGGGCCCCGGCGCGCTGACGTCCCTCGCGGCGTTGCAGGAGGCGGCAGCCGCCTCTGCCCCGATCCTGGCGATCAGCAGCCAAGTCCCGACGGCCGGGCTGGGCGGTGGCCGCCACGGCTACCTCCACGAACTCCCGGACCAGGCGGCCTCGTTCCGGGGCGTGGTGAAGTCGGTCCACACGGTCCGCACCCAGTCGCAGATCCCCTCCGCCATCGCGGCGGCCTGGAAGTCGGCGCTGACGGCTCCGCACGGCCCGGTGTGGGTGGAGATCCCGCAGGACGTGCTGCTGGCCGAGACGCACCTGCCGGTGGTGACGGCGATGGACGCGACGCCGGACGACCTGGTCCCGCGCCCCGAACTGACGGCGGTGGCGGCGGACTTGCTGTCCCGCGCGGCCCGCCCGGCGATCATCGCGGGAGGCGGAGTCGTACGCTCGGACGCCGCGGGCAAGCTCCTGCAGCTGGCCGAGAAGCTCGACGCCCCCGTGGTCACGACCTTCGGCGGCAAGGGCGCGTTCCCCTGGGAGCACCCGCTGTCGATGCAGTCCTGGCTGGAGGACCGGTACACGACGGACTTCCTGGAGGACGCGGACGTACTGCTGGTCGTCGGCTCGGGCCTTGGCGAACTGTCCTCGAACTACCACACGTTCAAGCCCCGCGGCCGGGTCGTCCAGATCGAGGCGGACCTCGGCAAGCTGGAGTCCAACCACCCGGCGCTGGGCATCCACGCCGACGCCCGCCTCGCGCTGCAGGCGCTGCTGGAGACGGTGCGGGAGCGTACGGACCCGACGGCGCCGGAGCGCGTCCGCGCGCTGCTCGCGAAGGTCGAGAACCGTATCGCCGCCCAGGAACTCACCCTGGAACAGGACGTGCTGGCGTCGGTACGGCGGGCGCTGCCGGCCGACTCCCCGTCCTTCTGGGACATGACGATCCTGGCCTACTGGGCCTGGTCGGCCTTCGATCCCCGGGGGGCGAACACCATGCACTCCGCCCAGGGCGCCGGCGGCCTCGGCTACGGCTTCCCGGCGGCGCTGGGCGCGGCCGCCGCCGACCCGACCCGCCCGGTGCTGGCGGTGTCCGGTGACGGCGGCGCCCTGTACTCCATCGCCGAACTGGCGACGGCCCGCCAGTACGACCTCGACGTCACCTGGCTGATCGTCGACGACGGCGGCTACGGCATCCTGCGCGAGTACATGACCGACGCCTTCGGCCAGGCCACGGCGACGGAACTGACCCGGCCGGACTATGTGGCGCTCGCCGAGTCCTTCGGTGTCCCCGGGATCCGTACGACCCCGGAGACCCTGGAGGAGGACCTGGCGAAGGCGCTCACGACACCCGGCCCGTCGGTGGTCGTCCTCCCGGCGGTACTGCGGATGTTCGCGCCGACACACCTGCCCGTCAGCTGACGTCCGACGGGTCCGGGCGGTAGAGCGTCGACTGGTTCGACCGGGTGCTCTGCGAGGACGACGAGGACGACGAGGAGCTGGACTCCGACGACGCGCTCTTGTCGTACGCGCTCTGCTTCACCGCGGTGCCGTTCTTCTCCACCCACGCGGTGATCTGCTGGTTGAGGCTGCTGTTGCCGCCCATGCCACCGCCGCCCGGCCGGATGTAGTGCAGCTCGCCCGCTCCGCAAGGCGCACCATGTGCATGACCTGCTCCGCCATCACCTCCCGCCCGCCCGCAACCCGCCGCAGCACCGCCTCGTCCAACAGCGCGGCAGCGGGCCCGGCGGCGGGCTCTGTGGCTGGCCGTGCACGGCATCGACATCGGGCCGCGAGTCATCCACGGCGTGGAGGTGACCGCGTGACCGGGGATCGGGAAAGCGTGCTGCGACTGCTGCCGTGGACCGGCCCCGAAGGCAGACCCTGCTACCTCGTCGGTGACGGGACCGGGCGCCTCTCCCGCGTCGCCGACAGCGTCGAGCGCGTGCGGCTCGGCATGGCGGGCGAACTCCTCCTCCACCACGCCGCCGACCTGCTCGCCGACTCCAGGGCCACTTCCGTGCAACTGCGCTTCCCGGCGGCCCGCCTGGCCGAGGCGCTGCGCGACGTCCACCGCATCGCCGAGAGCCGGGGCGTCCGCCTTCGCGTGCCGGAGTACGACGACCCCGACGACCCGGCCCAGGGTGATGTTTGACTAAAACCCGGGGGTTTCGTACAACCCTTCGCGCGAACTCGTGTGTCATCAGGGCATGACTCACCGGATCACCAGACGCGGGAGAGGACTGGTCGCCATGGCGCTCGGCACCGGCATCCTCATAACCGGCGGGGCCGCCGCACCCGCCTCGGCCACCACTCCCACCGTCAGCTGCACGTCCGCGAAGGCGGGCCTGGCCGACAAGTTGACGAAGGACATCACGGCGGCCCTCGCCAGTCGCAAGGGCACCGTCGCCGTGGGCCTCTACGACCGCTCCACCAAGACGACCTGCACCCTGCGCTCGAGCACCGCCTACGACTCGGCGAGCACCGTCAAGGTCACCGTCCTCGCCACGCTGCTGTGGGACGCGAAGAAGCACAACCGGTACCTGACGAGCACCGAGCAGTCGCTCGCCAAGGCCATGATCACGCAGTCGGACAACGCCGCGACCAGCACGCTGTGGAAGCAGTTGGGCCTGACGAAGATCAAGGGCTTCCTGGCCGCCGCCGGGATGACGAAGACCACGCCGGGAGCCGACGGCTACTGGGGCCTGACCCAGGAGAACGTCACCGACGAGCAGAAGCTGCTCAAGCTCATCACCGCCACGAACAGCGTCCTGAGCGACAACTCCCGCGCCTACATCCTCAAACTGATGGGCCAGGTCGTCTCCTCGCAGCGCTGGGGCACACCGGCGGGCGCGCCCTCCACGGTCTCCGTGCACGTCAAGAACGGCTGGCTGCAGCGCGCCACGCACGGCTGGCGGGTGCACAGCCTCGGCACGTTCAACGGCGCCGGCCACGACTACATGATCACCGTGCTGACGCAGGACAACAGCACCATGGACTACGGCGTCACCACCATCCAGAACGTCGCGAAGGCCATCCACAAGGACCTGGTGCCGACCACGTCGAGCATGGCGCGGTACACCCCGACCAGCGCGCCGCGCGAGGCGTTCGTCGCGGTTCCGGAACAGGGCTGACCTTCACGAGGCGGTCTCCCGCCGGTCACCGGCTCGTCCTACGGTGACCGCCATGCGCCTGAGAACCGTACTCGCCACCCTCACCGCCGGCCTGGCGGCGGCCACCTGCCTGTCCGCCGCCGGGCCCGCCAACGCCTCCGAGGGCAACGCCTGTTCGCCCGCCGTCTCGATCGACCGCTTCTCCGACGCGCTCGACAAGACGACGTACCACGGCACCTTCGTCGGCAACCTGTCCGCGCTCGCCGTGGAGCGGGACGGCACGCTCGCCGCCCTCTCCGACCGTTCCGCGCTCTTCGGCCTGGACACCAAGACCCTGAAGCCGACCGGTGTCGTCCGGCTCGCGGACGAAAGCGGCGCCGCGCTCGACTCAGAGGGCCTGGTCGTCGACGGCGACGGCACCCGGCTGGTCACCTCCGAGACCGAGCCGTCCATCCGCCGCCACTCCCGCGACGGCCGGATCCTCGACCGCCTCCCCGTCCCGCCCTCCCTCCTGGTCGCCCCGGCGGGCCGCGCCCAGTCCAACGGCACCTTCGAGGGCCTCACCCTCCTGCCCGGCGGCCACACCCTGCTCGCGTCGATGGAGTACGCGCTCTCCGGCGACACGGCCGGCATCGTCCGCTTCCAGACCTGGCAGCGGACCCCGGGCGGCCACTTCCGGCTCGGCGCCCAGTACGCCTACCGCACCGACTCCGGTCTCGGCGTCCCGGAGGTCCAGGCGACGCCCGACGGCCGCCTCCTGGTCCTGGAGCGCGGCTTCACCTCCGGTGTCGGCAACACGGTCCGCCTCTACCTGGCCGACCCGCGGCACGCGACGGACACCAGCGGCATCGAGAACCTGACGGGCCAGGAGGGCGTCCGCCTGATCAAGAAGACCCTGCTGACCGACATCGCCACCTGTCCGGCTCTGGGCGCCACCGCCAAGCAGCCCCAGCCCAACCCGCTCCTCGACAACATCGAGGGGATGGCCGTCACCGGCCGGGAGAGGGGCCGCCTGAAGGTGCTGCTGGTGAGCGACGACAACCAGAACGCGGTGCAGACGACACGGTTCTCCTACTTGCGGGTACGTGTGTGATTGTTGCGGAGGGATGAAATCCGCTTCCGTCTGCGTTGGCGTCTTTCGGTAGACCAGGACTGACGGAGGGCACCCGCGTGACAGCGCAACGGGGATGGGCACGGCGACTGGCCGGATACGCGTGGCGGTATCCGAAGGACGTCGTCCTGGCCCTCGGCTCATCCCTCGCCGGCATGGCCGTCATGGCGCTGGTCCCGCTGATCACAAAGGTGATCATCGACGACGTGGTCGGCGACCACAGCCGGGACATGGCGCCCTGGGCCGGGGGCCTGCTGGGCGCCGCCGTCCTCGTCTACGCCCTGACCTACATCCGCCGCTACTACGGCGGCCGGCTCGCCCTCGACGTCCAGCACGACCTGCGGACGGAGATGTACGAGACGATCACCCGGCTCGACGGCCGCCGACAGGACGAGCTGTCCACCGGGCAGGTGGTCGGCCGGGCCACGAGCGACCTCCAGCTGATCCAGGGCCTGCTCTTCATGCTGCCGATGACCATCGGCAACGTACTGCTCTTCCTGATCTCCCTGGTGATCATGGCCTGGCTGTCGCTGCCGCTGACCCTGGTCGCCCTCGCGGTCGCCCCCGCGCTCGGGTACATAGCCAAGCGCAGCCGCGCCAAGCTGCACCCCGCCACCTGGTACGCCCAGGCCCAGGCCGCCGCCGTCGCGGGCGTGGTCGACGGGGCGGTCAGCGGCGTACGGGTGGTGAAGGGCTTCGGGCAGGAGGACCAGGAGACCGGGAAGCTCCGCGAGGTCGGCCGCCGGCTCTTCGCGGGACGCCTGCGAACCATCCGGCTGAACAGCAAGTACACCCCCGCCCTCCAGGCCGTGCCCGCGCTCGGCCAGGTCGCCATGCTGGCGCTGGGCGGCTGGCTGGCCGTCCGCGGCCACATCACGCTCGGCACCTTCGTCGCCTTCTCCACCTACCTCGCCCAGCTCGTCGGCCCGGTCCGCATGCTCGCCGTGGTCCTCACCGTCGGCCAGCAGGCCCGCGCGGGCACCGAGCGCGTACTGGAGCTGATCGACACCGAGCCGTCGATGAAGGACGGCACCAAGACCCTCCCCGCCGACGCGCCCGCGACGGTCGAGTTCGACGACGTGTCCTTCGGCTACCACGACCAGCGCCCCGTGCTCGACGGGCTGAGCTTCGAGATACGCCCCGGCGAGACCCTCGCCGTCGTCGGCTCCTCCGGCTCCGGGAAGTCGACGGTCTCGCTGCTCCTGCCGCGCTTCTACGACGTCACCCACGGCGCCGTACTGGTCGGCGGCCACGACGTGCGCGAGCTGACCCTGGAATCGCTGCGGGCCGCGATCGGGCTGGTCCCCGAGGACTCCTTCCTCTTCTCCGACAGCGTGCGCAACAACATCGCGTACGGCCGCCCCGACGCCACCCAGGAGGAGATCGAGGCCGCCGCCCGCGCCGCCCAGGCCGACCGCTTCATCGCCGAGCTGCCCGACGGCTACGACACCGAGGTCGGCGAGCACGGCCTCACCCTCTCCGGCGGCCAGCGCCAGCGCATCGCGCTCGCCCGCGCCCTGCTCACCGACCCCCGCCTGCTGGTCCTGGACGACGCCACCTCCGCCGTGGACGCCCGCGTCGAGCACGAGATCCACGAGGCCCTCAAGCAGGTCATGCGGGGCCGCACGACCCTCCTCATCGCGCACCGCCGTTCCACCCTCAACCTCGCCGACCGCATCGCCGTCCTCGACGCCGGCCGCCTCGCCGACATCGGCACCCACGAGGAGCTCCAGCAGCGGTCCGCCCTCTACCGCCGCCTGCTCACCGACCCCGACGAGCTGGGCGGCGTCTCCCCGGGGCACGCCCAGCCGGCCGTGCCGGAGGAGGAGGACACCTCCGTACGGGAGGAGCTGGACGCCGAGTTCGACGCCGAGCGCGGCGTGACCCCCCACCTGTGGACCGGCGACCGCGAGCCGAAGGACACCGCCCTCGCCGGGACCCCCGCCACCCCCGGGCTCCTCGCCCAGGTCGAGGCGCTGCCCCCGGCGACCGACACCCCGGACATCGACGAGGCCCGCGCGGTCCGCGCGGAGGACTCCTACGGCCTGCGGCGCCTGCTGCACGGCTTCGGCCTGCCCCTCCTGGTCAGCCTGCTGTTGGTCGCCGTGGACGCGGGCATGGGCCTGCTGCTGCCGATCCTGATCCGGCACGGCATCGACCAGGGCGTCAGCAAGATGGCCCTCGGCGCCGTCTGGTCGGCGTCGCTGCTCGCCCTGTTCACCGTCCTCGTGCAGTGGGCCGCGCAGATCGGCGAGACCCGGATGACCGGCCGCACCGGCGAGCGCGTCCTGTACTCCCTGCGCCTGAAGATCTTCGCCCAGCTCCAGCGGCTCGGACTCGACTACTACGAGCGGGAGCTGACCGGCCGGATCATGACCAGGATGACGACCGACGTCGACGCCCTCTCGACCTTCCTCCAGACCGGCCTGGTCACCGCGTTCGTCTCGGTCGTCACCTTCTTCGGCATCATGGCCGCCCTGCTGGTCCTCGACGTACAGCTCGCGCTGGTCGTCTTCGCGACCCTGCCCCCGCTGATCATCGCCACCTACTTCTTCCGCCGGGCCAGCGTGAAGGCGTACGAACTCGCCCGCGAACGGGTGTCGTCGGTCAACGCCGACCTCCAGGAGTCGGTGTCCGGACTGCGGATCGTGCAGGCCTTCCGGCGCGAGCGGGACGGCCGGCGCCGGTTCGCCGAGCGCAGCGACAGCTACCGCAGCGCCCGCATCCGCGGCCAGTGGCTGATATCCGTCTACTTCCCCTTCGTCCAGCTGCTGTCCTCGGTCGCCGCGGCCTGCGTACTGATCGCGGGCGCGGGCCGGATCGAGGCGGCCACGCTGACGACGGGCGCGCTGGTCGCCTATCTCCTCTACATCGACCTGTTCTTCGCCCCCGTCCAGCAGCTCTCCCAGGTCTTCGACGGCTACCAGCAGGCCACGGTGTCGCTGGGCCGCATCCAGGAGCTGCTCCAGGAGCCGACGTCCACCAAGGCGGCGCGGGAGCCGCTGGAGGTGCTGTCGCTGAGGGGGGACATCGCCTTCGAGGACGTGCACTTCGCCTACGGCGAGGACGAGGAGGCCCTGAGCGGCATCGACCTCACGATCCCCGCCGGTCAGACCGTCGCCTTCGTCGGCGAGACGGGGGCCGGCAAGTCGACGCTGGTCAAGCTGGTGGCGCGGTTCTACGACCCGACCGGCGGGCGGGTCACGGTCGACGGCACGGACCTGCGCGCCCTGGACCTGACGTCGTACCGGCACCGCCTCGGCGTCGTCCCGCAGGAGGCCTACCTCTTCCAGGGCACCGTCCGCGACGCCATCGCCTACGGCCGCCCCGACGCCACCGACGCCGAGGTGGAGGCGGCGGCCCGGGCGGTCGGCGCGCACGACATGATCGCCACGCTGGAGGGCGGCTACCTGCACGAGGTCGCCGAGCGCGGCCGCAACCTCTCCGCGGGCCAGCGCCAGCTCATCGCCCTCGCCCGCGCCGAACTCGTCGACCCCGACATCCTGCTCCTCGACGAGGCCACGGCCGCCCTCGACCTGGCCACGGAGGCCCAGGTCAACCAGGCCACCGACCGCGTGGCCGGGCGCCGTACCACCCTCGTCGTCGCCCACCGCCTCACCACGGCCGCCCGCGCCGACCGGGTCGTGGTGATGGACCACGGCCGGGTCGCCGAGGACGGCACCCACGAGGAGCTGCTCGCCCGGGGCGGACGGTACGCCGAGCTGTGGCGGACGTTCGTCGGCCAGGCGGAGCCGGAGGAGCCGGTCGGCGCCACCCGCTGACGGCCTGTCGACGTGACTCGCTGACGGTCGTGCAACCATCCGACATACGTCATGCGTCCGTACATCAGTACGTTCATGGCTGGTGCGCGGCCGGTGCATGGCCGCGGTTCGGAGGGACGACAGTGGACAGTGGTGCGATACGCCGGCGTCTGGCGCTCGGCGCGGCGGTGTTCGCCGCGTCCGGGCTGTTCGCGCTCGTGGCGCCGGGCAGCGCCCAGGCGGCGACGGCGACGTCCTGCGCCGGACGCGAGGTGAGAACCCTGCCCTTCTCGACCGGCACGGTGCACGTCTACAAGCGCAACGGCTACGTCTGCGCGCTCACCCTCCCCAAGACGTCCGGCACCAGGCGCATGATGTCGGTCAGCGTGCAGGCCCGCGGCAACCGCGCGGTCGTCGACAAGGGCCGCTACGCACACCGCGCGGGCCCGGTGACGGTGCACGCCGGTCACCGCTGCGTGTGGATCAAGGGCTCGGTGGGGCGCGGCACGGTGAGCTCGGGGTGGATCCTGTGCTGACGAGCTGACGAGCTGACGAGCTGACGAGCTGACGGGACGTCAGCGCGGTGGGCATACCTGGCCCACCGAGAGGCCGGGCAGGTATGCCGTCCGTTCCTGCGGAGTGAGGTCGCGGTGGACGGTGCGGCACACCTTCCGGATCGCCTCGGCGGGGTCCTGGAGTTCCGCGGTCCACAGGCGGGCGGTCATGTCGGTGCTGCCGGTGGCGATAATGCGGCCGGCGGGGCTGAAAGCCACCGAATTCACCCAGTCGAAGTGCCCGTGCAGATTTTCCCGTGGTTCACCGGTGGCCACGTCCCACAGCCCGACGTAGTAGCCCGACGCGGTGGCGAGGGTTTTGTCGCCGATGAACGACACCGAGTCCACCGTGGCCGTTTGCTCGGTCAGGGTTCTGCGGAGACTGCCGGTGTCCACATCCCACAGCCGTGCGGTATGGTCCCAGCTGCCGGTGGCGAGGGTGCGGCCGTCGGGGCTGAACGCGAGCGTGTGCACCTCGTCCGTGTGGCCCCACAGGTCTCTCTCGGAGCTGGTGGTGACATCCCACAGACGTACGATGCCGTCGGCGCCGCCGGTGGCCAGGATTGTGCCGTCCCTGGGGCTGAACGCGACTGAATACACCGGGCCCTGGTGTCCGCGCAGGGATGTGCGGGGTTTGTGGGTGCGGACATCCCACAGTTCCACGGTGCTGTCGGCACTGCCGGTGGCGAGGGTGCGGCCGTCGGGACTGAACGCAACCGTTGTCACCAGGTCGCTGTGCCTTTTCAGGTCTGCGAGGTGTCTGCCGGCGTAGTCCCACAGGCGGATGGTGTGGTCGGCGCTGCCGGTGGCGATGGTGTGGCGGTCGGAGCTGAACGCCACCGCGTACACCTCGTCCTTGTGCGGCAGAGTCACGAGACGCTTCCCGGTGGCGACCTCCCACAGGTGCACCTTGTGGTCGCCGCCGGCGGTGGCGAGGGTTTTGCCGTCCGGGCTGAACGCCACGGAATGCACCCAGTCGGTGTGTCCGGCCAGGGTCGTGCGGTGCTTGTCGGTGGCGACGTTCCACAAGCGTGTCGTGTGGTCGGTGCTGGTGGTGGCCAGGGTTTTTCCGTTGGGGCTGAACGCCACCGAAAGGACCTCGCCGGTGTGCCCCAGCAGGGTCGCGAGCTCTGCGCCGGTAGCCGCGTCCCACAGTGCGACCGTGTTGTTGGAGCTGGTGGTGGCGACCGTGCGGCTGTCGGGGCTGAACGCCGCTGCGGTCACCCAGCCGCCTTGTCCGATCAGGGCGGTGCGATCCTCACCGCTGGCCGGATCCCACAGCTGCGTGGTGCCATCGGTACTGGCGGTGGCGAGGGTGCGGCCGTCGCGGCTGAACGCCACCGAATTCACCCAGCTGGTGTGTCCTTCCAGCGGTGGGCGGGGCCGGTGAGTGGCGAGATCCCACAGCAGTACGGTCGTGTCGGCGCTGGCCGTGGCGAGTGTCCTGCCGTCCGGGCTGAACGCAACCGACTTCACCTGGTCGCGGTGCTTTGCCAGGATGGCACGGCGCTCGCCGGTGGCGACGTCCCACAGCTGTGCCGTCTTGTCCCAACTGCCGGTGGCGAGCGTCTTGCTGTCCGGGCTGAAGGCCACCGAGTTCACCTGGTTGGAGTGCCCTGCCAGCGTTCTGAGGCTGTTGCCGGTGGTGGCATCCCACAGTCGCGCGGTCTTGTCCCAACTGCCCGTGGCGATGGTGCGGCCGTCGGGGCTGAAGGCCACCGAATTCACCGGACCGGTGTGCCCGACAAGGAACCTGATCGGTCTGCCGTTCACCGCGTTCCACAGCCGGACGGAATGGTCGTCACCCGCACTCGCCACGGCCACGGTGCGGCCGTCGGGGCTGAAGGCCACGGCGTTCACCGCGTGAGCGGCGAGCAACCGCCGGTTCTCCGGGAGGGATGCGACGGTGCGCAGCATCGCGGTGGATTCGGGGGTCCGGTTGGTGCGGTAGGCCTGGACGGCCAGGAGCCCGGCGAGTTCGGGACTCGGCTCGAAGAGCGCCTCGGCCTCGGCGGCCAGCTGGCGCGACAGCGCCGCCTGCCGTTCCGTGACCGATGTACGCCACTGCCAGACGACGCCCCCCGCACCGACGAGCACGAGCACCAGCAGCCCCGCGAGACCCGCGATCACCCGCCTGCTCCGCCGCGCCGCGGCCTGCTGCCGCTGCTTGCTGGCAGCGAGAAACGCCGCGATGTCCGCCGGCAGGCGTCGTCGGCGCTGCCATTCGAGGCCTTCCACGAGGGCGGTCCCGCCGAGCAGGTCGCCGGGGTGTCTGTCCGCGGCCCAGCGGGCACGCCGCTCTCTCGTGCGGTCGAGCCATTCCTGGAACTGGTGGTCCTGGTCCACCCACTCGCGCAGCGCACCCCAGTCCCGGATGAGCGCCTCGTGGATCAGCTCGGCCACCGGTTCCCCGGGAGGGGCGTCGGGACGCTGGGGCGCGTGGAGCGTCTGTGTGGTGATGATGCGGTGGCGCGCGAGAGCGGCGATGACGTCGTCGACGGACGCCTGCTGCCCGTTGACCACGTCGTCGGGGTTGGCGGCCAGATCGCGCAGTTCGTCCAGGGGGACCTGCGCGCGGACGGCGGTGACGTGGTGGGTGGGGTCGGACGGGTGGACCAGGGAGGTCAGTGCCCGGCGGGCGATGAGCCGTTGCTCGGGTGCCAGCTCCGCCAGGGCGCTGTCGCACCACGTCGTCACGCTTCCGCTGACCCCTCCGATACGGCGGTACGCCTCGTGGGTGAGGTAGCCGTCCTGCCGCCGCAGCCACAGCTGACTGAGGGTCATCTCCAGCAGGGGCAGGACCGTGACGGGTGCCTGCAGCGTGGTCGCCGCCTCCGGGCTGCTGGCAAGGACGTCGGCGATGATCTGCTCGGGCAGCCCCGGCTGGAAACGGAGGCCCACGTCCCGGGCGGGCAGGGTGATGATGTCGTGCAGGTCTTCTCGGCTCAGGGTGCCCGGTACGTTGAGGAGTCCCGGCATCGCGGCGTCCAGCAACTTGGGCGCCAGCGCCGCGAGTTGCGGATAGAAGTCGTCGCGCATGATCAGGATCGCGGTGAGCTTGGCATAGGAGTCGACCACCGAGGCGACCTCGTCGACGACGTCCAGGAGATCCCGCAGCCGGCCGTCGGCGCCCTGGACCAGGAGCTCCTCGAACTGGTCGACGACCAGCAGGACGCGCTGACAGCCCGGCTCGGCCGCAAGCCTTCGATTGACGGCCGCCAGGATCCCTTCACTGGTCGCCCCGGACAGCCCCGCGCGCTCGAACTCGGCCAGCAGGTCCTGTCTCGGCCGGACGAGGACGGGCAGCCACCGGTCACTGCCCGGAAGCTCACACTCCGCCAGCGCCCGCAGGACACCCGCCTGGATCAGCGACGACTTCCCCGACCCCGAGGGCCCCAGCAACAACGTCAGCTGCCGTTGCCGCGCAAGGTTGGCCACGACCTGCCGTACCGCGCCGTCCCGCCCGTGGAACCACCGCGCGTGCTCCGCGGTGAAAGGCTCCAGCCCCCGGTAGGGACACACCTCCCGCTCGGCCAGCTCCGGCAGGATCTCCCGCAGGACCTGCGTCGGGGTGACGTACGCGATGCCCTGCCCCCGCTCGTACGCGTCGGGGGCGGTGATCTCGGTCAGCATGCCGGTGACCAGGCCGGTCACCTCGTCGAGCACGGGGCCGCCGCTGAAACCGGTGGTGAGGTCGTTGGCGTCGGTCAACTGCAGATACGCACACCTGCCGGGGGAGGCGGGCAGCAGATCACCGGTCGTCCCGAAGCCGAAGTGCCCCTCCGGCGGGGCCTGGGCCGGGAAGCCGAACGACCGCACCTGGTGGCCCCGGCATCCCTCCGCGGAGCCCAACGGGAGCGTCCGCATGCCCGCCGTCGTACCGCCCAGTCGGACGAAGGCCACGTCCTCGTCCTCGGGAGCCCGCCAGAGGGCCGCCAGGACCTGGCCCTCGACCCCGTCCCCGCCCTCCGCATGGGGGAAGGCCAGCCGCACGCTCTCCCCGGGCCCACCCCCCGCGGCCCGGACGACGTGCGCACAGGTGACCAGCATGCCGTCGGCTACCAGGAATCCGGCCCCGGCGACCGTCCCGTCCGGTCCGAGGACCTGGGCGACCGCGCCGGGCAGCTCCCGCTCGGTGCTGTCCACCGGGATCAGCCCCGGTCCTCGTCCGCCTGGTCGTGCCCGGTGCTGTCCCGGCTCCACGACAGGGTCACCTTCAGATGGCAGGTCGCCCGGCTCTTCGTGATCACGGCCCCGGCCTCGACCGCGAGGTCCACCCCGAACGCGACCGAAATCTCGTCGGGCCGGGCCTTGCGCAGTTGGTCGAGCGTGGCCCGCGCGGCCTCCGTGACCGGCTCCAGGGCCTGCTGCAGAGTCCTCGGCAGCTCATGCACCGCGTCGCCGGCCCGACCGGCCTTCACGGGGCCCGGCGGCGCGGCCGGTGCCTCGACCAGGAGGCAGCCCCCGCCCTCCAGCGGAATCCGAGTCAGAGCTGCCAAGACGCCTCCAAGACTGTCCTCCTGGCCAGGATCACCGGACCCTGGCCAGGACCGCAGCCCGGAGTAGGCCGTACGCACGATCCGCCTGCCGTCCGGTCACACCCGCCGGGCGCACCCCACCGGATACCGGCCGCCGAGCTGGACGTACAGCGCCGTCGACGCCGGGCACGCGGTGCGGGTCGGCACCACCTTGGTGATCTTGTACTGGGGCTTCCGCCCGCCCGAGCCGTCGCACGCGGTCTCGCGGACCTGGCCGCCGCCGGAGCCGTGGACGCAGTCGCCGGTGATCGTGCGGGGGCCGCCGCCGGCGCCGGGGTCGCCGGGATGCGGGGGTTGCAGGTTGCGCATGCAGGCGTAGCCATGGGGGACCGTGCCGTCGCCGTCCTCGTCGGAGGCGGGGCGCTGCTCGCTGATGTGCAGGACGAAGTCGGTGGTCGGCGGGCACAGCGGGCCGTCGCTCGCCGTGCCGTCGTAGCGGGCGACGACCCGGGCCGCAGCCCGTTCGCCGGCGCACGGGACCTCGGTGAAGCTGGTGGTCCCGAAGGAGCTGCACTCGTCGACCCCGAGGAACTGGGCGCCGTAACCGTTGGTCGGGGCGGGCGTGGCCGCCCCGGCCGGGATGCCGCCTCCGGCGGCCCCCGGCGCCCGCTGACACCCCGCCAGCAGGGCCGGGAGCAGCGCCAGCAGGCCGCAGACCACCGTCCCGGAACGTCTCCCGCGCATCGCCACCCCCCGGGCACCCCCGGCTCGGCGTGGCCCGCGGCGACGGGGCCACGCCAGACGTGTGGGAGGCTTTCCGCCCGTTGTGAGTGTTACGCCCGATGAGTGACGTACGTCTAGTACGTCAGCCCGTGGCCGATGGGGTACAGCACCTGGGCCGGATCGTCCGCCCGCTGCACCGGCACCGGCAGCCTCCCGCGCGGCCCGACCCGCCCGGCGATCACCCGGGCGGCGGCGCGCAGTTCGACGTCCGTCCAGGAGTAGGTCGCCAAGTATCCTTTCACGGACGGAAGTTGGGCCACGTCGTAGGGGTTGCGGACGGCGACCGCCACCACCGGCCGCCCCGCGCCGACCAGCCGGTCCACCAGCGTCTTCTGGCCGCCGGCCGCCGTGATGTTGTACGTCGCCACGACCACCGCGTCCACGTCCTGCGCGGCCGTGACCGCCTTGGCGACGGTCGCGGCCGAGGGGGCCGTCCCGGTCGGCAGGGCGGTGGCCGTGAAGCCCAGTTCGGTGAGGGCGGCGGCCAGGACGCCGGTGGGCGGACCGGTGGTGCCGGAGGGGGACGCCGGGTCGGCGCCGACCACCAGCAACTTGGGGTGCGTGCGGCGGGAGAGCGGGAGGAGGCCGCCCTCGTTGACCAGGAGCGTGGTCGTGCGGTCGGCGATCCGGTCGGCCGCCGCGAGGTGCCGCGGCGTGCCGACCGTGCGGTCGACGCCGGCCGCCGTGACGTACGGATGGTCGAGCAGCCCCAGCTTCGCCTTCAGCCGCAGGATCCGCAGGATCGATTCGTCCAGCCGTGCCTCGGTCAGCTCACCGTCGCCGACCGCCTTGAGCACGGCGTTCCAGGCCACCTCCAGGGACGGCGGATTGAGGAGCTGGTCGACACCCGCCTTCAGCGCGAGCACGGGCACCCGGTCGTCCCCGTATTTGCTGCGCACGCCCTCCATACCGAGGGAGTCGGTGACCACGACCCCGTCGTAGCCGAGTTCCCCGCGCAGGATTCCGGTGAGGATCGGGTGGGAGAGAGTGGCCGGGTCGCCGGATTCGTCGAGAGCCGGGAACTGGATGTGCGCGGTCATGACCGCGTCGATGCCCGCCCTGATCGCCGCCCGGAAGGGCACCGAGTCCAGCTCCTCCCACAGCTGACGGCTGTGCGTGATGACCGGGAAGCCGTAGTGGCTGTCGACGGCGGTGTCCCCGTGCCCCGGGAAGTGCTTGGCGGTCGCCGCGACCCCGGCCGCCTGATACCCCTTCACCTCGGCCGCCACCAGCCCGGCCACGGCCTCGGGGTCGGCGCCGAAGGCGCGTACGCCGATGACCGGGTTGGCCGGGTTGACGTTCACGTCCGCGTCGGGGGAGTAGTCCTGGCGGATGCCCATGGCGCGCAGCTCGGCCCCGGAGATCCGGCCGAGCGTGCGGGCGTCGGTGCGCGAGCCGCCGGCGCCGATCGCCATCGCACCGGGGAACAGGGTGGCGGGCTTGCCGACGCGGCAGACGGCGCCGTGCTCCTGGTCGGTGGTGATGAGGACGGGCAGGCCGCGGGGCCGGCTGAGCGAGGCCTTCTGGATGCCGTTGGAGAGGTCCGCGATCTGATGGGGATCCCGGGTGTTGTGGGCCCAGGTGAAGTAGATGATGCCGCCGACCCGGTACCTCGCGATCAGCTCGGCGGCCGTCCGTACGCCGATCTCCTTGAGGTTGGCGTCGATGTCGGCCTGGTCGGGGGCGGTGGCCGAGTGCCCGTACACCCGCATGACGAAGAGCTGGCCGACCTTCTCCTCCAGCGTCATGCGGGAGAGGAGGGCGCGCAGCCCGCGGTCGTCGTGGGGTACGGCCTGTGCGGTGCCGCCGACCGACGCGGCGGCGGTGAGACCCGCCGTCGCGGCGAGGACGGTACGTCTCGAGGGGCGTGCGGTGTTTCCCGTGCTTCCCGTGCCGGTGTGGTGCACGTGCGCTCCTTCCGGAAAGGATCCGCTGGAGGTCCGCTGAAGGAAACTTCCGAGGAGTCACCCATATCCGGGAAGTTTCTGCCAGTCAAGGGAATGCACAGTAACCAGAAGGGGGCCGCCACCGGCGCAGCCGGAGGGGGGCGCGCCGATGGCGGGGTGCTGCCGGGCGCGGTGCGGCGGAGAGGGTGGTCAGCGATCGCAGCCGGCAGCGAGGGCCGACACCGCACCGCGCGAACTCCTCCGGCAGTCCGCGGGTTGGACGGAGCCGGGTGCGGGCGGGTTCCCGTGTCGCCGTCAGTCCAGGTCGTAGGCGAAGGAGTAGGGGAAGGGCGTCTCGCCGGGGCGGTAGGTGAAGGTGCCGGTGCCGCGCAGTCCGGTCAGCTCCCCGGTGCCCGTCCCCGGCACCACCTCGAAGGAGCAGCGCACCGAGCCGTCCGCCTCGAACGACCCGCGCTCCTCCAGTACGAAGCTTCCCTCCCGCCCGTCCAGCCGCCCGCTCAGCAACTCCAGCCCGGTGAACGTACCGGTCTTCTCCGTGCCGTAGACGATCGTGTACTCGCAGGTCGTCGGGGCGGCCTCGATGCCGCCGGTGAAGGTGTTGGTGACGGAGGCGCGGGCGAGCCTCGGCAGGGGCTCCTGCGGGCCGGCCGGGTTCTCCTGCCAGTCGGCGTAGGAGATGCGGCCGGTGGTGTGCGTGGGCATGCGGGTCCTTTCGGTCGTGCGCCGTGCGGTGCGTGCCCAGCCTGGCCGCCGTACCTGACACCTTCTGTCAGGTACGCCGACGGGACCGCAGAATGACGCCATGCGTGCCGACCGGCTCCTCTCCCTGCTCCTGCTGCTCCAGAACCGCGGCCGGATGACCGCCCCCGAACTCGCCGCGGAGCTGGAGGTGTCGGTCCGCACGGTCTACCGGGACATCGAGGCACTCAGCGCCTCGGGCGTACCGGTGTGCGCCGACCGCGGCCCCGCCGGCGGCTACCGCCTGATGGACGGCTACCGCACCCGCCTGACCGGCCTCACCGACGCCGAGGCCGGTGCCCTCTTCCTTGCCGGAGCACCCGGCCCGGCACGGGACCTGGGCCTCGGCGCGGTCCTGGCGACCGCCCAGCTGAAAGTGCGCGCGGCCCTGCCGGCCGAGCTCGCCGAACGCACCCGGCGCGTCCAGGAGCGCTTCCACCTCGACACCCCGGCCTGGTTCCGGGACGCGGACCCGGTGCCGTGTCTGGAGCCGGTCGCGCGGGCGGTGTGGGAACAGCGGGTGCTGCGCGCGCACTACCGGCGCTGGCGCGGGGAGGTACGGCGGGAGCTGCGACCGCTCGGACTCGTACTCAAGGGCGGCAACTGGTACCTGGTGGCGCTGGCGGACGCAGGCGGCGGGACAGGGGAGGGCGAGCGGACGGACGGGGCTGCGTGCAGGGACGGGACGGTACGGACGTACCGCGTGTCGAGGTTCCTGACCGTGGACCTCACCGACGACACCTTCGAGCGGCCGGCCGGATTCGATCTGGCCGCCCACTGGGCGGAGTCCTCCCGGCGCCTGGAGGAGGCGCTCCACCAGGACACCGCCCGCCTGCGGATCTCGCCCCGGGCCCAGCGCCTGCTGCCGATGCAGTTCGGGGCGCCCGGCAGGCGGGCCCTGGACGGTGCCGGGCCGCCGGACGGTGAGGGCTGGGTGGAGGTGGAGCTGCCGGTGGAGGCGCGGGCCGTGGCGGTCACCGACCTGCTCCGGCTCGGCACGGAGGCGGAGGTGCTCGGCCCGCCCGGGCTGCGGCAGGCGGTCACCGAGGCCGTGGCCGCGCTGGCCCACCGCTACGGCCTGGCGGCGCGGCGGTCTCCGGTCCATTCACCGGACGCACCGGCGGCGGAGGAAGCCGACGCCGGATCATGACGTCATGCCTGTTGCCGACATACCCGGATCCAAGTCCATCACCGCCCGCGCCCTCTTCCTGGCGGCGGCGGCCGACGGCGTCACCACCCTCGTACGGCCCCTGCGCTCGGACGACACCGAGGGCTTCGCCGAGGGCCTCACCCGGCTCGGCTACCGCGTGGGCCGTACACCGGGCGCCTGGCAGGTGGACGGCCGCCCCCAGGGCCCGGCGGCCACCGACGCCGAGGTGTACTGCCGGGACGGCGCGACGACGTCCCGCTTCCTGCCCGTGCTCGCGGCGGCCGGGCACGGCACCTACCGGTTCGACGCCTCGCCCCAGATGCGCCGCCGCCCCCTCGGGCCGCTGACCCGGGCCCTGCGCGACCTGGGTGTGGACCTGCGCCACGAGGAGGCGGAGGGCCACCACCCGCTGCGGATCGCGGCGGCCGGCGTCGAGGGCGGGGAGGTGGTCCTGGACGCGGGCCAGTCCTCCCAGTTCCTGACCGCACTGCTGCTGCTCGGCCCCCTGACCCGCACGGGCCTGCGCATCCGGGTCACGGATCTGGTCTCGGCGCCGTACGTGGAGATCACGCTCGCGATGATGCGGGCGTTCGGGGTGGAGGTGCGCCGGGAGGGCGACGGCGACGTCTTCGTGGTCCCGCCCGGGGGATACCGCGCGACGACGTACGCCGTCGAGCCCGACGCCTCCACCGCGAGCTACTTCTTCGCGGCGGCGGCGGTGACACCGGGCGGAGAGGTGACCGTGCCCGGCCTGGGGACCGGGGCGCTGCAAGGGGACCTGGCCTTCGTGGACGTGCTGCGGCGGATGGGCGCGGAGGTGGAGGCCGGCAAGGACCGTACGACGGTGCGCGGGACGGGCGAGCTGAGGGGGGTCACGGTGAACATGCGGGATATCTCGGACACCATGCCGACCCTGGCCGCCATCGCCCCGTTCGCCTCCGGCCCGGTCCGCATCGAGGACGTGGCGAACACGCGGGTGAAGGAGTGCGACCGGCTGGAGGCCTGCGCGGAGAACCTTCGGCGGCTGGGGGTGGGGGTGTCCACCGGCCCGGACTGGATCGAGATCAGCCCGGGCGAGCCCGAGCCCGGGGTCCGGATCACGTCGTACGGCGACCACCGCATCGTGATGTCCTTCGCGGTGACCGGGCTGCGGGCGCGGGGTATTTCGTTCGACGATCCCGGGTGCGTCCGCAAGACTTTCCCGGACTTCCACGAGGCGTTCGCGGAGCTGCGGACGGGGCTGTGACGGGGTGAGGGGCGTCAGCGACATGAGCTTCGAGCTGGAGGGGCCGGTTCTGGAAGGCGCGCTGGTGCGCCTCGAACCGCTGGACCACCGCCATGCGGCCGACCTGGCGAGGGCGGCCGAGGAGAACCGGGACACCTACGCGTTCACCTGGGTACCCCGGGCCGGTGAGGTCGGCGCCTACGTCGATGCCCAGCTGGCCCGGGCCGCGACGGGACGCCTGGCGCCGTACGCCCAGATATCGACGGCCACGGGCCGGGCGGTCGGCGCCACGGCGTACTGGGAGCCGCGCTGCTGGCTGACCGACGATCAGCTGGACGCCGTGGAGGTCGGCTTCACCTGGCTCGGCGCGTCGGCGCAGGGCACGGGAGTGAACGCCGAGGCCAAGCTCCTCCTCTTCCGGTACGCGTTCGAGCACTGGGGCGTCTCGCGGGTGGACCTGAAGACCGACGCCCGCAACAGCCGCTCCCGCGCGGCCATCCAGAGCACGGGGGCGTGCTTCGAGGGCGTGCTGAGGAACTGGTCCCGCTCGTGGGCGCCGGGGGAGGACGGGCGGCTCCGGGACTCCGCGATCTTCTCGGTCACGGCGACCGAGTGGGCGGAATGCCGGGTGCGGTTGGAGGAGCGGGTGGCCGGGTTCCTGTCCCGAGCGGGGTGAGATGTCCGGCGCCCTTCCCCCGGCCCCAGCCCCTCACCACTCGTCCGGCGGGGTAGCGCCGTCCCGGAGTTCCGGCGTCGTGGCGCCCACCGCCAGCAGGAACAGCAGGCCGCCGCTGATCAGGGCGGTCGTGCCGGAGGTCCAGCCGGACCGTCACGCCGATCAGCAACCGTCGGCACACGGGGGAGGCGCGCCGGGGGCGGGTGTCGATGAGGGTCCGCGTCAGGCTCATGAGAGCGCGGCGGTACGGCGTGGCGGCGCGGGCTGCTGGATCACGGGCGGCCCCCGGCTCCTACGCGGAGTCGCTCAGCAGCCGTACCAGGTGCTCCCGGCCAGGGCCCAGCAGTTCGGGCAGCGGGGCGGCCGCCTCGTACCACCGCTTCTCGTACTCCCAGCACAGCCAGCCGTCCCAGCCGTGCCGGGAGAGCACCTCCACGCACTCGGTGAGCGGCAGCACGCCGGTGCCGAGCGGCAGCGGGGTGGTGTCCTCGGCCGAGGCGATGTCCTTGACCTGGACGTATCCGAGGTGCGGGGAGAGCGCCGCGTACGTCTCCGCGGGCTGTTCGCCGCCCAGCCAGGTGTGCATCACGTCCCACAGCGCGCCGACCTGGCGGTGGCCGACCGGGCCGAGCACGCGGATCGCGTCGGCGCCGGTGCGGTGCGAGTCGTGGGTCTCCAGCAGCACGCGGACACCGAGGGCGGCGGCGTCCTCGGCGGCGGTGCCCAGCCGCCGGGCGGCCGTCGCGTCGGCCTCGGCCAGGGGCTGGTCGGGGGCGGCGCCCGGGAACACGCGTACGTAGGGGGCGCCCAGGTCGTGGGCCAGTTCGAGGAGTTGACGGATCTCGCCGAGTACGGGCTCGTCGTCACCCGGCGCGGCGACGCGAGCGTACCCGGCGACCCCCAGCGGCTCGACCCTCGCCGCCTTGAACGCGGCGGCCACCTCGGCCCGCTCGGCGGGAGCGAGGCCCGGGTGCACCGGTTCCTCCGGGTGGGCGCGCAGTTCGACGCCGTGGTAGCCGTGTTCGACCGCGAGGGCCAGTACCTCCGGTACGGGCAGGCCGGGGACACCGAGGGTGGAGAACGCCAGCTTCATGCTCAGCGAGCCTACCCGCCGCGGCGGGCACGCCGGATGCTCTGGACGTGCCTTTCCCGTGCCTTTTTCCGTACCGTTTTTTGTACCTTTCCATGTCTTTCCGCTCAGGATTTCCCCAGAAGCTGTCGATCTTCTGGTGGCGATGTTGCGTTTTCTGCGACGCGTACGAGGTGCTTGCGCCGCGGCTATGATGCCGAGATCACCGGCGTGCAGGGGGAAGCATGCGGCTCGGCATCGAAGTGCCCGGCGACGAGGGCGGACAGCTTCGCTCGCTCCAGAGCTGGCTGGCGCGTGACCCGGCGACAGCGGGCTCGGTCCTCTCCCTGCGGGCCCGCGACGAGCGACCGGGCGCCATGGGCGGCGCCACCGGCCTGGACCTGATCGACGTGGTGCTCAGCAACGCCGTGGGCCTGGGCGGGCTGCTCCTCGCCGTCGCCAACTGGCGTCAGTCACGCGGCAACGCACCCCGGGTCCGGGTGGAGCACGAGGGCGTCACCGTGACGGTGAGCGGAGCCGACCCGGCACAGATCGAGCGCCTGGTGCGCGATCTGACGGGGGGACAGTCCGGCGACGAGGACGGCGCGGCTGCTCCGACCGCGCCCGCCGGGCCGCGAGGATGAGCGGACTCTCCGACCCGGCCCGCAGTCGGGCCCTGTTGATCGGCGCCCACTCCTTCGCCCATCCGGATCTCGAGCCGCTGCCCGCCGTCGCGCACAACCTCGCCCGGCTCGCCGAACTGCTGTGCGACCCCGGCGTCTGGGGTCTCCCGGCCGGCCACCTCAGCGTGCTCGCGGAACCGGACCGCGACCGGACGCTGGAAGAGGTCACCCGCCTGGCCGAGGAGGCCGAGGACACCCTGCTGGTCTACTACGCGGGCCACGGCTTCGTACACGAGTTCTCGAACGAGCTGTATCTGGCCCTGCCCCGGACCAACCCCCAGCGCCTGTACAGCGCCCTGCGCTACCAGGACATCCGCGAACTCCTGCTCGGCCCGCAGGTCCGGGCCCGCCGCAAGGTGGTGATCCTCGACTGCTGCTGGAGCGGTCTCGCGCTGGGCGGCGCCATGGCGGCGGGCGGACTCGGCGGGCTGTCGGCCATCGGCGGCACCTTCGTCCTGACCGCCACGTCGGAGACGCGGACGGCGCTGGCACCGCCCGGGGAGACCTACACGGCGTTCACCGGCGAGCTGATCGACGCTCTCGACCACGGCGTGCCCGAGGCCCCGCCCCTGCTGACCATGACGACGCTCTACCACCATCTGTACGACTCCTTGGTGGCCAAGGGACGGCCTGCCCCGCAGCAGCGCAACGGCAACACCGCCGGCTCGATCGCCCTGGCCCGCAACCGGTACCGCCCGTCGGCGGCGAAGCCGGAGCCGGAACCTCCCGCACCGGAGCCTCCCGCACCGGTGCCCGAACCGGCCCCCCGTCCCCGCCGCCCCCGCCCCCGCCCCCGTCCCCGCCGCCGGACGGTCGTGGCGGCCTCCGTCCTCCTGGTCGCGGTGCTGGGCTCGCTCCCCGTGGTGCTGAACCTGCTCGCCGACGGGGGCACGGACAACGGCTCCAGCGGGGGCACCGCGGCACATGACAACTCGAAGGCGGCCAAGAACGTCACCGTGAAGATCGGCGCGAGCGTGCCCCTGACCGGCGAGCTCGCCGACATGGGCAAGGGCATCAGGAACTCGGTCGAGCTGGCCGTGCACGAGGCCAACGCCGAGGGCTACGCCCCCGGGATCACCTTCCAGGTCAAGGCCCTGGACGACAAGGCCGTGCCCGCCCTGGGGCAGCAGAACGCCCGGGCGCTCGTCGCCGACCGCAGCGTGCTGGGTGTGGTGGGACCACTGAACTCCGGGGTGGCGGCAGGCATGCAGAAGGTGTTCGCCGACGCGCACCTCACCCAGATTTCCCCCGCCAATTCGGACCCGGCCCTCTCGCTGGGCGCGGACTGGGCCGAGGACGCGAAGGCCAGACCGTACGACACCTACTTCAGCATGGTGGCCGACGACAGGGCCCAGGGACCGGCCGCCGCCCGCTACCTGTACCGCGACGACAAGCGTCGCAAGGCCTTCGTCGTCGACGACCGGCAGGCCTACGGTGCCACGCTGGCGGGCACCTTCGAGGAAGCCTTCCGGGAGGAGGGCGGGACCATCGTGGGAGTGGACCATGTGAGTACCGGCCAACACGACTTCACCACCCAGGTCGCGAAGGCCGAGAGCACCGGCGCCGACGTCCTGTACTTCGGCGGGGGGTACGTCGAGGCGGCCGAGCTCAGCAAGCAGCTGCACGCCACCGACCCGGACATCCGGCTGGCCGGCGGTGACGGCATCTTCACGGACACCTACGCCGAACTGGCGGGCGACGGCGCGGAAGACGACGTCTGCACGGGGCTCGGCGCCCCCGCCGACGCGCTCGCGTCGGCCAAGCCCTTCGTCGCCGCCTACCGGAGAGAGGACTACGCGGGCGACTACAAGCCCTACGGCGCGTACGCCTATGACGCCACCTGGGCGCTGGTGCGCGCCGTCAAGCAGACCGTGCACCCGGGTGCCGTCACCCCCCTGCCCGCGAGTGCCAGGGCCGGCGTGCGGGCGGCGGTGCAGAAGACCGACTTCGACGGGGTGACGGGGACGGTCGGATTCGACGGGTACGGCGCCCCCGTGTCCCGGACGGTCACCGTCTACACGCTGCGCAACGGCTCCTGGGTCCGCCGGACGTCCCTCTACTAGGTCCGGTCGTCCAGGTCCGGTCGGCACCTTCCCGCCTGCCCTGCGGGCGGACGACGGGAAGGTGCCGGCAGGAGTCCAGGCCTCGCCGCTGTCCGCCTATTCCGCGACGGGCCGGTAGACGTTCACCTGCACGCCCGTCTTACCGGTGACCGTGGAGACCAGCTCCAGCGTCCGCTTCGCCCCGTCCCCGGGGAAGATCGACTTACCGCCGCCGAGGATCACCGGCATCACGACGAGCTGCAGCTCGTCGACCAGTCCCTCCTCGAGCAGCGTCCGGACCAGCGTGGGGCTGCCCATCATCGCCAGGTCCCCACCGTCGGCCGCCCGCAGCTCACGGATCCGGGCGAGGGCCTCGCCACCCGGGATCCGGACGGTGTTCTCCCAGGTCAGCTCGTCATCCCCGAGGCTGTCGGAGACGACGTACTTCCGCATGGAGTTCAACCGGTCCGCGAACGGATCCCCGGCGCGCTCCGGCCACGCCGCCGCCATCGTCTGCCACGTCCGCCGCCCGTACAGCAGCGCCTCCGCCTTCTCCAGCCCCGCGGTGAAGGCCCCGCCGACCACCTCCGGGTCGAAGAACGGATGCGACCAGCCCCCGTGCGCGAACCCCCCGTCGGTGTCCTCCTCGGGCCCACCGGGCGCCTGCACGACTCCGTCGAGGCTGATGAACTCGGTGACTACGACACGCATGGGAGTCGCTCCTCTTGGTTGCTACGGCGTACACAGCGCTTACGGAACGGAAGACCGACACCCCGCCCGAAACTCATCGCAGGGGTCGAGCACCACCTCGCTCAATGGGAGGATCTGGGCCACAAACAGTCCGCAAACGCGCAGGTCGGCCAACGCGGATGTGGCCCGTGTCCTCCCATCGCCGACGGCCGCAAGGCAGTGGCAGCGTGCAGTGGGCCCCCGTACCCGCGCCGGGTGCCGAACCCGGCGACGGCATCCTGGAACCCCCGCCGATCAAGCCCGCGGGACCCCCGAGGACCCCCGGACCATCAGCTCCCCCCGGACCGTGGCGATCCCGCCGGGCGGCGGCTCCTCCCGGCCCATCGCTATGCGCCCGGCCCGCGCCCCCGCCTCCGCCAGCGGCAGCCGCACCGTCGTAAGGGAAGGCACCGCGTCGAGGCTGAACGGCAGGTCGTCGAACCCGGCGACGGACATGTCGGCCGGGATCCGCAGCCCGGAGTCCCGCAGGGCGGCGCACGTGCCGAGGGCGACGGAGTCGTTCGCGGCGACGACGGCGGTGAGGGAGGGGTCGCGGCGGAGCAGCTCCAGGGTGGCCTCGTACCCGGACCGGCGGTCGTAGCGGCCGTGCACGGTCCAGCGCGGGTCCTCCTCGATGCCGGCCGCGGTCAGCGCCTCGCGGTGGCCCTCCAGCCGGTGCCGGGTGGTGGTCCGTTCCTCGGGGCCGGCGATGTAGCCGAGCCGCCGGTGGCCGAGGCCGATGAGGTGCTCGGTCAGCTGCCGGGCGCCCCCGCGGTTGTCGAAGGTGAGCGCGATGGCCTGGGTGTCGGGGGCCGGCGGCCGCCCGCACAGCACCACCCGGGTCCCGGCCTCCGTGAGCTTGCGCAGCTTCGCCGCCACCGCCGCCGCGTGCGGCGCGTCCTCCACGGCCCCGCCGGTGAGCACCACGGCCGCCGCCCGCTGCCGCTGGAGCAGGGTCAGGTAGGTCAGTTCGCGCTCCGGCGAGCCCCCGGTGTTGCAGACGACGGCCAGCCGCTCGCCGCCCGCCCGGCCGCCGGGGCCGCCGATCTCGCCCTGGATGGCGCTGGCCATGATGCCGAAGAAGGGGTCCGCGATGTCGTTGACGAGGATGCCGACGAGGTCGGAGGTCGCCGCCGCCAGGGCGCTCGCGGGGCCGTTGAGGACGTAGTCCAGCTCGTCCACCGCCCGCAGGACCCGCTCCCGCGTGGAAGCGGCCACGGGGTAGTTGCCGTTCAGCACGCGCGACACCGTCGCGGGCGAGACCTGGGCGCGGGCCGCCACGTCCGCAAGGGTCACCGTCATCTCGTAGTCCTCCGGTCGCGCATGTTCGTCGTACGTCCTCGTAGACAGATCACCGACGGCCACGGTTCCGTGCGGTGTCGAGCAGACCTTAAGGCCAACCACCCCGTTTGTTCGCCCCCTCGAACAAGTCCGGCTGGACCAGGCCTTGTCTCGACCACTGGTCAGAGGCTAGCTTCGCAGGAGATAGAAAGCGCTTGCCGAACGGCCCGTCGTACCACTGCTCCCCGTACCACCGCTTGCCCTACTGCTTGCCGTACTGCTTACCGGGGCGCCCGGCGCCCATGAAGGGACTGACGTGACATGCAAGACGGTGCGTATCGCCATGAACGGCGTTACCGGACGCATGGGCTACCGCCAGCACCTCGTCCGGTCGATCCTCGCCCTGCGCGACCAGGGCGGCCTCGACCTCGGCGACGGCACCGTGCTGTGGCCCGAGCCGGTCCTGGTCGGCCGCCGCGACCACGCCCTGAAGGAGATCGCCGAACGGCACGGTCTGGAGCACGTCTCCACGGACGTGGACGCCGTCCTCGCCGACCCGGGCGTCGACGTCTACTTCGACTCCCAGGTCACCTCCGCCCGCGAGGAGTCGATCAAGAAGGCGATCGCCGCGGGCAAGCACGTCTACACCGAGAAGCCATCCGCCACCGGCCTCGACGGCGCCCTCGAACTCGCCCGGCTCGCGCACGCCGCCGGCATCAAGCACGGCGTCGTCCAGGACAAGGTCTTCCTCCCCGGCCTGCTCAAGCTGAAGCGGCTCATCGACGGCGGCTTCTTCGGCCGGATCCTGTCCATCCGCGGCGAGTTCGGCTACTGGGTCTTCGAGGGCGACTGGCAGCCCGCCCAGCGCCCGTCCTGGAACTACCGTGCCGAGGACGGCGGCGGCATCGTCGTCGACATGTTCCCGCACTGGGAGTACGTCCTGCACGAGCTCTTCGGCCGGGTGAAGTCCGTCCAGGCCCTCGCCACCACCCACATCCCGCAGCGCTGGGACGAGAACGGCAAGCCGTACGACGCCACGGCGGACGACGCCGCTTACGGCATCTTCGAGCTCGAAGGCGGCGCGATCGCCCAGATCAACTCCTCCTGGGCCGTGCGCGTCAACCGTGACGAGCTGGTGGAGTTCCAGGTGGACGGCACCGAGGGGTCCGCCGTCGCCGGGCTGCGCAACTGCCGCGTCCAGCACCGCTCCGCCACCCCCAAGCCCGTCTGGAACCCGGACATCCCCGCCACCGAGGTCTTCCGCGACCGGTGGCAGGAGGTCCCCGACAACGCCGAGTTCGACAACGGCTTCAAGGCCCAGTGGGAGCTGTTCCTCAGGCACGTCTACGCCGATGCCCCTTACCACTGGGACCTCCTCGCCGGCGCCCGTGGCGTCCAGCTCGCCGAGCTGGGCCTGAAGTCGTCGGCCGAGGGCCGCCGTATCGACGTACCGGAGATCGCGCTGTGACCATCCGACTGCCGGACAGCACAGGGGGCTTGAAGGTGTACGAGCCGCGCACCGAGCCGCTCGCCCTCACCCCCGGCACCCCCTTCACCTCCCGTACGGTCTTCTCGGCGGCGCACGTCGTCGCCGACCCGTACGCCGACGTGTCCCCCGACTCACCCGCCGCCGTCGACTGGGACGCCACCCTCGCCTTCCGCCGCCACCTGTGGTCGCACGGACTGGGGGTCGCCGAGGCGATGGACACCGCCCAGCGGGGGATGGGCCTGGACTGGGCGGGCGCCGCCGAGCTGATCCGGCGTTCCGCCGCCGAGGCGAAGGCGGAGGGCGGCCGGATCGCCTGCGGCGTCGGCACCGACCAGATCACCGGCGGCACGCTCGCGGAGATCCGTGCCGCGTACGAGGAGCAGCTCGCGCTCGTCGAGGCCTCCGGCGCGCAGGCGATCCTGACGGCCTCCCGCGCCCTCGCCGCTGCCGCGAAGGGTCCCGAGGACTACCTGGAGGTCTACGGCCACCTCCTGCGCCAGGCCGCCGAACCGGTGATCCTGCACTGGCTCGGCCCGATGTTCGACCCGGCGCTGGAGGGCTACTGGGGCTCGTCCGGCCTGGACGCGGCCACCGGCACCTTCCTGGAGGTCATCGCCGCCCACCCCGACAAGGTCGACGGCGTGAAGATCTCCCTCCTGGACGGCCGGCGCGAGATCGACCTGCGCCGCCGCCTGCCGCAGGGGGTGCGCTGCTACACCGGTGACGACTTCAACTACCCCGAGCTGATCGCGGGCGACGAGCAGGGCTTCAGCCACGCCCTGCTGGGCATCTTCGACCCGCTGGGCCCGCTGGCGGCCCAGGCGGTACGGGTGCTCGACACCGGGAACGCGGACGGCTTCCGCGCCCTCCTCGACCCCACCGTCGAGCTGTCCCGCCACCTCTTCCAGGCCCCTACCCGCTTCTACAAGACGGGCGTGGTCTTCCTCGCCTGGCTCGCGGGCCACCAGACGCACTTCACGATGGTCGGCGGCCTGCAGTCGGCCCGCTCGCTCCCGCACTTCGCCCGCGCCTACGAACTCGCCGACGGGCTGGGCCTGTTCCCGGACCCGAAGCCGGCTCAGGAGCGGATGAAGAACCTGCTGTCGCTGTACGGGGTGAACCAGTGAGCAAGACCGGTCTGGAACGCCTCTCGATCAACCAGATGACCGTGAAGCAGCTGTCCCTTCCCGAACTGAGCGTCGCGTGCCGTGAGTCGGGTGTCTCCCAGGTGGGCCTGTGGCGTGAGCCGGTCCAGGCGTACGGCGTCGAGGCGGCGGCCGGGCTGATGCGGGACGCCGGCCTGGCGGTGACGACCCTGTGCCGGGGCGGCTTCCTCACCGCAATCGACCCGGCGGCCCGCGCGGCGGCCCTGGCCGACAACCGCCGGGCGGTCGAGGAGGCCGCCACCCTGGGCACGGACACCCTCGTACTGGTCTGCGGCGGCCTCCCGGCCGGCTCCAGGGATCTGCACGGCGCCCGGGAGCGCGTCGCGGACGCGCTGGCGGGACTCGGCCCGTACGCCGAGTCCCACGGCGTCCGGCTGGCCATCGAGGCCCTGCATCCCATGTACGCCTCCGACCGCTGCGTGGTCTCCACCCTCGCCCAGGCCCTGGACCTGGCGGAACGCTTTCCCGCCCACCAGGTCGGCGTGACCGTGGACACGTACCACATCTGGTGGGACGACACCGCCCCCGAGCAGATCGCCCGGGCCGGCGCGGGCGGCCGCATCCACACCTTCCAGCTCGCCGACTGGACCACCCCGTTGCCCGCGGGCGTGCTCAACGGGCGCGGGCAGATCGGGGACGGCGCGATCGACATGCGGGAGTGGAAGGGGTACGTGGAGGCGGCCGGCTACACCGGGCCCATCGAGGTGGAGCTGTTCAACGACGACCTGTGGGCGCGGGACGGGCGGGAGGTGCTGGCCGAGACCGCGGCGCGGTTCGTGGCACACGTGATCCGATGAGCGGGTGAGCGACACGCGTGGGGCGGTGACGAGGGCGTGGCGGACCGAGCCGTCCGCCACCGCGGGACGGGCACGGTCGGCGCCCTCTGGCGCCACCCCGTCAAGTCGATGCTCGGCGAGCGGACCGGCGCGGCCGAGGTGACCGAGCGCGGCCTGGCGGACGACCGCCGGTTCGCGCTGCTGGACCGGCGGACGGGGCAAGGTCGCCGGCGCCAAGCAGCCACCGTGTACGCGCAGGTGGTGCGAGGTGGGCGGGTCCGGGAGGGCGACGCGGTCACGGTCGCCCGAAAAAATCCGGAATCCCGTGCAACCCTTCCCGCATCCCGCCGGTCGTACCTTGCATCAGGACTTCTGGAGGGGGGATCCGGGGGGATCGCGGGGGTTCTGATTCGGAGGGGAAAAGCCGAGGGGCCCGGTCGACCGGGCCCCTCGAAGCGTTCCAGGGGGTGGCTCACAGGGCCGTCAGCGCGACTCGACGAAGGGGTCCCCGGCCCGCCGGCGGCCTGTCCGCGGAGCCGTCCTGAGGAGCCCGGGCCCGCCCGGTTGTCGGTTCGCGCAGGTACCTTCGGATCATGGCTCAAGAGTCGGGGAGCGGTGAACGGCGACCGGCCGTGCTCGAAGGCGTGCTGGAGAGGATCACGTACGCCAACGAGGAGAACGGCTACACGGTCGCCCGCGTCGACACCGGCCGGGGCGGCGGAGACCTCCTCACGGTGGTCGGCGCGCTGCTCGGCGCCCAGGTGGGGGAGTCGCTGCGGATGGAGGGGCGGTGGGGGTCCCATCCGCAGTACGGCAAGCAGTTCACCGTGGAGAACTACACGACCGTCCTCCCGGCCACCGTCCAGGGCATCCGCCGCTACCTGGGATCGGGCCTGGTCAAGGGCATCGGCCCGGTCTTCGCCGACCGGATCACGCAGCACTTCGGCCTGGACACCCTGCGGATCATCGAGGAGGAGCCGAAGCGGCTCATCGAGGTGCCCGGGCTGGGGCCCAAGCGGACCAAGAAGATCGCCGACGCCTGGGAGGAGCAGAAGGCGATCAAGGAGGTCATGCTCTTCCTCCAGACCGTCGAGGTGTCCACGTCCATCGCCGTGCGGATCTACAAGAAGTACGGCGACGCCTCGATCTCGGTCGTCAGGAACCAGCCCTACCGGCTGGCCGCCGACGTCTGGGGCATCGGCTTCCTCACCGCCGACAGGATCGCCCAGTCGGTCGGGATCCCGCACGACAGTCCCGAGCGGGTGAAGGCGGGCCTGCAGTACGCGCTGTCGCAGTCCACCGACCAGGGCCACTGCTTCCTGCCCGAGGAGCGGCTGATCGCGGACGCGGTGAAGCTGCTGCAGGTCGACACCGGGCTGGTCATCGAGTGCCTCGCCGAGCTGGCGGAGCCCGCGGAGGAGGGCGAGGACCCCGGGGTCGTACGGGAGAAGGTGCCCGGCCCCGACGGCGACGCGGAGCCCGTCACCGCCGTCTACCTCGTTCCGTTCCACCGCGCCGAACTCTCCCTCTCCGCCCAGCTCCTGCGCCTGCTGCGCACGCAGGAGGACCGGATGCCCGGCTTCAGGCAGGTGGCCTGGGACAAGGCACTCACCTGGCTCAAGGGCCGTACGGGGGCCGAGCTCGCGCCCGAGCAGGAGGCCGCCGTGAAGCTGGCGCTCACCGAGAAGGTGGCCGTGCTGACCGGCGGCCCCGGCTGCGGCAAGTCCTTCACCGTACGCTCGATCGTGGAGCTGGCCCGCGCCAGGAAGGCGAAGGTCGTGCTCGCCGCCCCCACCGGCCGCGCCGCCAAGCGCCTGGCCGAGCTGACCGGCGCGGAGGCCTCCACCGTCCACCGTCTGCTGGCGCTGAAGCCGGGCGGCGACGCGGCCTATGACAAGGACCGCCCGCTGGACGCCGACCTGGTGGTCGTGGACGAGGCCTCCATGCTGGACCTGCTGCTGGCCAACAAGCTGGTCAAGGCGGTGCCCCCGGGCGCCCATCTGCTCTTCGTGGGGGACGTCGACCAGCTGCCCAGCGTCGGCGCGGGCGAGGTGCTGCGCGACCTGCTGGCCGAGGGCAGCCCGATCCCGGCCGTCCGCCTCACCCGGGTCTTCCGCCAGGCCCAGCAGTCGGGCGTGGTGACCAACGCGCACCGGATCAACTCCGGCCGGCACCCGGTCACCGACGGCATGAAGGACTTCTTCCTCTTCGTCGAGGACGACACGGAGGCGGCCGGCCGGCTCACGGTGGACGTCGCCGCCCGCCGTATCCCGGCCAAGTTCGGTCTCGACCCGCGCCGGGACGTCCAGGTCCTCGCACCCATGCACCGCGGCCCGGCGGGCGCCGGCACCCTCAACGGCCTGCTCCAGCAGGCCATCACGCCCGGCCGCCCCGACCTGCCGGAGAAGCGGTTCGGCGGCCGGGTCTTCCGCGTCGGCGACAAGGTCACCCAGATTCGCAACAATTACGAGAAGGGCACGAACGGTGTCTTCAACGGCACCGTGGGCGTGGTCACCTCGCTCGACCCGGTCGACCAGCGCCTCACGGTGCTGACGGACGAGGACGAGGAGGTTCCCTACGAATTCGACGAACTGGACGAACTGGCACACGCGTACGCCGTGACCATCCACCGCTCGCAGGGCAGTGAGTACCCGGCGGTGGTGATCCCGGTCACCACCGGAGCCTGGATGATGCTCCAGCGCAACCTGCTCTACACGGCGGTCACCCGCGCCAAGAGGCTGGTCGTACTGGTCGGTTCACGCAAGGCGATCGGCCAGGCGGTGCGCACGGTGTCGGCCGGACGGCGCTGTACGGCACTGGATTTCAGGCTCGACCGGAGCTGACGCTCCTGACATCGAAAAAAATGATCGATCAAACGAGTCGTGAAGGTCACAGAGCACTTCCAGAGGCCGGGGTCGAGGGGGCAGGATGAGCAGGTTGGCGGCACTGAGTGCCGCCAATAGGCCCAATGGTCGACCCCGAGTGCACTCTCCTGCGCCAAATGGGGGATGGTAGAGACAGTCAGGGCAACCTCGAAGAAGAGGCACAACGTCGGTGAGGGATGACGTGAGCGACAACTCTGTAGTACTGCGGTACGGCGACGGCGAGTACACCTACCCGGTGATCGACAGCACCGTCGGTGACAAGGGCTTCGACATCGGGAAGCTCCGCGCCCAGACCGGTCTGGTGACTCTGGACAGCGGCTACGGCAACACGGCTGCCTACAAATCCGCCATCACCTACCTCGATGGTGAGGCGGGCATCCTCCGCTACCGCGGCTACCCGATCGAGCAGCTGGCCGAGCGCTCCACCTTCCTCGAGGTGGCCTACCTGCTGATCAACGGGGAGCTGCCCACCGTCGACGAGCTCTCCGCCTTCAAGAACGAGATCACGCGGCACACCCTGCTGCACGAGGACGTCAAGAACTTCTACCGGGGCTTCCCGCGCGACGCCCACCCGATGGCCATGCTGTCCTCGGTGGTCTCGGCGCTGTCCACGTTCTACCAGGACAGCCACAACCCGTTCGACGAGAAGCAGCGCAACCTCTCCACGATCCGCCTGCTCGCCAAGCTTCCGACGATCGCGGCGTATGCGTACAAGAAGTCGATCGGTCACCCGTTCGTCTACCCGCGCAACGACCTCGGCTACGTCGAGAACTTCCTCCGCATGACCTTCTCGGTCCCGGCGGACGAGTACCAGCTCGACCCGATCGTGGTCTCCGCCCTGGACAAGCTGCTGATCCTGCACGCGGACCACGAGCAGAACTGTTCGACGTCGACGGTCCGTCTGGTGGGCTCGTCCCAGGCGAACATGTTCGCGTCCATCTCCGCCGGCATCAACGCCCTGTGGGGCCCGCTGCACGGCGGTGCCAACCAGTCCGTCCTGGAGATGCTCGAGGGCATCCGGGACGCGGGCGGCGACGTGGACTCCTTCATCCGCAAGGTGAAGAACAAGGAGGACGGCGTCCGCCTGATGGGCTTCGGCCACCGGGTCTACAAGAACTTCGACCCGCGCGCCAAGATCATCAAGGCGGCGGCGCACGACGTTCTGTCGGCCCTCGGCAAGTCCGACGAGCTGCTGGACATCGCGCTCAAGCTGGAGGAGCACGCGCTCTCCGACGACTACTTCGTCTCGCGCAGCCTCTACCCGAACGTCGACTTCTACACCGGCCTGATCTACCGGGCCATGGGCTTCCCGACCGAGATGTTCACGGTCCTGTTCGCTCTCGGCCGCCTGCCGGGCTGGATCGCCCAGTGGCACGAGATGATCAAGGAGCCGGGTTCCCGCATCGGCCGCCCGCGCCAGATCTACACGGGCGTCGTCGAGCGCGACTTCGTTCCGGTCGAGGAGCGCTGAGCTTCTTCCCCGGCGTCCGGGAGTGCGTGAGCCTCTCGGACGCCCTGACGGCGCACAGCAGAAGGCGCCCTGGAGCGCCGGTCCCCCCACGGGCCGACGACCAGGGCGCCTTCCCATGTCCCGGTGCGGATTCCCCCCACGGGATCCGGCCGGGCGCTTGGTGAGGACAGCGCCTGAATCGCTGTGTGAGCACAACGAGCAAAACTCGTCGCACTCCGGTGATGCGGTGCGATCTGCCGGGACAACGCACGTAGGGAGGGCCGCTCAAAGCTTCCCGGTGTACGTGCCCCGGCAACGCATCTCTGAGGAAGTCCCCCAAGACATCCCCAGATGCCAGTCAGCGCCCCCCAAGACGCTGGTCTGACATCGCCAACTTAGACCTTCGAACCCCTTCGATGGTTACGTTCGCATCACTGTGATCTGCGTCTCTTGCATATGTCCGTTAGATGCGCAAGAGCCCCGATCCCGCGATCGGACTCAAGCGTAAGGAAGATGCGCGAGCCGTGTGAAGAGCTTATGTGAGGTGTGCGCCGGACTCCAGGGGGACTCTTACTTCGGCTTCCGGAACCCCGGAGTAACTTCCGAGGCCTCAATGTCCGCAGCCGCGGGCTGCTGATCACCACGAACACCGACGAGAAGGCGCGGCCACGTGGTAGCCGAAGGCCCACACCGGTTGCACTTGATCGTGGTCGGCGTCCGCCGCGCCGGCCGGACGGCGTCCACGGCCACCCGCAGGTCGCCGCGTACTCGCCGCCGCCCATCCGCCTTGTCCTCGGGCGGCACCTCGGCGACGACCTCCGCGATGCCCACGGCCCGCGCCACGGCCTCGGCCGCCGCGTCCGGTTGTCCCCGGTCAGCAGCGCCGGCGTCAGGCCCAGTGCCCGCGGCTCGCGCACGGCCTCGGCGCTGGTCTCCTTGACCGCGCCGGCGACGGCGAGGACACCGCGTGCCACCCCGCCACAGCCGGCCACGACGGCCGTACAGCCCTCCTGCTCGGCCCGGGAGCGGGCGGCGGCCAACTCCTCCGGCACGTGGTCGAAGAGCCGCCCCACGGCCCGCCACGCGTCCGCGTACGCCCCGCCCGGGAACGTTCTCGAAGTGCTCGACCGCAGGCAGCGGCCCGACCCGCTCCTCGGTGCTCGCGGCGACCGCCGGGCGACGGGATGCTCGGAGGTGTACTCCAGGGCGCCCGCGAGCCGCGGCACGTCCTCCTCGTCGGCGCCTTCGGCGACGTACACCTCCTGGAGGGTCATGCGGCCGGTGGTGACCGTGCCGGTCCTGTCCAGGACGACCGTGTCGACGCGGCGCGTGGACTCCAGCACCTACGGGCCCTTGACGACGACGCCGAGCCGGGCGCCGCGTCCGGTGCCGGCCATCAGCGCGGCCGGGGTCGCGAGGCCCACTGCGCACGGGCAGGCGATGGGATCAGCACGGCGACGGCGGCCGTGAAGGCGGCGGCGGTGACGCTCAGCCGCGCCGTGAACATGCCGAGCGCGATGAGGATGACCGCGGTGCTCGACCTCGGAGGCCGTACCTGCCGGCGTGTCCGGGGTCGCGCGTATGGCTGTCTTTTGCGGTGGCGCTGGTCATGCCCGGACTCCAGGCGGCGGACCGGACCGTACGGGGCCGGTGTCAGCCGGTCGGCAGGGCCAGGTCGGAGAGTGAACGCAGATCAGGCCTCGCCCGTCAGTTCGAAGCCGGCCCCGTCGACGGCGGCGCGGACGGCCTCCTCCTCGAGCGGGGCGGCGGAGACGACGGTGACCTCGCCGGTCGAGGCGACGGCCTTCACCGAGGTGACGCCCGGGATCTCGGAAATCTCGCTGGAGACGGAGCCCTCACAGTGGCCACAGCTCATCCCGCTCACCTTGTAGACGGTGGTGACGGAGCCCGGGGTGTCGGTCGGGGCGGTCATGTCGTTACTCCTCGTCGAGGCGGTGGGGCCGACGAGGCCCACGGTGGGGCCTGCCCTGTTGACACTATACCCCTAGGGGGTATTTCTCCAGGAGGGGTCCCGGCGCGTCAGCGCGCGCACCCAGGCGATGCCCGGCAGTGAGACGAGTACCAGTCCGCCGACCGAGCACACCGTGAAGAGGTGCGACTGTGCGGCCGTCGTCCCGGCGGTGTAACCCCCGGCGAACAGCTGCCGGTCCAGGCCCGGGCCGGCCAGGTGCGCCACCATCCAGAGGGCGATGCCGGGCGTGAAGTCCCACACCGCGTGCAGCAGGGAGACGCCGAGGCAGGCGCCGACGACCCGTCCGCCGAGGCGGAAACGGCCGTTCGGGCGGCGGTGGGCGAGCAGGATCCCGCCCGCGATCGCCGTCCACAGGCCGTGCCCGAGGGGTGCCGGCACCCCGCGCAGGATCTCCGTCTCCAGCAGCGCCCGCAGGTCGACGCCGTCCGCGGAGAGGGCCGCGTCGAAGGCGTGGCCGGAGCCCTCCAGCGCCGCGAAGCCGAAGCCGACGGTCGCGCCCAGCACGAGCCCGGCGCGCATGCCGCGGATCGCCGGCAGCCGGCGCAGTACGAAGACCAGCGCGCCGACCTTCGCCGCCTCCTCGATCAGCCCGGCACCGGCGAACATCCACGGCGACGGGTGGAGCAGGTGGTACTCCATGACCGACGCGCCCAGCACGCCGAGCGTGCCGCCGGTCAGGAAGCAGCCGAGGATCGCGCTGACGCCCAGGTCGCGGCTGTGCCGTTCGTACGCCCACAGCACGAAGGTGACGGGGACCAGGAAGCCGCCGAGCAGGATCAGGGTCGGCAGCAGCGTGGTGCCCCCCGTCACGTACGTCACCAGCGCGGTCAGCGCCCACAGCGCCAGCCCGCCGCCCAGGCAGCGCCGCCACAGGCCGGCGCGGATCCGCGGGTACGGCGGCGGGGGCTGCTGCGGGCCGGGGATGCGGGCGCGGGGCGCGCCTGGCGGCGGAGGGTGGGTCACGGGAGTTCCCCTCGTGCTCCTGCGGGGCGATTTACCCGAACCCTAAGCAGGTGTCCCCTATGTCGCAGTCCGGGGAAGGCCGGTGGGGTCCGTGCGGCCGAGCCCGTCGCAGACCAGGGGATCGAGGTAGCGGACGAGTACGTTCTTCAGCTCCCGGACGTACGCCTCGCGCTCGGCGCCCTCGTGGGCGAGGACCAGCTCCAGGCCCGCCTTGTAGATGCCGAGGCAGACGTGCGCCGTGCGGGTGACGTCGGCCGGGGGGGCGTCGGGCAGGAAGACGGCGAGCAGCCCCTCGATACGGCCGGCCAGCGTGGAGTGCAGGGCGTCGTGTTCCTCGGCGATCCGGCCGGGGATGTCGGGGCCGTGCATCAGTGCGAAGAGCACCGGGTGCTCGGTGTTGAAGGCGATGAACCGGTCGACGGCCGCGCCCACGGCCTCCTCCAGGGGAGTGCCGGGGTCGACCGGTGCGAGTGCCTCGCCGTAGGTCTCCCGCATCTCGTGCACGAGCCGGTCGCTCAGCTCGATCGCGATCGCTTCCTTGTTCGGGAAGAACTGGTAGAGCGTGCCTGGGGAGACGCCCGCCTCGCGGGCGATGGCGTTGGTGCTGGCGGCCGTGTAGCCGGTGCTGCAGAAGACGTTGGCGGCGGCCTGGAGCAACTGGGCGATGCGGCGCTCGCCGCGCGCCTGGCGGCGGCGCGGCTGTTCCTTCCCCTGGCTGTCGGCGGTGTCGGGCACGCGTTATCCCCAGCTCTCCGAACGCGATTGACAAACACGAGCGCTCGCTCGCATTCTTGAGAAACGCGAGCGATCTCTCGTGTTTGTCAGTCTATGGCAATGACAGACCCATGCTGCCTTCCTGCGTACAGCACGGGTCATGGTGAAGGGGACACCGCACGATGACCGAAGTCAACCGCCCGCCCCGGGCCGGTGGCTGGACCCGCTTCGTCACCGCCCGCCCGAGGCTGTCGCTGCTCGCGGCCCTGGTCCTCACCGTGCTCGCGGTGCTGACCGGCAGCGGTGTCGCCGACCGGCTGGGCAGCGGCGGCTGGGAGGATCCGGCCGCCGAGTCGACCTACGCGACCAAGGCGCTGGAGCGCGCGTTCCCCGACTCCCAGCCCAACCTCCTGCTCCTGATCGACTCCGGCCGCTCCTCGGTCGACGCCCCGGCGGTCGCCGCCGAGGCCCGGAGCCTCGCCACCCGCCTGGCCGGGGAGAAGGGCGTCACGGGCGTCGGCTCCTACTGGCAGGCCGATCCTTCGGCGTCTTCGGCCCTGCGCGCCGAGGACGGCCACGAGGCGCTGATAGCCGCCCGCATCACGGGCGACGAGAAGGCGATGGGCCGGACCCTGGACCGGATCGCCCCCTCCTACCGGGGGACGCACGGCCCGGTGAACGTGCGGATCGGCGGGGCCGTCGCCGTGCGGCACGAGATGCAGACGATCATTAAGGAGGACCTCGCCCGTGCCGAACTGATCGCGCTGCCGGTGACGTTGGTACTGCTGGTGATGGTCTTCGGCAGCGCCGTCGCCGCCCTGCTCCCACTGGGCATCGGCATCGTCGCCATCCTCGGCACCAACGCGGTGCTGCGCGGGCTGACGGAGTTCACCGACGTCTCCGTCTTCGCGCTGAACCTCACCACCGCCCTGGGCCTGGGCCTCGCCATCGACTACGCCCTGTTCATCGTCCGCCGCTTCCGCGAGGAACTGGCCACGGGCGCCGAGCCGCTCACGGCCGTGGGCACCACCCTGCGCACGGCCGGCCGCACGGTGCTCTTCTCCTCCCTCACGGTCGCGGTCTCCCTGGCGGCGATGCTGCTCTTCCCGCAGTACTTCCTGCGCTCCTTCGCCTACGCCGGCATAGCCGTGGTGCTGCTCGCGGCGGCGGCCGCCCTGATCCTGCTGCCGGCGGCCCTGGTGCTGCTGGGGCATCGGGTCAACGCCCTGGACCTGCGGCGCCTGTTCCGGCGCGGGCGGCGCTCGGGCGCCCCCGCCGGCTTCGGTGACTCGGGTGCGCAGGGCACGGCCTGGGCGCGCACGGCGACGCTGGTGATGCGCCGCGCGCCCCTCTTCGCCATCGGCACCACGGCTCTGCTCGTCGTCCTCGGACTGCCCTTCCTGGGCGTGAAGTTCGGCACCGCCGACGACCGCCAGCTGCCGTCGGGCGCCGAGTCCCACGTCGTGCAGCAGCACATCCGGGACGGCTTCCCGGGCAGCCCCGGCGGCGGGCTGGAGGTGCTGACCGAGGGGAAGGCGACCGAGGCCCAGTACGCCGCCTACAAGCAGCGGGTGGCCGCCCTGCCCGAGGTGGTGCGGGTCGACGGCCCGCTGGTGAAGGGGGACGCGGCCTACTTCACGGTGCTGCCGAAGGGCGAGGCCGTCGACGACCCGGCCCAGCGCCTGGTGGGCGACCTGCGCGCGGTGGACACGCCCTTCGACACCCAGGTGACCGGCACGGCGGCCGTCCTGGTCGACTCCAAGCACGCGATAGCCGAACACCTGCCCTGGGCGGGCGCGTTCATCGCGATCGTCACCCTGCTCCTGGTCTTCCTGCTCACCGGCAGCGTGCTGATACCCCTGCAGGCGGTGGTGCTCAACGCGCTCAGCCTGACCGCCATGTTCGGCGCTGTCGTCTGGGTCTTCCAGGACGGCCACTTCTCCGGCCCGCTCGGCTTCACCAGCTCCGGCTCCATCGAGACGACCCTGCCCGTCCTGATGTTCTGCGTGGCCTTCGGCCTCTCCATGGACTACGGCGTGTTCCTGCTCTCCCGCATCAAGGAGGAGTACGACCGCACGGGCGACCACAACGAGGCGGTGCGGCACGGGTTGCAGCGTACGGGCGGGCTGATCACCGCGGCGGCGGTCATCCTCGCAGTGGTCATGGTCGCCATCGGCACCTCGCGGGTGACCAACACCAAGATGCTCGGCCTGGGTATCGCGCTGGCGGTGCTGATGGACGCGATGGTCGTGCGCAGTCTGCTGGTCCCGGCGATCATGCGGCTCACCGGCCGCGCGACCTGGTGGGCTCCGGCACCGCTGCGCAGGCTCCACGCACGGTTCGGACTCAGCGAGGGGGAGCCGGCCCCGGCCGCCGGGTCCGAGCGGGAGCTGGACAGGGTGGGCGCGCGCGGCTAGTGCTGTGCCCGGCGAACCTTTCCGGTCACGGCACCAGGCCCTGGCGTTCGCGGTGATCTGCGGACGGCCGTACGAAAGGCGAGGCGAAGACAGATGCGCGCTGTGGTGTTCGAGCGGTACGGGGAGCCGGCCGGCGTACGCGAGGTGCCGGACCCGGAGCCCGCGGAGCACGGCGTGGTGGTGCGTGTCGAGGCCACCGGACTGTGCCGCAGCGACTGGCACGGCTGGATGGGACACGACCCGGACATCACGCTGCCGCACGTGCCCGGGCACGAACTCGCCGGGACCGTCGAGGCGGTCGGCGAGCGGGTCACGGCCTGGCGCCCCGGCGACCGGGTCACCGTGCCCTTCGTCTGCGCCTGCGGCAGCTGCCCCGCCTGCGCGGCCGGCGACCAGCAGGTGTGCGAGCGGCAGACCCAGCCCGGCTTCCACCACTGGGGCTCCTTCGCACAGTACGTGGCGCTGGACCAAGCCGACGTGAACCTCGTCGCCGTACCGGACGAACTGTCCTTCGCGACGGCGGCCTCGCTCGGCTGCCGGTTCGCGACGGCGTACCGGGCGGTGGTGCGGCAGGGCCGGGTGGCGGCGGGGGAGTGGGTCGCGGTGCACGGCTGCGGGGGCGTGGGCCTGTCCGCGGTGATGATCGCTGCGGCCTCGGGGGCCAGGGTCGTCGCCGTCGACGTGTCACCGGGGGCGCTGGACCTCGCGCGGAGGTTCGGGGCGGCGGAGTGCGTGGACGCCGCGCGGACGAAGGACACGGGTGCGGCGATCCGCGAGCTGACCGGCGGGGGCGCGCACCTCTCCCTCGACGCGCTCGGCTCCCCCGCCACCTGCGCGGCCTCCGTCAACTCGCTGCGCCGCCGGGGCCGGCACGTCCAGGTCGGCCTGTTGCCCTCGCCGGACGGCACGACCCCCGTGCCCATGGCCCGCGCCATCGCCCTGGAGCTGGAACTCCTCGGCAGCCACGGCATGGCCGCGCACGCCTACCCGGGCATGCTGGAACTGGTCCGTGCGGGTGTGCTGCGGCCCGACCTGCTGGTGACGTCGACCATCCCGCTGGACGCGGCCCCCGCGGCGCTCGCCGGGATGGGATCGGCATCCGGGGCGGGAGTCACCGTCATCGAACCGTGGAGCTGACAGCCGGTACACGCGTGCAGGGCACGGGACGGGCTCAGTCCTCTCTTCGGCCGCGGTTGCGGGGCCGGGAGGCGACCCAGGCGCGCACGGTGTCGGCGTACCAGTAGGGCTTGCCGCCCTCCACGTGGTCGGGCGGGGGCAGCAGCCCGTGCTTGCGGTAGGACCGCACGGTGTCCGGCTGCACCCGGATGTGCGCCGCGATCTCCTTGTACGACCAGAGCCTTCGGTCGGTCATGAGCTGCACCTCCCTGCGCGCGCCGCGGCGGCGGCCGGGGGGTGGCCGTCGGGGGAGCCGGGCGCTGCGCTGGCGATCACCAAGCCTGTGCCCGGTCAACGACGGACAGTGACCGCGGGGAAGTGCCTGTCGAGCGAGTGTGACCCGGGACCCGCGTACATGGGACATGTGTGACAGGGACGGGGAGTTTGTGACAGAGGTGACGCAAAGGAGTGTGCCGGTGCGCGGGCGCGGCGCGTTGACAAGCGAGCCGTCCGCCGATCCGGCGCGGCCGCCGGGACGCCCAACCCCGCCGACCGCCGGAACCCTACGCCCGCACGACCTCAAGAACGCCCGTGTCCGCAGGGCGATCGGCAGGGGCCTGTCCGGGGCGCAGGGGTACATGTCCTGTCGACTGCGGGGCCGAAGGGGATACCGTCCGCCGTACCTCCGCGCGGATGTCCGGGTCCACCTGTTTGAGGTGGAGGTAGCCGATGCGCTCGCCGTAGGTCTCGATCAGCCTGACGCTGTCCCCGCCGCAGCAGGCGTAGTGCCCGGTGTCCAGGCACAGCGAGACCGGAGACCAGCGAGGAGTCGGTGCCGTCGAGAAGGGGGTGACGTTGTCCTCGCTGTCGATGTGGGTGTCGGCGTGCGGGTGGACGACGATCCGCAGCCCGTACCGCTCGCGCACCTCCCGGCCCAGCCGCTCGGTCAGTGAGGTCAGGTCGCGCCACTGCTCCGGCGCAAGCACGGCCGGTCGGTCGGCCGGCAGCCGTAGGGGCCCAGCTCGATCCACTCGTAGCCGGAGTCGGCGACCTCGTCGAGAAAGCGCTGCCAGGGCACCTGCGCTTGGTCGTCCGGGCTCCGGAGACACGAGGATTCGGGCGCCGGTCCGATCGGGATGCGGGACAGTGGGGCTTGAGGCGACAACGACCTTATTGCCGTCAGCGTGCGGTTCGCAGAAAGCGCGTGTCAAGCTCTCGTCCGAATGTCTGGACAAAACATTGACAGGCCTCGGGGTGCGGGACTACAAACCGGGGGAGAGCCGCGTGAGCCGTGGGCGAACCGGATGACGCAGAAGGGAAGCCGGATGGCGTACGACCTGATCACCATGGGGCGGATCGGAGTGGACCTCTACCCGCTGCAAACGGGCGTTCCGCTCGCCCAGGTGTCGTCCTTCGGCAAGTTCCTGGGCGGATCGGCGACGAACGTCGCGGTCGCCGCGGCGCGCCTCGGCCGGAACACCGCCGTGATCACCCGCACCGGGGACGACGCCTTCGGCGCCTACCTGCACGAGGCCCTGCGCGGCTTCGGCGTCGACGACCGCTGGGTCACCCCGGTCCCCGGGCTGCCCACACCGGTCACCTTCTGCGAGGTCTTCCCGCCGGACGACTTCCCGCTGTACTTCTACCGGCAGCCCAAGGCGCCCGACCTGGAGATCGACGCGCACGAGCTCGACCTCGACGCCATCCGCGACACCCGCGTCTTCTGGGTCACCGGCACCGGCCTGAGCGAGGAGCCCAGCCGTACGGCGACCCTCGCGGCCCTCGCCCACCGGGCCAAGTCGGGTACGACGGTCTTCGACCTCGACTGGCGGCCCATGTTCTGGTCGGACCCGGACGCGGCCCGCCCCTTCTACACCGAGGCCCTGCGCCACACCACCGTCGCCGTCGGCAACCTCGACGAGGTGGAGGTCGCCACCGGCGTGCGCGAGCCGCACACCGCCGCCCGCGCCCTCCTGGAGGCCGGGGTGGAGATCGCCGTCGTCAAGCAGGGACCCAAGGGTGTCCTCGCCGTGAACAGCAACGGCGACACCGCCGAAGTCCCGCCGCTACCGGTGAACGTCCTCAACGGCCTCGGCGCCGGAGACGCCTTCGGCGGCTCCCTCTGCCATGGCCTGCTCGCGGGCTGGGACCTGGAGCGGATCATGCGGCACGCCAACGCGGCCGGCGCCATCGTCGCCTCCCGCCTGGAGTGCTCCTCCGCGATGCCCACCCCGGACGAGGTGGCCGCCGCGCTCGAGGCGGGAGCGGTGCTGTGAGGGCCGGCCGGGTCACGGGCACCCACCACGACGGCGTGCGGCTCCCGCCGGTGGACGTCTCCGCACTGGTCCGCATCCGCACCCACCATCCCGAGGCGATCGCCGAGGCCGCCGCCCGCCGCGCGCGCAGGCCGCTGCTGAACGACAACGGCCGCCTGATGATCGTCGCCGCCGACCACCCGGCCCGCGGCGCCCTCGGCGTCGGCGACCGCAAGATGGCCATGGCCAACCGCGCCGACCTCCTCGAACGGCTCTGCCTGGCCCTGTCCCGCCCCGGCGTCGACGGCGTCCTCGCCACCGCGGACATCCTGGACGACCTGCTGCTGCTCGGCGCCCTGGACCACAAGGTCGTCATGGGCTCGATGAACCGCGGCGGCCTGCAGGGCGCCTCCTTCGAACTCGACGACCGCTTCACCGGCCACCGCCCCGAGGACATCCAGCGCCTCGGCTTCGACGCCGGCAAGCTGCTGCTGCGCATCGACTACGACGACCCGGGCTCACTGACCACCCTGGAGTCCACGGCCCGCGCCATCGACGACATGGCCGCCCGCCGGCTCCCGGTCTTCGTCGAGCCGTTCATCAGCCGCCGCGGCCCTGAAGGCAGGGTCAACAACGACCTGTCCGCCGACGCGGTCACCAAGTCCATCGCCATCGCCTCGGGCCTGGGCGGCAGTTCGGCCTACACGTGGCTGAAGGTGCCGGTCACCGACAACCCCGACGACATGGCCCAGGTCATGGAGACGTCGACCCTGCCCGCCGTACTCCTGGGCGGCGACATCGGCGACTCTCCCGAGGACCAGGACGCCGCGTACGAGAAGTGGCGCGGCGCGCTCCAACTCCCCACCGTGCGCGGCCTGGTGGTCGGCCGCTCGCTGCTGTACCCGGCGGACGGCGATGTGGCCGCCGCCGTGGACACCGCCGTAGGACTGCTGTGAGGACCGCATGACCAGCAACGACCTGCACCTTCCCCAGGGCGCGACCGCGGGAGCCCAGTACGCGCTCGACATCGACCCCAAGCGGGCCGGCTGGACGTACAGCAGCCTGCGCGTGGTCGTGCTGGAGCCGGGCGGGACGCACACGTTCGGCACCGGCGACAGCGAATGGGTCGTGCTTCCGCTCAGCGGCGGTTGTACGGTGCACATAGAGGACGAAGAGTTCCAAATCCTGGGCCGGGACAGCGTGTTCAGCGGGGTCTCCGACTTCGTGTACGCGCCCCGCGACGCCCGGGTCCAGATCGCCTCCGGCGCGGGAGGCCGCTTCGCCCTGGCAGGAGCGAAGTGCGAGCGACGACTCCCCGCCCGCTACGGCCCCGCGCCGGAGGTCCCCGTCGAAGACCGCGGCAGCGGCACCTGCGCCCGCCAGGTGCGCAACTTCGCCTCCGCGGACTCCTTCGACTGCGACAAGCTCATCGCCGTCGAGGTGATCACCCCGGGCGGCCACTGGTCCTCGTACCCGGCGCACAAGCACGACGAGCACCGGCCGGGTGAGGAAGCGGAGCTGGAGGAGATCTACTACTTCGAGATCGAGGGTCCGAACGGTTTCGGCTATCAGCGCGTATTCCCCTCCCGTGAGGGCGGATCGGACGTCCTCGCGGAGGTCCGCACCGGCGACGCCGTCCTCGTCCCCGACGGATGGCACGGCCCGTCCATCGCCCAGCCCGGCCACGCCATGTACTACCTGAACGTCATGGCCGGTCCGGGGGAGACGCGGGAGTGGCGGATCTGCTTCCACCCGGCCCACGTCGAAAGCACAGGGGGGTACCGATGACCTCGACGACAGCTACCACGAGGCTCACGGTCGCGCAGGCGCTCGTACGTTTCCTGTCCGCCCAGTACACGGAGCGGGACGGCGTACGCCGGCGGCTGATCGGCGCCACCTGGGGCATCTTCGGCCACGGCAACGTCGCCGGGATCGGGCAGGCGCTCGTCGAGTACGCCGACGACATGCCGTACCACCAGGGCCGCAACGAACAGGCCATGGTGCACGCGGCGGTGGGCTACGCGCGTCAGTCGAACCGGCTGTCCACGCACGCGGTGACGACCTCCATCGGCCCCGGCGCCACCAACCTGGTCACCGGCGCCGCCCTCGCCACCATCAACCACCTCCCGGTCCTGCTCCTGCCCGGTGACGTCTTCGCGACCCGCCCGGCGGACCCGGTGCTCCAGCAGCTGGAGGTGCCGTACGCGGGGGACGTGTCGGTCAACGACTGCCTGCGCCCGGTGTCGCGCTACTTCGACCGGATCACCCGGCCGGAGGCCCTGATCCCGGCCGCGCTTCAGGCGATGCGCGTGCTCACCGACCCCGTGGACACGGGCGCGGTCACGCTCGCGCTGCCGCAGGACGTGCAGGCCGAGGCGTACGACTGGCCGGAGGAGTTCTTCGCCGAGCGGGTCTGGGTGGTGCGCCGGCTGGGTGCCGACCCGACCGAACACGCCGAGGCCGTGCAGGCGATCCTCGGCGCCCGCCGCCCCCTGGTGATCGCGGGCGGCGGAGTCCACCACAGCCGCGCCGAGGAGGCTCTCGCCGAGTTCGCGGAGACGACGCGGATACCGGTCGCCTCCACCCAGGCCGGCAAGGGCTCGCTGCGGTACGACCACCCGCAGGACGTCGGAGGCATCGGCCACACCGGCACCGCGACTGCCGACGAACTCGCCCGCACCGCCGACCTGGTGATCGGCGTGGGCACGCGGTACACCGACTTCACCACCGCGTCCGGCACCCTCTTCGAGAACCCCGACGTCCGTTTCCTCAACCTCAACATCGCGTCCTTCGACGGCCACAAGCTCGCCGGCATGCCCCTGGTCGCGGACGCCCGCAGCGGTCTGCAGGAGCTGACCCAGGCACTCCAGATGCACGGCCACCGGGTTGCCGACTCGTACGCGGCCGAGTACACCGAGGACAAGGAGCGCTGGGAGCAGCGCGTCGACGCCTGTTACGAGGCCGACGAGCCGGACGTACGGCCGACGCAGCCGCAGGTGCTCGGGGCCCTGGACGCGCTCGTCGACGAGACGGACGTGATCATCAACGCGGCCGGCTCCCTCCCCGGCGACCTGCACAAGCTGTGGCGGACCCGGTCGCGCGACCAGTACCACCTGGAGTACGGCTACTCCTGCATGGGCTACGAGATCCCGGCCGCGATCGGTGTGAAGATGGCGGCCCCGGACCGGCCGGTCTGGGCGCTGGTCGGTGACGGGACGTACCTGATGATGCCGACGGAGATCGTCACGGCGGTGCAGGAGGGGATCGCGATCAAGATCCTGCTCGTGCAGAACCACGGGTACGCCTCGATCGGCGGCCTGTCGGAGTCGGTCGGCGGCGAGCGGTTCGGCACCGCCTACCGCTTCACCTCGGGCGACGGCACGTTCACCGGGCCCCCGCTGCCCGTCGACCTCGCCGCCAACGCGGCCAGCCTCGGCATGCGCGTGCTGCGCGCGAAGACCGTACGGGACCTGCGCGCGGCGCTCGCCGAGGCGCGGGCCGCCGACACTCCCACATGTGTCTACGTGGAGACGCAAACCGCAGACACAGTGTCGGGCGCGCCTCCGGCGCAGGCCTGGTGGGATGTTCCTGTGGCCGAGACCGCGACCCGACCATCCGCGGTCAAGGCACGTGAGCTGTACGAACGGCAGGTCTCGACCCGACGCCGCCATCTGTGAAGGAGTACTCGGTCATGACGAAGATCGTCAACCACTGGATCGGCGGCAAGACCGTCGAAGGCGCCTCGGGTACGTACGGGCCGGTCACGGACCCGGCGACCGGTGCGGTCACCACGAAGGTCGCGTTCGCGACGGTCGACGAGGTGGACGCGGCCGTCGCCGCCGCCAAGGACGCCTACGCCACCTGGGGCCAGTCCTCGCTGGCCCAGCGCACGTCCGTCCTCTTCACGTTCCGGGCGCTGCTGGACGCCAACCGGGACGCCATCGCCGAGCTCATCACCGCCGAGCACGGCAAAGTGCACTCGGACGCCCTCGGCGAGGTCGCGCGCGGTCTGGAGATCGTCGACCTGGCGTGCGGTATCAGCGTGCAGCTCAAGGGCGAGCTGTCCACGCAGGTCGCCAGCCGCGTGGACGTCTCCTCCATCCGGCAGCCGCTGGGTGTCGTCGCGGGCATCACGCCGTTCAACTTCCCGGCGATGGTCCCGATGTGGATGTTCCCGATCGCCATCGCGTGCGGCAACACCTTCGTGCTGAAGCCGAGCGAGAAGGACCCCTCGGCGTCCGTCAAGATCGCCGAGCTGCTTGCCGAGGCCGGCCTGCCCGACGGCGTCTTCAACGTCGTCCACGGCGACAAGGTGGCCGTGGACCGGCTGCTGGAGCACCCGGACGTCAAGGCCGTCTCCTTCGTCGGCTCCACCCCGATCGCCCGCTACATCCACACCACCGCCTCCGCCAACGGCAAGCGCGTACAAGCCCTGGGCGGCGCCAAGAACCACATGCTGGTCCTGCCGGACGCCGACCTGGACGCGGCGGCCGACGCGGCGGTCTCGGCGGCCTACGGCTCCGCAGGCGAGCGCTGCATGGCCATCTCGGCGGTCGTGGCCGTCGGCGCGATCGGTGACACGCTGGTGGAGAAGATCCGCGAGCGCGCCGAGAAGATCAAGATCGGCCCGGGCAACGACCCGGCCTCCGAGATGGGCCCGCTGATCACCAGGGCCCACCGCGACAAGGTGGCGTCCTACGTCGAGGGCGCCGCCGACGAGGGCGCCGAGGTGGTGCTCGACGGCACCGGCTTCACCGTCGACGGGTTCGAGGACGGCCACTGGATCGGCATCTCGCTGCTCGACAAGGTGCCGACCGGCGCCAAGGCCTACCAGGACGAGATCTTCGGCCCGGTGCTGTGCGTGCTGCGCGTCGACACCTACGAGGACGGCGTGGCCCTCATCAACAACTCGCCGTTCGGCAACGGCACCGCGATCTTCACCCGGGACGGCGGCGCCGCCCGCCGCTTCCAGCTGGAGATCGAGGCGGGCATGGTCGGTGTGAACGTGCCGATCCCGGTCCCCGTGGGTTACCACTCCTTCGGCGGCTGGAAGGACTCCCTCTTCGGCGACCACCACATCTACGGCAACGACGGCACGCACTTCTACACCCGCGGCAAGGTCGTCACCACGCGCTGGCCCGACCCGGCCGACGCCCCGGCGGGCGTCGACCTGGGCTTCCCGCGCAACCACTGACGCCGTACGGTGCCCCGTCCGTCCCGTGGGAGAGGCCGGGGCACCGGTGTGTTCAGCTCGTCTTCGAGGCGTTCTTCACCTGCTCGGTGAGGTCGGCGGTCTGCGCGGCGGGCGGCGCCTTCACCGCGGCGGTCTCACCGAACTTCTCGAAGTCCATGGTGATCTTCACGGCGCCCACCTCCTGGCGCATCCGGACCGGGAGGTCCTTGGCGCCGACCCAGATGTCCATGGTGATGGAGCTCGCGCCACCGGTCATCGAGCCGAGGACACTGTCCTTGTCGCCGTAGGCGTGCTTGAACTTGCCCATGTGCGCCTCGTCGATCACGGCCCGGTAGTGGGTCGTGCGCTGCCCGTTCACCGTCTGGGTGCCGAGGTCGTCGACGTCGTTGGCGTACTTCAGGCCCTTCATGGAAGCCGTCGGGCTGCCGCTGCTGCCACTGAGGCTCTGCGCGCCCTGCTCACCGAGCACGGCGGACGCGTCGATCCTCATCCACTCCTTGCCCTTGAGCGGCCCGGAGGGCTGCGGGTCGACGTTGTAGTAGTAGGAGCCGTCGACCAGCAGGCAGTGAATCTTCGGGGAGTCCTGCACGGCCTGCATGTTCGCGGCCTTGGTGTCCATCTCGACGTCGTACGCGTACCCGTGGCCCCAGGAGAACGTGCCCTCCATGGCGATCGGGGTGCCGTTGCCCAGGTCGGTCGTCGTCCTGACCTCGGCGGACCCCAGGTCCTCCGTACGGTCCGTCGCCCGGGCCAGCGCCGCCATCGCCTTGCCGGCGCTGTCGACCGTCTTGGCGGCCGTCTTCGCCCCCTCGGCGCCGCACGCGGAGGTCGCCAGCAGCGCCGCCGCCGTGCACCCCACCCAGGCCGCGGTGTGCCGCAGTTTCATGTGTCCCCACCCCTGTATGACTGTGTGTCTGTTGTGAACGGTGAGGACTCTAGCGGCATCCACTGACAGCGGCGCGACCGGATTACCGCAACGTTTTCGCCACGGGCCCTGCGGTTCCCGCACGGACCAAAGGCAGGGAAACAGCTACGGAAACTGCTGTATACGCGATCACGAGCCGTCCGGATCTACGAATTCCGTAGGTAAACGGCTATTGACGTGGCGGTTTTCGTCGGGGTTCGATGCAGCGCACCTCAGCCGCCGGAGGCATCCGCACGAGTCGATCGGAAACCGCCGCATGACCGACACGCTCCGCCCTGTCGAGAACGCCGCCCCACAGGCGCCCGACAGCCCCCAGAAGCTCAAGCGCTCCATCGGGGTGGTCGGCGGCACCCTCCTCACGCTGTCGTGCGTGACCCCCGCCTCCACCCTCTTCGTGGTGGTGCCCGACCTGTTCGGCTCGCTCGGCACCGCCACCGCCCTGACCATCGCCATCGGCTCGCTGCTCTGCATCGCCGTGGCGTTCTGCTACTCGGAGCTGGGCACCCTCATCCCCAGCGCGGGCGGCGAGTACGCCATGGTGTCGACGATGGCCGGGCGCCTTGCGGGCTGGCTGGTCTTCGTGCTGTCCCTGCTGGTCGTCATGATCGTGCCGCCGGTGATCGCGATGGGCACCGCCGACTACCTCTTGCCGATCGTCCACCTCGACCCGGCCATGACCGGCGCCGGCGTGATGCTCCTTGCCACCCTCGCCGGCCTGCTGGACCTGCGCGCCAACGCCTGGATCACCGGCATCTTCCTGGTCCTGGAGGTCGTCGCCGCCGGGGTCGTCGCCCTGCTGGGCTTCACACACGGCCACCGCGGTTTCGGCAGCCTCACCTCCATGCGGGTCGCGGGCGCCGACGGGCACACGGACAGCGTGACGGCCATGCTGGTCGTCTCCGGACTCGCGATCGCCCTCTTCGTCACCCAGGGCTTCTCCACCGCCGTCTACCTCTCCGAGGAGCTGGAGCACCCGCGCCGCAACGTCGCCCGCACGGTGCTGGCCACCCTCGCCATCTCCACCGTGGTCATCCTGGTCCCGGTCGCCGCCATCACCCTGGGCGCCTCCGACCTCGAGGAGCTGACCGGCGGTGACATCAGCTCCATGGTCACCGCCTGGTCCGACTCCGCCGTCGGCACCTTCGTCAGCCTCTGCGTGGCCCTCGCGATCATCAACGCGGGCATCGTCATGGTCATCCAGAACTCCCGCGTCCTGTTCGCCTCCGCCCGCGACAAGGCCTGGCCCGAGCCGGTCAACAACGTCTTCGCCGAGCTCGGCCGCTTCGGCTCCCCCTGGGTCGCCACGCTCGCGGTCGGCGTCCCCGGCGCACTGCTCTGCTTCGTCAACCTGGACACGCTGTACGGCGTCACGGGCGTCTCCGTGACCGGCATGTACCTGCTCGTCGCGGTCGCCGCCCTGCTGGCCCGCCGCGGTCACCACAAGCACACGCCCGCCTGGCGCATGCCGCTGTGGCCCGCGATGCCGGTGCTCCTGATCGCGGTCCTGGGCTACATCCTCAGCCGGCAGGAGACGAGCTACCTGCTGTGGACCGGCGGCATCACCGCGGTCGCCACCCTCTACTGGGCCTGCTACCTCCGCCCGCGCCGCGACACCCGCTGGCTGGTGTCGATCCCCGAGGACGCGCAGGCGTAGCCGTTACGGGAACTCCCACGTCACCACCGCGCACGTCCCGTCGTCCCTGCCGCCCGCACTGCGACAGGCGGCGAGGGCGACGTCGTTGCCGGTGTCGACCAGCACCCACATCCCGTAGCAGCCCAGCTCCCGGCCCAGCGCCGCCGGCCGCCGGACCAGCGCCCGCCCGATGTCCCGGCGCCGGTAGGGCTCCGCGACCCCGAGCTCGTACAGGAACATCTCGGTGCCCTTGTCCGGGTGGATCGTCTCGACCCCGCTGACGAAGCCGACGGGCGCCGGCTCCTCGTCCGCGTACGCCAGGAGGAGATGGTGCCCGGCGGCGGTCAGAAAACGCCCGGCCCACTCGGCGCGGACGGGGATATCGAACAGGCACTCGGCGGCGGCGACTTCTGCCACGGTGCCGGCGCGGCGGATGGCGAAGCTGCTCATGGCACTTCGTACCACGGTCGGCGTACGCGGGAGCCGAGCCGTACTCCCGCAGGAGGGCGAGAGGTTCGGTCCGCGGATTGCATCGGTTGTCCGTGGTGGCCCGTACCGTGGACGCATGGATCTTCGAGTGCCCGGATGGCGCAGGCCGCTTCGGGGGCCGCGGCGGCTGCTGGCCGCCGTGTCCGCCGTCGTCGTGCTCGCCGGTGCCGGTACGTGGACGGCGGTCGCCTCCGACGACACGCCCTCGGTGCGCCGGACCGACCGGGTCATGAGCATGGGGGGCGGGGTGCGCATCGACACCTCGTACTTCACCGCCGGCTCCACCGGCCGCCGCCCGGCAGTGCTGCTGGGGCACGGCTTCGGCGGTAGCAAGGACGACATGCGGCAGCAGGCCGAGGACCTCGCCGGAGACGGGTACGCGGTGCTGACCTGGTCGGCGCGCGGCTTCGGGAAATCGACGGGGAAGATCGGCATCAATGACCCGAAGGGCGAGGTCGCCGACGTCTCCCGGCTCATCGACTGGCTGGCCGAGCAGCCCCAGGTCCGGCTCGACAAGGCGGGCGACCCGCGCGTGGGCATGGCCGGTGGCTCCTACGGCGGCGCGGTCTCCCTGCTCGCCGCCGGGTACGACCACCGGGTGGACGCCATCGCCCCGTCGATCACCTACTGGAACCTCGCCGACGCCCTGTTCCCCAACGGGGTGTTCAAGAAGCTCTGGGCCGGCATCTTCTTCAGCAACGGCGGCGGCTGCGCGAGGTTCGAGCCCGCGCTGTGCCGGATGTACGACCGGGTCGCCGAGTCGGGCACGCCGGACGCGGCGGCGCGGAAACTCCTCGAGGAGCGCTCGCCGTCCGCCGTGGCCGACCGCATCGAGGTGCCCGCGCTCCTGACGCAGGGCCAGACCGACTCCCTGTTCACGCTCGCCCAGTCCGACGCGGCAGCGAAGGCGATCCACGCCAACGGCGCCCCGGTCGACGTCGACTGGATCGCGGGCGGGCACGACGGCGGCGACATGGAGACCGGCCGCGTCCAGGCCCGGGTGACGGCCTGGTTCGACCGCTACCTCAAGGACGACAGAAGCGCCGACACCGGCCCGGCCTTCCGGATCACCCGAACCGGAGGCGTCGACTCCACCGACGGCGCCGCCCAGCTGCGGGGCGCGAGCGCGGACGCCTACCCCGGCCTGGAGAGCGGCCGGCGGACGATCGCGCTGCGCGGCGGCGAGCAGCCCGTCGCCAACCCGGCGGGAGCCAGCCCGCCCGGTGTCTCCGCCCTGCCCGGCCTCGGCGGCTCCGGCGGCCTCGCCCAGCTGTCCGCCCTCGGCGTCGGGGTGTCCCTCGACTTCCCCGGCCAGTACGCCGCGTTCGACTCGGCGCGGATGGGCGACGACCTGCAGATCACCGGGTCGCCGACGGTCACCGTCCACGTCACCTCGACGAGCGACGACGCCGTGCTGTTCGGGAAGGTGTACGACGTCTCGCCCGGCGGCACCCAGCAGGTGCTGCCCTCCCAGCTGGTCGCACCGATCCGCGTCGAGGGTGCCAGGTCCGGCAAGGACGTCACGTTCACGCTCCCGGCGGTCGACCACGAGGTGCGGAAGGGCCACCGGCTCCGCCTGGTCCTCGCCTCCACCGACCTCGGCTACGCCTCCCCGGCGGCCCCGGCCACGTACACCGTCTCCCTCAAGAGCGACCTGAGCGTGCCGACGGCCCCCGGCGTGAGCACCGCGGCGGCCCCGCTGCCGTCGTGGGTGTGGTGGCTGCCCGCGGCGGGCGCGGCGCTCGCGCTGGTCCTGCTGGTGACCGGCCGCCGCCGCACGGCCGGTCCCGCCCCCGACCCCGGGCTGGCCGAAGTCCCGCTCGCGATAACGGACCTGAGCAAGCGGTACGCGAAGTCGGCGGACCGGTACGCGGTCCGGGAACTGTCCTTCCGCGTGGAGAAGGGCCAGGTCCTCGGCCTGCTCGGGCCGAACGGCGCGGGAAAGACAACGACCCTGCGCATGCTGATGGGCCTGATCCGGCCGGACGACGGCGAGATCCGCGTCTTCGGGCACGCCATCCGGCCGGGCGCGCCGGTGCTGTCCCGGGTCGGCGCGTTCGTGGAGGGCGCGGGCTTCCTGCCGCACCTGTCCGGGCGGGAGAACCTGGAGCTGTACTGGCGGGCCACCGGCCGCCCGGCCGAGGACGCACACCTGGACGAGGCCCTGGAGATCGCGGACCTGGGCGAGGCGCTCGGCCGCGCGGTGCGCACCTACTCCCAGGGCATGCGCCAGCGCCTCGCCATCGCCCAGGCCATGCTCGGCCTGCCCGACCTGCTGATCCTCGACGAGCCCACCAACGGCCTCGACCCGCCCCAGATCCGCGAGATGCGCGAGGTGATGATCCGGTATGCCGCCGCCGGGCGCACGGTGATCGTCTCCAGCCACCTCCTGGCGGAGGTCGAGCAGTCCTGCACCCACCTCGTGGTGATGGACCGGGGCCGGCTCGTCCGGGCCGGACCCGTGGGGGAGATCGTCGGCTCCGGCGACACCCTTCTGGTCGGCACCACCGCGCCCGTGGAGGAGCCGGTCGTGGAGAAGGTCGCCGCACTGCCGGGCGTCGCCTCGGCCGTCCGCACCGAGGACGGGCTCCTCGTCCGCCTCGACACCGACGGAAGCGCATCCCGCCTGGTCGCCGAACTGGTCCGGCTCGACATCCCCGTCGAGTCCGTCGGCCCCCACCGCCGCCTGGAGGACGCCTTCCTCACCCTGATCGGAGGAACGGCATGAGCCCGCTCGCCGAGAGCACCGAGCCCGTCGAGACCGCCTCCGGCTACCGGGCCGGCCGCACGCTGCCCCTGAGGGTCGAGCTGGTCCGCCAGCTGAAGCGGCGCCGCACGCTGATCATGGGGGGCATCCTCGCCGTTCTGCCGTTCGTCCTGGTCATCGCCTTCGCCATCGGCGGCGACCCTGGGAGCCGCAACAACCAGGTCACCCTGATGGACACGGCCACCGCGTCCGGCGCCAACTTCGCCGCGGTGAACCTGTTCGTGTCGGCGGGCTTCCTGCTGGTCATCCCGGTCGCCCTGTTCTGCGGGGACACGGTGGCCTCGGAGGCGAGCTGGTCCTCCCTGCGCTATCTGCTCGCCGCGCCCGTGCCCCGGGCCCGGCTGCTGTGGTCCAAGCTCGTCGTGGGACTCGGGCTCAGCCTGGCCGCGATGGTGCTGCTGCCGCTCGTGGCGCTCGCCGTCGGCACGGCCGCCTACGGCTGGGGCCCCCTGGAGATCCCCACCGGCGGCCAGCTCGGCTCCGGCACCGCGGCCCAGCGCCTCGTGGTGGTCGTGGCCTACGTCTTCGTGTCCCAACTGGTCACCGCGGGCCTCGCGTTCTGGCTGTCGACGAAGACGGACGCCCCGCTGGGCGCGGTCGGCGGCGCGGTCGGCCTGACCATCGTCGGCAACGTCCTGGACGCCGTCACCGCCCTCGGCCACTGGCGCGACTTCCTGCCCGCGCACTGGCAGTTCGCCTGGGCGGACGCCGTCCAGCCGCGTCCCGAGTGGTCCGGCATGATCCAGGGCACCGCGATCTCCGCAACGTACGCCCTGGTGCTGTTCGCCCTGGCCTTCAGGGGGTTCGCCCGCAAGGACGTGGTCTCCTAGGTCACCGGGAGGATCAGCCACCGGTCTCGGCGGGCCTCTGCCGTGGCCGCTTCGAGAGGCTTCCGCAACGCCCCGGGGCGCACGTTCGGGCGCCGCCCGCGCCGTCACAGTCACAGACGACGGCGTCGACCGGCACAGGGGCGGACGAGAGGGAGCGGTACCGGATCAGGCGGCTGCGCGGTGCGCTGCTCGCGCTCACGGTGACGGGCGGCCTGCTGCTGACGGCCTGCGGCGCGGGCGACAGCGACGTGGGCGTCGACGGCCCGAACCACGGACAGAAGCGGGCCCCGCGCCGGCTCGGACCGTGGCCCCGGGCGGCACGACCGCCGACTCCCCATCACCCTCCGACCACGTGTCCACCTTCCCCCTCGACGTCGACACCGCCTCCTACGACTACGCGCGCCGCCTGCTCGCCGAGGGGCGCCGGCCCGCCGCGTCGACGGTGCGGCCGGAGGAGTTCGTCACAGCTTCAGCCAGGACTACCGCCGCCCCGACGGCAACGGCTCCTCGGTGACCGTCGACGGCGCCCGCACGGACAAGGCGAAGTGGTCCCTGGTCCGCGTCGGCCTCGCCACCCGGGAGGCGGACCCGGAGGGCGAACGCCCGCCCGCCGCCCTGACCTTCGTCGTCGACGTCTCCGGCTCCATGGACGAGCCGGGCCGCCGGGACCTCGCCAAGAAGTCCCCGGAGTGCGCACCCGCCCCGGCCACGACGGCCACCTGGCCACCGCCACCGTCCGCTGGCTCGACCCCGGTACCCGCACTCCCACGAGGCCTCCGGCGACCTGGAGAGCGGCGCGCTGAAGACGTCCGTCTGGACCGCGAGCCCCCGCTCCCAGGTCACCGCGGTCACCGCCTGCTTCGCCGACGCCCTCCGCTCGACGGACCACGACCGCACCCCGCTGCCCGGCGCCCCGAACCTCGACACGCTCCACCGCCACGCCACCGCCCTGGACTGAACCACGGGCCCGCGGCGGGTCCCGACGGATCTTCAGCTGGGCGGCGCACCCGCGTTGCGGGGTTTGTTCGCCAATGATCTTATCTTCCCGAAATGGCACCCAGTGGGTAATTCGGGCGCCACCATCGAGGGCAGACGGCGTGTGGCGGCCTGCCCGAGTGACACCTGGGAGGACCAATGCCTCACCGTATGCTCCGTTCGGCGGCCATCGCGCTGCTGACATCCGCACCGCTCCTCGCCGCCGCGCCCGCGCATGCCGCCCCTCAGCGGGACTTTCCCTGTGCTGTCGGCCTCCAGAAGGTCGACAGCACGCTGACCAGTACGGTCACCCTCAGTGTCCAGTGCGGTGAGACGCGCACCGTCAGCGTGAGAATCACCGCAGGCAGCACCGAGCTCCTGAGCCTGCAGGAGACCGTCCAGGCCAATGTCCGGCAGACGGTCACCGTCACCGTGCCTCGAGTGCCGCAGGTCTGCGCGACGTTGGAGGCCGACGAACAGACCACCATGGTCTGCACCCCCTGACGGCGTGACCGCCGCCGTCCATCTGAATGAGGCGCATAACTCCCTTAGTTGCACTCATCGGGTGTGTCCGGAATGAGGCACTAAGAGGGGTGCGTGTTATTCTCTGTGACCAGTCGGACACGGTCCGTAAGGAGGGTCGTGTGCGTGAAGAAACCGGAGAAACGATGCACAAGCTCAAGAAGGCCGCGGCCGTTGCAGTCATGGTCGGCGGCCTCGGCCTCGTCGGCGGCGGGGTTGCCAGCGCCCACGGTGACCACGACTACGACGACCAGTACCCGTTCGCCGTCAACAACCTGCAGAAGGTGGACTGCGACCAGAGCTTCGACGGTGGCGCCGGCGGTCCCCTCATCGCCGGCGGGCTCGACACCACCACGGCCAACATCGGTAACTTCTGCACGGTGATCGGGTCCATCGGCGACTGACCCCACGGCGCCGAGGAGAGCCGGGTGCCGCGCCCGAGTGTGCGGCCCGCTCCTCGGTCCGGCGGACCGCCACCGTGCCCGGGTCTGCGCCACGCTGCGGGCCGACGGTGAGCGCATCGCGGTCTGCACCCTCTGACGGTAGTCCCTCACCGGCATCCGTCTGATTGACACGGCCGCCGCCGCCCATCCCGCGATCCGTCAGGGTCTTGGTGGACGGCGGCGACCGCGCACGTGTGCCGTCGGCGCCCACGGGAGTTGCCGCCGGCGCCAATCTGGACAGCGGTGCCCTTCGTGCGGGGTCCCGGCCGCACTCCTTCTCCGCGGTCGGGACGGCTTTCAGCCGACCTCTTCCTCCGCTCAGGCCTGCGTACGGCGGGCTCGGGCCCCGAACTGTCCGGCCGCCCCTGCTGTGGCGCGGCGCAGCGGTCTCGAATACCCCAAATAGGTTCGAGCAATGCGCAGATGCACCCAATCGGGCGTGTCGGGAATTCGGGAACGAGAGCGACATATGTTATCGTCTGTGACGAGTCGGGCACGGTCCGTAAGGAGGGTCGTGTGCGTGAAGAAACCGGAGAAACGATGCACAAGTTCAAGAAGGCCGCGGCCGTTGCGGCCATGGTCGGCGGTCTCGGTCTGGTCGGCGGCGGGGTTGCCAGCGCCCACGGTGGTCACGACTACGACGACCAGTACCCGTTCGCCGTCAACAACCTGCAGGTTGTGGACTGCGAGCAGGACTTCGACGGTGGCGCCGGCGGTCCCCTCGTCGCCGGCGGGATCGACGACAGCACGGCCAACATCGGTAACTTCTGCACGGTGATCGGGTCCATCGACGACTGATCCCGGACTCCGGGCACGGCTGGGTCGCGTGTCCTCCGGCGTGCGAACAGAAGAAGCCTCCGACTGGTGCGAATGAGGACATGAGGTCCTTTCTTCAGTGCCTGTCGGAGGCGCTCTGTTTGGACCCTCGGGTGAGCCGGGTGGCAATTCCGGCCAGGATAAAAGGTACATAACTCTATTAGCCTCACTTTAGAGTAGGTGTCGGGAATAGGGCATTAAGGCTGGAGTGTGTTATCGTCTGTGACGAGTCGGACACGGTCCGTAAGGAGGGCCGTGTGCGTGAAGAAACCGGAGAAACGATGCACAAGCTCAAGAAGGCCGCGGCCGTTGCGGCCATGGTCGGCGGTCTCGGTCTGGTCGGCGGCGGGGTTGCCAGCGCCCACGGTGGTCACGACTACGACGACCAGTACCCGTTCGCCGTCAACAACCTGCAGGTCGTGGACTGCGACCAGTCGTTCGACGCCGGCCCCGGCGGTCCCCTCATCGCCGGCGGGCTCGACACCACCACGGCCAACATCGGTAACTTCTGCACGGTGATCGGGTCCATCGACGACTGATCCCGGGCGCCGGGAGCAGTTGGGTCTCGTGCCTTCGGTGCGTGACCTGGTCCTCGGGACGGGGACCGACAAATCGCTGACAGGGGACGTTGAGGCAGTAAGAGCTCGACGTCCCCTTTGCTTCTCTGACGCGGCCACTGAGTTTCGCAGAGGCCGCGAGTCAACACACGGAGACATCTATGCGCAGGTTCAAGAAAGTCATGCTGGTGACCAGCGTTATCAGTGGCATCGGCCTGACGGCCGCAGGGGTCGCCCAGGCCGAGGACTGTGGTGGTGAGCCGCCCCACGCCCCCGTCGCCAACGCGCAGTCCCTCGAATGCGACCAGGAATTCGATTCTTCCTCCCTGGTAACGGTCAACGCGCCGATCACGGTCCTCGGTGACAGCGTTACGAACATCGGCAACTTCTGCACGCTGGTCGGTCCGAACCACTGATCGGATGGCCGTCGCCGGCTGATCCGGAGGGGTGAGCCCCGTGATGCGGAAACGCGCTCGCCCCTCGGACGCCGGCGGCGAACCGCGAGGCTCGGTAGAACTGAACATCAGCGGATCGGCAGCGGCCACCTTCACGGTGGCCGCTGATTCTTTTTAGCTCTACAAATATCGTCCGATCAGTGAAATTCACATCACCCCCATATTGTGGGCTGTGCGAATGAACTTCGCCGGATCTTCATCCGTAAGAGTGCCACCTGCTTGATACCCGTTTTCCTCTTGGTGCAACATCGGTTCCGTCCTTCTGCTGAAGAGGAACGTGAACCGAATCGCGCCTCGGAGGGAAATGTGGGCGATATGATCGTCTTTCCGCGTTGTCCGGAGACAGGGAAAGCGTCTTTCCGGACCGAATCCGAGGCAAGGGCCTGGCTGATCAAGCAGCCACTGTTGGAGAGAATTCCGGATCGCATCTACCGATGCTCGGATTGCCGGTACTGGCACTTCACCGGATCCCATCACTGGCCCAGCCAGAAAATCAGCTGGCAACGAAACTACGGCAGGCGGCAAGCCGTTTCCCGGCGCAACGGCAGAAAGAGGGGGAGGAGTTGACGAACCGGGGCCGGCTTTTCCCACTGCTTCGATCAGGAAGACGACTAGAGTGCGACAGAACCTGAGCAAGGGAATGGTCGTGGCCGCCGCCGCGACCAGCATCCTGTCCCTGTGCGGCATCCCGGCGTTCGCGGACGCACACTCCGAAGGGACCCTGGGGGGATCGCTCGGTGCCCTGTCGGGTGCGCCCGACGCCCAGCCCGATGACAGCGCCCCCCGTGAGCACGCCGATCACAGCTCCGCCAGAGGGCATGCCGACGCCGACGCCTACGGTTACGGCGACGACGGCGATGGTGTCGACGACGGCGGTAACGGCAAGGACGTCGTCGGCAAGGGCGATGACGGCGGCAGCGGTAAGGACGTCGTCGGCAAGGGCGACGACGGCGGCAGCGGTAAGGACGTCGTCGGCAAGGGGGACGACGGCGGTAACGGCAACCACGCCGTTGACGACGAGGTCGGCTACGGCGACGACTCGGACACGCCGCCCACGACTCCCCCCACCACGCCGCCCCCCTCCACGCCGCCCGCCACCACTCCACCGGCGAAGACGCCGCACCCGTCGGTGCCGCCGGCCACCCCGCCGGCCACGCCGCCCGCCAACCCGCCTGCCGCACCTCCGGTGCAGCCGCCCTCCCTTCCCGACACCGGCGCCGGAGAGCAGACGTTCATGGCCGCGGGTGCCGCCGCACTGCTGATGTCCGGTGGCGCCCTCCTGTACCGCCGGGGCCGGGCCGCGTCCCGTCGGTAGCGTCCCGGTCCGGGTGCCGGACGGACCATGTCCGGCACCCGGAGCCACTCCGTCCGTCAACGGAGTGCGTGCACCGCTTCCACCCGGCCCCGGACCACCGCTGCGGGGATCGTTCCGACGGGCGGCGTCGTGCGCAGTCGGTGGCACACCCCTTGTACGAGCGTCGTGGCCGTGAACGTCGCGCCGTGGACGAAGCGCATGGCCGGCCCGAACGCGGAGGCGGTCACCAGGCCCGCCAGGAACAGCCCCGGGTGCGAGGACTCGAAGTCCCGCCCGACCGCGGGGGAGCCGTCGGCCGCCGTCGCCAGGCTCCCGCGCAGTTCGTCGGAGAGCAGGCCGAGCCGGTCCAGGGTCGCCCGGAACCCCGTGGCCGCGATGACGTGTTCGGTCTCCAGGGAGTACCGCTCCCCGGCCCGGCTCACCGTCTCCAGCCGTACGCCGCCCGGCACCGGACGGGCCGCGGCGACCTCGCGGCCGAGCAGCACCTCCACCGCCCGCTCGACCCGGTCCCGTACCCACCAGGCGCCCGCCGGTCCCAGCGCGGTGGCCGCGATGCGGGCCCGGGTCGGCTCGGGGAGGCGGCGGAAGAGCCCTGGGCGCTCGGCGTAGAACCAGTTGCGCCAGCCGCAGCCGAGTCCGCTGTGCGGGGCGCGGGCCGACTGCCACCAGGGGCGCTGCCACGGCGGTGGCACATCGTTCCAGCACAGCCCGTCGGCCCGGGCCAGTACCCGTACCCGCGTGCCCTGTTCGGCGAGAAGCGCAGCGGTCTCCAGGGCCGCCTGGCCGCCGCCGATCACCGTGACGTCCCTGCCGCGGAAGCGTTCGAGGTCACTGTGGTGACTGCTGTGCGAGACGAACGCTGGGTGCAGGCCACGCAGGGGGGACGGTACCTCCACGAAGGGCATGACGCCGACCGCCAGCGCCACCGTCCGGGCGCGCAGTACCTCTCCGTCCTCCGTGACCGCATCGAATCCGGAAGGGCGGGCCGTCACCCGGCTCACCATGCGCTCGTCCACCCGGGGTACGGCGTGGTGCGCGAACCACAGGCCGTACGCGGCGAACGTCGCCACCGGAATCGGTTCGGCGTGACGGGCCGTCAGGCCCTGGGTCGCGCAGTAGGCGTCCAGCCGCCAACGGCCGTCGGGATCATCGAGGTTGGAGGCCCAGGGTTCCGACTTCAGGAACATGCCGCGGGGCATGTGGTCCCGCCAGGACGCCATGGGCCGCCCGAGGACGCGCACGTTCAGCCCGGCGGCCGCGGCATGGGACGCGATGGACAGGCCGTACGGGCCGGCGCCCACCACCAGCAGGTCGTACATCAGCAACTACTCGCTTTCTCGTCGTCGGTCGGGGACGGCGTGGCCGCTTGGCGGACCACGCGCGCGGGTGGAGATGCCGTCGTGGCCGCACTCAGCCGCTCCCGCAGCCGACGGGACACATGGCGGCACCACAGGGCCCACATCGCCCGGCCGGGAGCCGGGTCGTCCGGGGCGTGCCAGGCAAGTTCGCGGCCGCGGGGCGCCGGCCGCAGCGCCGCGAGCGGCGCGTAGTTCTCCACCACGAACGCCCGCCCCGCCTGCGGCGAGCCCTCCGGCATGGGACGGTGTGTCAGGTCGAGGTGCAGGGCGCGTACGACATCCAGCCCGGCGGTGTCGGTGAAGAGCCGGAACTGGGCGCCGGGACGCGGGTTGAAGTCGAGCAGGTGATAGCGGCCCGTCGCGCCGCAGCGGCGGAAGTCGAGGTCGAAGATGCCGCGGTAGCCCAGCTCCCCGGTGAGCCGCTCGGCGAGCGTCCGCACCTGCGGGTTGGGCGTCCAGCAGCCGACCGCGGTCAGGCCCGCCCCGCGCGGCCAGGCCAGCTGCTTGCGGCCCGGCCCGCCCGCGCGCACGGCGCAGGAGCGGTCGGCGTATCCGTGGAAGAACCAGTCGCGGTCCGGGCCCGGGGGCAGATACGCCTGGAGCAGCAGCGGGCTGCCGGCCTCCTCGGTGCGCAGATACAGCTGCCGGGCCTGCTGCGCCGAGCCCACCAGCACCGTGCTGCGCAGCCCACTGCCGGCCGGCACCAGCCAGGGCCGGCTCCACTTCGCCACCACCGGCAGCCCCAGCTGCCAGGCGGCGTCGGCGGCCTGTGCCGGACTGTCCGGGACCACCGTCACCGGGTGCGGGATGCCGGCGGACGCGCAGACGGTGGCCAGTTCGGCCTTGTCGGCGACGCGTTCGGGCAGTGCGCCGGGTCCGTCGGGCAGCAGATAGCAGGGCGCGAGTTCCTCACGCATGCGGCTGACCGCGACCGCGCCGGCGTCGTCCATCGGGACCAGGACGGCGGGACGCGCGATCCGGGTGGCCACCCGGCGCAGCACCGCGGCGATCTCGCGGGGGGATGCCCCGGGTGGCGGCGGGGGATGCATCTGGCGTACGAAGCGGGATCTGGAGACGGGACTTCCCACCGAATCGGCGACCACATGCACCTCCACTCCCGCTCTGCCCAGCGAGCGCACGGCTCCGAGCGTTCCGTGGTGAAAGGGATTCCGGTCGATTCGCAGCAGAACGGCGGGGACGCGGGTGTCGAGCAGTGACACGGATTGTCTTTCCTTGGGGTCGGCTCACCCGTGCGGGCGAGCAAGGCACTCGAAAGCGCTACCGGCAGTGGCGGTATGTCATTTCATGTGACTGACTTCGGGTGACAGAGCGTCAGTAGTGAAGAGCGCACACATGGCGATCGAGAGCGGAGAGAGGAGCAGGCATGGCCCCACAGCAGAGCCGTGCCCGGACCGGACGGCCGGCGGTCATCGCGGTGGCGGTTGCCGTCTCGGTCGCGCTGGCGTCCGGGACCGGGTTCGCGGCGGGGTCCGTGCGCCTGCCCGACCCTCCCGCTCCGGCGCCGGCCGCGGAACCGGCAGAACCGCAGGCAACCACGGTCACTCCCGTCCCCACGGCCCCGTCCGGCTCCGTATCGCCGACGCCGGACCCGCCGAGCCCGTCCGCCCCCGGGCCGACGGCCGCGGAGCCCCGGAAGGAGAGGCCGGCCTTCGGTGCGTTCCTCGGCTCCGGAGCCCGCGGCGTGGCCCGCATGGCGCAGTTCAGCAGCTGGCTGGGTGGCGCCGGCCTGCGCGTCGGCCACACCTACCTGCCCGGCGACAGCTGGAGCAACATCGAGGGTGCCCCCGACGTCCTCGACCCGTGGGCGCGCTGGCGCAGGGAGAAGGACGACCGGATGCTCGTCCTCAACGTGCCCCTGCAGGAGGGCAACGAGGAGGCCGTCTCTGACACCCGGGTCCGGCGGCTGCTGCGGCAGGGCGCGGACGGCCAGTTCGATCACCACTTCCGCGCCCTCGCCGAGCGGCTGGTCGAGCTGAAGGTGCCGGACACGGTCCTGGTGCTCGGCTGGGAGATGAACGGCACGACGTACACCCATCGCTGCGGGCCGGATCCAAAGGCATGGAAGAAGTACTGGAACAGGATCGTCACCACGATGCGTTCGGTGCCGGGCCAGGAATTCCGGTTCGAATTCACGCCGAGCCGCGGCCGGGACGCCGTTGCCTGGACGCAGTGTTATCCGGGAGACGACACGGTCGACATCATCGGCATGGACGCCTACGACCAGCCGGCGGGTCTCCCGTTCGCCGAGCAGGTCACAGAGCCCTACGGGCTTCAGGCACACGTGGACTTCGCGAAATCCCACAACAAGCCCATCTCCTATCCCGAATGGGGGCTCTTCCGTAATGGCGACAACGCCGACTACATGCGGGGGATGCTCGCCTGGATGGACGAGCACAAGCCGCTGTACAACACGCTGACCGACTACTGTCCGCACGGTGTCTGGCAGTGCGCGGCCAACCCCGAGTCGTCCCGGATCTACCGGGCCGCTTTCTTCGGGGGCGCCGACGAACCGGCCACGCCGGAGGCCCCGGTCGCGCTGCCGCGGCTCCCCGAAGACTGCTCGCCGCTGAACCTCGAGGACTGGGCCGAGCACTGGCTCGGCGGGAAGCTGTGCCTGCGCCTCGGATGGTGGTCGCGCACCCGGTGACGGCCGTCGGCGGCGGCTCATGAGGCGGGGCCGCCGCCACCGGCGCGCTGGGGGAGGCGGCGCAGTAAGTCCTTGCCGCGCCGGCGTGCGACCGTGCCCCAGAGCACCGCCGACATCAGCGGGGCCGTGCGCCGGCGGGCCAGCAGCAGACGCTGGTTGACGACCGGTCGGGGGCGCCAGTGGTGCTTGTAGGGCTCGTTGCCGCGCAGCAGGCTCAGCGCGCCCATGCCGCCGGTACCCGTGTGCTGGGCGCACGCGTCGAGGAGTATCACGGCCACGTCCGCCCTGCGTTCCCGCAGGCTCGGATGGGCCCCGTACAGATAGCCGCCCGCGAGCCGCCGTGACAGCAGCGTCACGTCCACGGCCACCACGTCGTCGTCGAGCCGGAACTCGGTGACCACCGCGTCGCCGGAGCGCACCATCGGTTCCACGGAGCGCACCAGATGCTCGCAGAAGCGGGTGCGCAGATGCTCCGGCGTCACCTTCCGCCCCTGCCACTGCAGCCGGTGCAGCTCGAGCAGCCGCCGCAGCGCCGCGTTCACCTCCTCCGGCCGTACGACGTGCCGCTCCACACCGAGCGACCTCAGCCTGCGCAGCTTGGCGCGCACCCGCTGGGCCCCGCGGGACGGCAGCCGGGACACCAGCTCGTCCATGGGGGCGGCCGGCAGCTCCAGGCACAGCGAGTCCCGCACCCGTCGGCGCGGACCGGTCCAGTGGTCGTAGACGCGCTCGACCGCACCGCCCGGCCGCACCTCGCGGAAGTCGATCAGCGCGGTGCGGGCGGCGGCCGAGAGCACCTCGGTGAGTGCGGCGGCCGCCCGGCCCGCCCGCTCGTCGTCGATGAGCACATCCCCGTAGTCGGAGATCACCCCGCCGAGCGGCACCAGTGTGGGCACCGGACCGCGCCGGAGCATCAGGGGCGCCGCGGCGACGAGTTCGGCGCCCTCGCGCACCAGCACCAGCCGCAGCCGGCCGGGCCTGCCGTACGAGAGCCACCACGAGTGCAGCCAGGCGTGGTTCTGGAACGGGGTCGCCGCTCCGCACCGCTCGTACAGCCGCCCCCATTGCGGGGCCAGCGTGGCGAAGGTGCGCGCGTCGGTGACGATGTCCGTCGTGTACGCCGCTGTCACGGTTGTCCGTGCGCGTCGGCGGCGGGGGCCGGAACGGGCACCGGGGCGGGGCGGACGGTGTCCTCGTCCCTGGTTCTGGTCCGCCGCGGCCGGACGAGCAGCACCAGGCCGCCGAGCAGGCCGCCCGCACTGGCACCGACCAGAGCGGTCACCTTCGGTGACGCGGACGACGGCTCGGTCGGCCGCACCGCCCGTGAGAGCTGGACGAGTTCGACATGGGTGCTGCTCTTGGTGCCGTTCGCCTGCCGGGTCAGCGCCCGGGCGACCGCGTTGGCCATGCGGGCGGCGGCACCGGGGCGCCGCGAGGTGGCCGAGACGGCGACCATCGGCGCGTCCGGAGAGGTCGCCGTCCGCACGCTGCGCTGCAGCGTCCGCACCGGCACGCGCGCCGACACCTGCGCGTCACCGAGCACCGCGAGCTGCGTGGCGGCCCGGCCGTACGCCTGCGCGAAGCCGAGTGCGGAGGCCGGGTCGGACTGCTCGGTGGGCACCGCGACGACGTAGCTGGTGGCCGTGTACCTCGGGTGTCTGTACACGGCGTAGGCGCCGCCGAGCAGGCCGCCGACGAGCGCGCAGGTCACGAGCAGCGCCCAGGGCAGCAGGGCCCGGGCGGCGCGGGCCAGGCGGCCGGACGACCGGGGCGGTGGGGTGGGGTTGTCGGTCATGACGCACTGGCTCCCTTGGATGAGGGGGACGACGAGTTGGACACCGCCGCCGCGTACACGTCCATGAGCCGGGCGGCGCTGCGGTTGATGCTGTAGCGGTGGGCGGCGGCCGGGACCGTACGAGGCCGTGGACCGGCCGCGCGGACCTCGGCGACGGCGCGGGCGTACACCTCGGGGCCGCCGCGCACCCGCCGGGCCCCGGCGGCGGCCCGCGGGGGCAGGTCCTCGACCGCCGGGCAGGAGGCGTAGAGCACGGGCAGGCCGGATGCGAGGGCCTCCACGACCGCCAGCCCGAAGGACTCCTCCGGGGACGGCGAGACGAGCAGGTCCATGGCGGCGGTGAGCGAGGGCAGATCGGGGCCGGGGGAGCCGTCGGGGACATTGGGGCGTTCGCCGGTGAACAGGACGCGTTCGGCCACGCCGGCCTCATGGGCCGTGCGGCGCAGGACGCTCGACTCCGGGCCCGCGCCGACCAGCAGCAGCCAGTAGTCGTCGGGAAGCCGGGCGATGGTCCGGATCAGGACGTCGAAGCGCTTGCCCGCGGCGAGCCGGCCGATCCCGCCGACGACGTAGGCGTGCTCCGGCAGGCCGAGGCGCCGGCGGGTGTGGTGGCGCCGCGACCGGTCGAAGCGGAACCGGGCCAGATCGACGCCGTTGGGGACGACCTCGATGCGCGGGGCGGGCACACCCCAGCGTCTGAGGCGGTCGGCGACCGTGGTGGAGACGGCGACCGTGGCGGAGCCGAGGCGCTCGCTGGCGAGATACAGCGCGCGGACGCCCGCGGTCAGCGGCCGGCCCTCCATCTGGGAGGCGCCGAGGGAGTGTTCGGTGGCGACCACGGCCCTGACGCCGGCGAGGCGGGCGGCGAGCCGGCCGTAGACGCAGGCGCGGTAGAGGTGGGTGTGCACCAGGTCGTAGCCGCCCGCGCGGATCAGGCGGACCAGGCGGGGGAGCGCGGACAGGTCGCGGTTGCCGCCCATGCCGAGGTGGTGCACGCGGACGCCGTCGGCGACCAGCCCGTCGGCGACAGCGCCCGGGTTGGTGAGGGCGGCCACCTCGCAGTCCACGGGGAGATGACGCAGCAGCAGGCGCAGTTGCTGCTCGGCGCCGCCGACGCCGAGACCGGTGATGATGTGCAGCGCCTTCATGTCACACACCCGCCACGGGGCGCCGGCGCAGCAGGTGCAGCTTGCGCTTGAGGTGGAGCCGCCAGGCCGTGTCGTTCTGGCCGACGTGCAGCCGCGGGAGGGCGTGCGGGCCGGTCAGCGGGCCGGGATCGATGGCACAGGCGTAGGCGTATCCGGCTTCCCGTACGGCGGCGACGGCGCGCCGGTCGACCGTGCCGTAGGGGTAGCAGAAGCCGTCGACCGGAGCGCCGGTCAGCTCCGCCAGCAGCGCCCTGCTGTCGGCGACCTCCGTCTTCAGGGTGATGTCGTCGGCCCGGGTCAGATCGACGTGGGTCAGCCCGTGCGAGCCGATCTCCACGCCCTCGGCGGCCACGCGCCGGACGCCGTCGGCGGTCAGCAGCGGCTTGCGCGGGCCGAGCGGGTCCCAGGAGTTGACGCCGCCGAGGCGTCCGGGCAGGACGAAGAGGGTGGCGCCGCAGTTCCAGCGGAGCAGTGCCGGAAGGGCGTGGGTGAGGAAGTCGGCGTATCCGTCGTCGAAGGTGAGACCGACCAGGCTCCGTCCCCGCCCCCGGGCGCGGGCGGCGAACAACTCGCGCAGGGACACACCGCGCAGCCCGCGCCGGCGCAGCCAGGCCAGCTGCCGTTCCAGCCGCTCGGGGGTGACCGTGATGCGGTACGGGTCGTCCGAGCAGTCCCCCACGGAGTGGTACATCGCCACCCAGGGGGCCGGGCGGAAGCGCGCCGCGCGGACGGTGCCGGTGACGGGGGAATCAACGGGAACGGCCATGCGTCAGCCTCCGTGTGACGGTACGTACGGAATGGAGTGCGGACGCGCAGCCCTCGGCGCCCAGGACCCGGCTGAGCGGGAGGAACACCGCGGTCACGGTCACGCAGCCGGTCATGAGCCCCGCCACCGGGGACTCGAGTCCACTCGCGGCCGCCGCCCCCGCCGCCGTCGCGACCGCCGCGGCGCGCAGCGGCCTGCTCAGCTCGGCCAGCACCTGCCGGACACGGATCGGGACCCCGCGCGGGACGCGGCCTTCGGGCTTGCCCGCGAGGCCCGCGAGCAGCAGTGCGGCCGTGACGGTGATGCCGGCGGCGTTGGCGGCGGCGATACCGGGCACGCCCCACGGGCCCACGGTCACCACCCCGATCCAGGAGGTCGCGATGATGCCCGCCGCCATGGCGCCGACCGGATACCAGGTGGGCCGCCCCGCCGAGAAGTACGAGCGGATCAGGACGCCCACCACGGTCTGGCCGAGCAGCCCGAGGGCGTACACGCGCAGGACGCCCGCCGTCGCCGCCGTGTCCCACGCCGTGAACGCGCCCCGCTGGAAGAGCAGTTCGGTGATCTGCGGGGCGCAGGCGATCACCGTGGACGCGCCGAGGAGCAGCAGCCAGGAAGCCAGGGCCAGGTCCCGCTCCACACGGGCGCGGGCCCGTTCCGTGTCGCCGTCCGCGAGCGCCCGTGCGACCACCGGGAAGGTGACGGTGCACAGCATCAGCGACAGCGTCATGGGGATCTGGGCCACCTTCTGCGCGTAGTTGAGGTGCGAGATGGCTCCGGCGGGGAGGGTGGAGGCGAGGAACCGTTCGATCAGGACCTGGGACTGGCGGCACAGGGCGAAGAGCAGAACAGCGCCGAGCAGGGAGAGGCGCATCGGGCGTGTCTCGACCCCGGTGTCACCGGAGGCGGGCGTACGGCTCTTCAGCTGCCGCAAGAGCGAGGGAATCTGGACCGCCACCATCAGGCAGCCGCCGGCCGCGACCCCGGCCGCGGCCGATCGCACGCCCCAGCCTCCGCCGAGCAGGGCCATCGTGGCGATGATGCCGGTGTTGTAGGCGACGTAGATCGTCGCGGGGGCCAGGAAGCTCCGATGCGCCCGCAGGGCCGCGCTGCAGTACCCGGCGAGCCCGAAGGTCAGCACGCAGGTCGCCGTCAGCCGGGTGCAGTCGACGGCGAGACGGGGATCGGGCAGGCCGGGTGCCAGAGCCCCGACCAGGTAGGGGGCACCGGCGGCGACCAGCGCGGACACGGCGACGAAACCGAGGGACAGACGGGGCAGAGTGCCGGCCACCAGAGAGCGGACCGGGTCTCCGGGAGCGCCCTGGGCGCGTCGGGCCAGGGCCATGCTGAACGCCGGGATCAGCACGAAGGCCAGCCCGTCCTCGATGAGCAGCGTGGAGGCGAACTCCGGCACGGTCCACGCGACCAGGAAGGCGTCCGTCTCGCTGCCCGCCCCGAACAGCCGGGCCAGCGCCTGGTCGCGCACCAGGCCGAGCAGCGCCCCGGCGACCGACAGCGACGCCGTGATCAGGGTGGCCTTGGCGAGGAACCTCCGGGAGACCGCGGTGAGGTCCGTGCCGTCCGCGGCCCGCGCCGCGGGCAGGGCCGCCCGGTCGGTCCCGGAAGCGGAAGCCCGCGGAGTCCGTGGGCTCTGAGGCGGCGTCATCGTCATCGCGCCACGGCCTCCTCGACGCTCCGCGGCACCGGAACCGACGCCGCGCCCGCCCTCTCGCCGTGCCCGGCCAGCGCCCACCAGGCCGCCAGCCCGAAGCACACCGCGGTCAGCACGGTGGAGGGGCCGCCGATGTCGGCGTACAGGAAGTCGGTCAGCAGCCAGACCAGCAGTCCGCAGGCGACGAGCCCGCAGTCGAGGCCGGGCCCCCGTGACGCCCGCGTCCGCGACAGACCCCGCAGCCCGCACACCAGCAGCGCCAGCCAGCTCCCGGCGAGCGCCGACAGGCCGGTCAGGCCCTGCTCGCTCAGCACCAGCAGATACATGTTGTGCGGCGACAGCAGCGGCTGCCTCCGGTACGCCGCCCCCGCGCCCTCCGTGTCGCTGCCGGCCGACAGCGCCGGCGACGCGTACCCGTCCCGGTACTCGGGGAAGCCCTTCAGACCGACGCCGGTGACCGGGTGGTCGCGCCACATCCCGGTCGCGGCCGCCCACAGGGTGTACCGGTCGACGACGGACTGGTCGGGAGCGTCGGTGATCCGCGTGATGCTGTCGATCCGCTCCTGCAGCATCGCCGTGCCGACGCCGAGGCCGCCCACCAGGACGACGCCCGCGGCGGCCACGGCCGCGGCCACCTTCAGCGCGCGCCGCAGCCCGGCCAGTGCCAGCTGCGCCGCACAGGTCACGGCCGTCGCGATCCACGCGCCCCGGCTGAAGGACAGCGCGAGCGGCGCCAGCAGGGCCAGCGCGCACCCGATGGCGGCCGACCGCTGTCGCAGGGAGGCCCGGCCGAGCGCGAGACCGATCGCGCACACCAGGCCGACGGCGACCACCGTGGCCATGCCCATCACGTCCTGCGGCCCGAAGGTGCCGACGGCGCGGATGTCCTCACCCTGGTAGGAGGCACCGGTCCGGGTGACGTACTGGTGCACTCCGACGGCCCCCTGCCACAGGGCGAGCCCCACCAACGACCAGGCCAGCAGCCGGAAGTCGCCCCGGTCGCGGACCAGCAGCAGGACCGCCGCCGGGACGAGCACGAAGACCTGCAGACAGCGGCCCATGCCGGTGACACCGGCCCAGGGTGAGGGCGCCCCCACGGCAGCGAGGGCGAGCCCGACGACCGGCAGACCCAGCACCACGGCGGCCGTACGGGACAAGGGGCGCCGCCGGTCCCGTACGAGGCGGATCGCGCAGTACAGCACCGCCAGCCCGGACACGACGTCGGCGGGACCCGCGCCGCCCACGCCGCCCGGGGTGGGCGGCAGCGCCAGCAGGGCGGGCACGGCGGCCACGGGCAGGACCGGTGGCAGGGCGGTGCCCCGGCGCGGGAGCAGCGTCAGCGTGAGGCCCACGGCTCTCAGCTCCCCGTCGGACGAACGAGCGTGGCCGCGGTACGCAGCAGGATGCAGACGTCCTGCCACAGCGACCAGTTGTCGATGTAGGCGTTGTCGAACCGGCAGCGGTCCTCGATCGAGGTGTCGCCGCGCAGTCCGTGGATCTGGGCGAGCCCGGTGATACCGGTGCGCATGCGGTGGCGGGCCGCGTAACCGGGATAGGTCTGGCTGAACTGCGCGACGAAGAACGGCCGTTCGGGGCGCGGGCCGACCAGACTCATGTCGCCCCGGAGCACGTTCCACAACTGCAGCAGTTCGTCGAGCGAGGTGCGCCGCAGCATGCGGCAGAAACCACGCATCTCGTTCTCGTTCGCCACGCTCCACCGGGTCGCCGCCTCGTGCTCGTCGGCCGGGCGGTGCGTGCGGAACTTCAGCAGCGTGAACGGATTTCCGTCCTTGCCGATGCGTTCCTGCCGGAACACCACGCCCGGCCCGTCGCTGACCCGCAGCGCCACCGCGCACGCCAGCAGCAGGGGGCCGGCCAGCAGCAACAGGGTTCCCGACACGAGGATGTCGAGCATCCGCTTGCCCGCGCTGCCGCTGCGCGCGGCGGACATCTCCAGACGCCGGCAGGGGAACCCGGCCAGCCGCTCCTGCGCCGCGTACGACGGAGAGCCCGCGTCGACCTCCCACACCTCGCAGCCCGCCTCGGCCAGCGTGCGCAGCAGCGGTCCCTGCCGGGCCCGTACGGAGGGGTGGACGGCCAGCACCGCCCGCACCCCGTTCTGGATGACCGCCCGCTCGATCTCCTCACCGGTCGTCAGCACCGGTAGTCCCTCGGTGCCGTCCGGGCGCTCCGCCGCGATCCCCACGGGCCGCACTCCGCACGACGGATGCCGCAGCACGGCGGCGGCCACGCGCTGCGCGGTCGCGGCCGGGCCGATGACGAGCGCGGTGCACGGGTGGCGCGACAGTACGGAGCGCCACCTCGCGTACACGGCGGCGCGCAGCGCGCAGCTCGCCGCCGCCTGCACGGCGAAGCCGGCCAGCAGGGTGCGGGCGGACAGCGCGTGGTCCGGCCGGTATGCCGCCACCAGTGCCGCGAGCGCGAGCCAGGCCACGGCGGTCCGGCCGCAGACGGTGGGCAGTTCGCGCAGGACCTCCGGTACCGGGGGGTGCGCGCGGGGCGGGCCCAGCAGCAGCGACGCGGCGAGCAGCAGGGTGACGGGGAGCGGGCGCAGCTGGGTTCCGGTCAGCGTCAGGGCGCCCAGCAGGGCGGCCGCGCCGTCCAGGACGAGCGGCGGCACCGGCGAGGCCGGCCGTGGGGGCGGCCTGTGGGAGGGGAACCGGACACCCGGGGCGGTGCCCCGCGGCGGCAGGACCGAGACGGGCGAGAATCCGAGCTCCCGGGGCTGTGCGCCGGGGGAGGGAACGGTGCTTTCCGCGGTCACGAGTGGATGGACTCCCTGTGCTCGATGGGCGCGACGCGCCCTGCGGGCCATGCGCCGACCAGGTCGCGGTAGACGTCCGCGACCGCCTCGGCGGTGTGCCGCACGTCGTGTGTGGACAGCACGTGTCGGCGCCCCCGGTGGCCGAGCGACTCGCGCAGCAGCGGGTCGAGCAGCAGTTCGGCCACAGCCCCGGCCAGCACCACCGGGTTCTCCGGCGGGACCAGGCACCGGGCGGTGACGGAGGACGGCAGGCTCTCGCGGGCACCGTCGACGTCCGTGACCACCACCGGCCGCCCGCAGGCCATCGCCTCCAGTGGGGCCAGCGCCATGCCCTCCCAGCGGGACGGCAGAACGACGAGATCCGCGGCCTGGTACCAGGGCGCGGTGTCGGCGACGGCTCCCACGAACAGCACGGACTTCGGCGCCCGCGCCCGCAGCCGGTCCCGGTCCGGCCCGTCGCCGGCCAGGACGAGACGCGCACCGGGCACCCTGCGGGCGACGGCACGCCACGCCGTCAGCAGGACGTCCTGTCCCTTCTGCCGGCACAGCCGCCCCACGCAGACGACGAGCGGTGCGGCGGGACCGACCCCGCGCAACGGCTCCAGGCCGGCCCGTACGGTGCCGGCCGGGGCGGGGTGGAAGCGCCGGGTGTCCACACCGTTGGGGATGACGCTCCACCGTCCGTCGATCCCGGCGCGCACGCCAGTGGTGCGCTCCGCCTCGCTCACGCACACCACCCGCGAGGCCCAGCGCGCCCCCCACCGCTCCCACGCCAGCGCGAGTGCCGAGCCGGCCCCGCCGACCGCCTCGAACGACCAGGCGTGCGGCTGGAACACGGTGGGGATCCGCCCCCGCACGGCGAGCCGCCCGGCGAGCCCGGCCTTGGCGCTGTGGGCGTGCACCAGATCGGGGCGCACCTCGTCGATCACACGGGCGAGGTGCCGCACCTCCCGGACGAGCGACGGACCCGGCGACCGCGTGGCGTGCCAGTGCCGTACGTCGGCGCCGAGCGCCCTGAGCCCTGCCGTGAGCGCGCCGTCGGGGCAGGCCGTCGTGACGGCCAGACCGTCCGCGCGCTGTGCCCGTACCAGGTCCGTCACGACGCGGGCGACGCCGCCCTCCACGGGCTGGGCAACGTGGAGGACCCGCGGCCGAGAGGGGGTCGGTGACAGATGCATGCGCGATGTCCTCGCTCGGGGTGGTGCTCGGGACGGCAGGGAACGCGCCTCACCGCTGCGCGTCGACGGCGACGAACAGCGCGCCGGCCCATGCCACGTCCCGCTGCGACGTGAGCCGGAAGGCCAGCTGGTCGCCGCCGCCCCGCAGACCTGGGCCGAGATCGAGGACGTCGGAGTCGTAGCCGAGGGTGTTGGCGTACGCCGGGACACGCCGCGGCGCGGCCGTCCCGGGCTCGCTGATCGTGGAGTTCAGGACGTCGTCGACCGGGTTGTCCGGGTCGGTGAGGGAGGTGACCGTGATGCGAGGGCGCTGAGCGGGCGTACCCGCCCGGGTGGCCCGGAGGGTGAGCGTGTCGCCGGTGATGCCGCGGTCACCGTCGTACGTGACCAGACCCGCGCGACCGCCCGCGCCGGCGGGGAAGCGCAGCCCCGGCAGCCGGACCTCCTGTCCCGCACCGCGCTTCAGCGCGTCGAAGCCGTCCCAGAGGGCGAGGTGCCGCAGTGGCGCCGCCGGGTTCTCGTACGCCACCACCAGCGTCCAGCCGCCCCACGCGCCGGCCGCCGACCTGCCCATCGCCACGTTGACCTGCGCCACGGTGTACAGACCCGGCTTGCTCTCCCGCACCAGCTTCGTGACGTCCGCCGAGGCCTGGAAGGCGTCCGCGCCGTTCGCCACCCGGTGGCCGACGACCGTGTCCGCGAGGACCTCCTTGTACTGCCCGCCGGGTTCGGCGATCAGCACCCGCCCGTTGTCCTTGGGTGGCTTCTGCTCGCCGACACGGAGGTTGCCGCCCCAGTACAGCCGTGCGTAGCTGACCCGGGAGCCCTCGGGCAGACGGACCTCCGCCTGGGAGGAGTTGTAGGTGTTCGGGTCCCGGTCGACGTCGATGTAGTCCGTGTCGAACTGGCCGTTCACCCGGGCCTCGCCGGAGCGGGCGGCCGTGCAGGCGTGCGCCGTCGACTGCAGGGGCCTTCCAGCCGCCCCTGTCATACGGCAGCTGATGGAGGAGTTGGCCGCGCGGACGATGCCGCCGTGCTGCAGTGCGTGGTACCGCTCGGCGAACGCGACACGGCTCGCCTCCGGTGAAGGCGGGGCGCCGGCCGCCGTCGCCGGGGCGGCGGCGGATGCCCAACTCCCGGCGAGGACGAGAGCGCCTGCCGTCACACGGTGCAGTAGTGGGACAAGAGGATTGCGCATGACCGGCGTTTCCCTTTCGGAAAAGGTAGCGGTGTCAGAGGGGGCGCACGAAGGCGAAGTGCGTGCCATAGGGGCGCGTAGGGAGGTGCGTAACACTAGCCGCTAAAGCATTTGATCCGGTGAAACCGGACAAGTGTGTCGGAATGCCGCTTGTAAATCTCATATGAGGACTCGGCCATCTCTGTGTGCGGAGTTACCGGACCGACCGGGGATCGTTGGGTACGGCGTCAGACATTTCCTCCGGCTGCGCACGCGGCCGAAGAAAGGAACACGATGAAGTCTCTGAAGGCTGCCGCCGTCGTCGCCGGGTCCCTGGTCATTGCCGGTGCTGCCGCGCCCGCGTTCGCCCAGAACGCCACCGACGTCACGAGCACCAGCCTCAACAGCGTGGCGGACACCCTCACCAAGGGTCCCGTCCAGGCGGGGCCGGTGCAGAAGCTGGACGCGCTCGACACCAAGAAGAAGGACTCGGTGCTGAACACGGTGCAGGGCACGGCCAAGGGCCTGACCGGCGGCAAGTCGCTGCTGGGCGGTCTTCCGCTGCACAGCTGAGGTTTTCCCGGCCGCGATGCCCGCCGTTTCCGGCGTTGCAGGGCGTCGCTCCGAAGAGGCCGATTCCGCGCCCCGCGGAGTCGGCCTTCGGTGTTGCCCAGGGGCGTGAAAAGCGAGTGGCACACGTCCTTCCCGGATTCGTCGGGAACGGTGTCGCAATTCCCTCTGCCGGCTCAATGGGCGCCGGAAAAAAAGAATCCCTCATCCGTGTGGTCGCATGGCTACGAATACTCCGCTCGGGTGAGAGAACGCACAGGCCCTTTCCGGCCCGTCGGTAGAGTGCCGCGGTGACCTCAACCACCAACCAAACGCGCTCTCCCGGCCGCAGGCGGGTACTGCTGGGCCTGCTGGCGTCGGGCGCCGGGGCGGCGCTCGCACCGGTCCTGGCGGCGTCGGGATCGGCCGGGCCGGCGGAGGCCGGGTTCGAGGAGACATACCGCCGGCGCCGTCTCGTCGGTGTCAGGCACCGCGACGGACGGTCCGGGTACGACGGCTCCGGCGGGTGGCAGGTCACCGTGGACGGACAGCCGCTGCACCTGATGCGCAGGGCGGACGGCAGCTGGATGACCATGGTCGACCACTACCAGTCCTATCCGACACCGCTCGCAGCCGCGCGCGCGGCCGTCGACGAACTCGGCCCCGCCGAGCGGCTCGGCACGCCGGACGACAGCGGCGGCCGTATGACCGGCAGCGGTGCGGCGAGCGGCCACACGGGAGTCGAGGGGGATCATCGCAGTGGTGTACACGCGTAAGGACGTCAGCACGCTCACCCGGTCCGAGCGGCGTCGGCTCGTCACGGCGTTCCTCGAGATCAAGCGCCGCGGCGAGTACGACGAGTTGGTACGCACGCACATCGAGTACTACAAGCCCGACGGCGAAAGCGGCCTGCGCGCGGCCCACATGGCACCCTCCTTCCTGCCCTGGCACCGCAGGTTCCTGCTGGATCTGGAGCGGGCTCTGCGCCGCGTGGACGAGTCGGTGACCGTCCCGTACTGGGACTGGACGCGCGATCGCACTCCGAGGGCCGTACCGTGGACCGACGACCTGCTCGGCGGCACCGGGCGGAGTTCCGACCGGCAGGTCATGACGGGCCCCTTCGCCCACCGCAACGGGAAGTGGACCATCAAGGTGGGAGTCACCGACACCGCGTTCCTCCAGCGCGACCTGGGCCGCTCCGGGAACCCGATCGCACTGCCGACGGCCAGGGACGTGGAGGCGGCCCTCGCCGATCCCGTCTACGACACGGCGCCGTGGAACTCCACGTCCGCCAAGGGGTTCCGCAACAGACTGGAGGGGTGGGGGCCCGGGAAGGGCGCCGCCTCATGGCTCAACCACAACCGGGTCCACCGCTGGGTCGGCGGCCACATGGTGGGCGGCGCCTCCGCCAACGACCCCGTCTTCTGGATGCACCACGCCTTCGTCGACCTGCTCTGGTCCCGCTGGCAACGGCGGCACCCGAACGCCCGCTATCTCCCCGCGAGACCGCTCGCCGCGGGCGACGCCCAGCACGGCCGGGTCGTCGCACGGCACGAGAAGATGCCGCCGTGGGACGTGACACCGGAGGAACTCCGGGACCACAGCCGGATCTACCGGTACGCGTAGCGACCGCCGTGCGACCGGCCGGCCGGTCGTCAGGGCAGCCGCCGTACCGGACAGCCCGACAGGTACGCCCGGATGTTCTCCACCGCCTGGCCGTAGTACGTCGTGTAGTTGGCCCGTGAGACGTAGCCCAGGTGAGGAGTGGCCAGCAGGCGGGGCGCGGTACGCAGGGGGTGGCCGGCCGGGAGGGGCTCGGTGTCGAAGACGTCGACGGCGGCGCCCGCGATACGGCCCTCGTGGAGCGCGGACAGCAGGGCGTCCTGGTCGACGATGGCCGCCCGGGAGGTGTTGACCAGGTACGCGGTCGGCTTCATCAGGGCGAGTTCCGCGGGGCCGAGCAGGCCGCGGGTGCGGTCGCCGAGGGCCAGGTGCACGGAGACGAAGTCGCTCGACTCCAGTAGCGCCTCCTTGGACGGGGCGAGGTCGACGCCCACCTCGTCGGCGCGCTCCTTGGTGAGGTTCTGGCTCCAGGCGCTGACGTGCATGCCGAAGGCGAGCCCCACCTGCGCCACCCGGCTGCCGATCTTCCCGAGCCCGAGCAGCCCGAGCCGGCGGCCGTGCAGGTCGGCGCCCACCGTGGACTGCCAGGGGCCGCCGGAGCGCAGGGCGTTGCTCTCCTCGACGATGCAGCGGGCGAGGCCGAGCAGCAGGGCCCAGGTCAGTTCGACCGGCGGGGTGGACGAACTCGCCGTACCGCACACGGTGACGCCGTGCGCCTCGGCGGCGGCGTAGTCGACGACGCTGTTGCGCCTACCGGAGGCGATCAGCAGCCGCAGCCGGGGCAGGCGGGCGAGCAGCGAGGCGGGGAACGGCACCCGCTCGCGCAGCGTGACCACGATGTCGAAGCCGGCGAGCGCCGCGGCCAGGGCGTCCTCGTCGGCGAGGTGCTCGCGCAGCGCGACGACCTCCACCTCGTCCTCGATCACCGACCAGTCGGCGAACCGGGTCGCCACCCCCTGGAAGTCGTCCAGCACAGCACAGCGAAGTCGCACGCCGTCTCTCCCTCCTCGTCGGCGACTGTAATCGTGGCCTCCCGCGCGGGCCCGGAACTTCACTGCCGTACGGCAGACGCGCGGACGGCGGAAGCGCGAAGCGCGCGACCACGTACAGCCGGTCTTCAACTGCCGTCGGCTGGGTCTCGCCAGTACCAGGGCACCACTGGAGGCAGCCAAGGAGCGCTGCCACTCCGCTCAAGCACTGGCGCCTCACAGTCATCCGGCAAGGGGCTGCCGTCGATCAAGGCCTCAAGAGTGAACTGGACATAGCGCAGGTACCCGCGGACGTCGCGAACCTGGCGCTCGCGGTTGCCCTGGCCGACGCCTCGCCACCCGACGTCGAAGCACAACCGCACCAGAGTCCTGTACCGGGCGCGAACGTGATCGTCCCCTATGGAGAGGAGATCGGTTTGCATGCCATGACGGACCGAGTTGAGGGCCGCTGCGCAATGCTCACGAGCCCGCAGGCTCAACTCAGGCTCCTCCAGGCCCAGGTCTGGGAGTGAGGGCAGCCATGCACAAAGCTCTGCCAGCCGTTCCAAGAGCCGCTGCGCAGCCTCGGCGGAGCGCTGCTGCGTCCATTGCCGACGTGCCAACGCGCTGTTGGCAGCTTCCTGAGAAGCAGCGAGTTCAGCTTGGGCCTCGATGGTCCTTGCGGTTTGCCAGCGGGCCACGTGCACCGCGATGGCCCCGCCGGCCAACGTCCCTACGAGCGCACTGGCCGTTTGGCCCGCCAGATCCCCCCAGCTACTCATGCTGCAATCCTGGGCACCCTGCGTGCGACTCAAACGCGCGCCGCCGAGCCTCGGGGGAGCTTGGCCAGGGCACGGGGTTGCCATGGCGACGGCGCTCTCATGCGGCCTTCTTCACCTCGTCCCGCGAACGCCGATCTGAACGACGACGGGGAATCCAGGTTCAGCGGACCAACCAGGTCAGCACCGCTGTCACCAGGTACACGACGACCGCCGCAAGCCAGACCACGAGGCGTGTCGGCCGCGAGGACCTGGCCGGTGCCCACCCCCTCCTGCCCGGGACCGGCTGGCCGACTGATCCTGCCGCGCCACGGCGCACTTCCTGCGGTGTCCCGCCATTCCTCGCGGCGTGCACCAGCGAGGAATGGCGGGCATTGCGGCGGGGCGGGCGGGAAGACCGGTGCGCGCTCGGTACATCGCCAAGAGGACGGCGGTTCGTCATCCGGCGAAGCGGAGCCAGACTTCGAAGTGCGCCCGGACGGCCAGGGTGATGCAATGGACGCAGCGGTGTGGGAACCGCCGGAACGCTGGGAGCCCCTTCGGGCCTCCTGAACGGGATGCCGACATTCAGGGCGGCCCCGTCATGCTCGCGCTGGGAACGACAGGATCATCGCAGCTCCTCCTTCTGCCATGACCTGGCAGTGGGCGGCGCGCAGCGGGTGGCCCCGACGGGTTCCCATGAGCCGTGAGGAGCCGCAGTCGGGCCGGACGGGCCCTCGTTCGGAGCTGACTTGGTTCTCCCTTTTTTCCCGGGAAGCCCGCCCGACCGAACCCGACGTACGGACAAACCCGACGAACGTACGGGAGTCACCATGGACCGCTATCCGCCCATCGCCGACCATGGTCTGATCGGTGACTTGCAGACCGCTGCTCTGGTCTCCTCCGGCGGTGTGATCGACTGGTTCGCCGCTCCCCGGTTCGACTCCCCGAGCGTCTTCGCCTCCCTGCTCGACCACGACCGCGGCGGACACTTCATGTTCGCCCCGCAGGACCGTGAGGCTGTCTGCAAGCAGCTCTACTACCCGGACACCGCCGTGCTGGTGACGCGGTTCATGTCACCGGCAGGCGTCGGTGAGGTCATCGACTGCATGCCACCGGACACGACCCTCACACCGACGGACCGGCACGCCGTGGTGCGTCTCGTACGCGCCGTGCGCGGCACCGTGCGCTTCGCTCTGGAATGCCGGCCCCGCTTCGACTACGGGCGGGCCGCTCATGACCTCGGTCTGACATCCGGGACAGCCGTGTTCCGGGCGCCGGCGCAGACCGGTTACCTCCAGGCGACGTTCCCCCTGCAGCGCGACGGGCGGGACGTCCGGAGCGAGATCACACTCGAGGCCGGACAGACAGCCGCCGCCGCCTTCACCGTCTGCGACACCGGCGGGGAGCCGCCTGCCCCCGTCACGTTGGAGGAGTTGACCGATCAGCTCTTCGTCGTGGGCGAGTTCTGGCAGAGCTGGCTTCGGACCTCCCGCTATCGCGGCCGGTGGCCGGCCATGGTGAACCGCTCGGCCATCACCCTCAAGCTCCTCACCTACGCCCCGACGGGCGCACCGGTCGCCGCGGCCACCACGGGGCTTCCCGAACAGGTCGGCGGCGAGCGCAACTGGGACTACCGGTACACGTGGGTCCGCGACGGGAGCCTGTCCGTGCGGGCGCTGTTGGACCTGGGGTTCGTCGACGAGGCGGCCCGGTTCACGCGCTGGCTCGGCGACCGGATGCGTGACCGTGCCGAGGTGCCGGGTGAACGTCTCCAGATCATGTACCGGGTCGACGGAGACCCTGACATCCCGGAGGAGATCCTCGACCACTTCGAGGGGTACCGCGGGTCCGCCCCGGTACGGGCTGGGAACGCGGCGATGGACCAACTGCAGCTCGACATCTACGGCGAGGCGCTCTATGCCCTGGCCGAGGGCCGGGACGTGGGAAACCAGACCGGATACCACGGCTGGAAGGGGCTCGCCTCGACCCTGGACTGGCTCGCGGCTGCCTGGGACCGGCCGGACGAGGGCATCTGGGAGACCCGCGGCGGTCGCAAGGACTTCACGTACAGCCGGGTGATGTGCTGGGTCGCCTTCGACCGCGGGCTGCGCCTGGCGCGGGAGTTCAGCCGCCCTGCCGACATATCCGGCTGGACCGCCGCGCGCGACGCCATCCTGGAACAGGTGATGGAACGGGGGTGGAGCGACAAGGAACAGGCCCTGGTCCAGCACTACGACGGCCACGTCCTTGATGCGTCGCTGCTGCTCATTCCCCGCGTCGGCTTTCTGGCGCCCAAGAGTCCCGGCTGGCTGTCGACGCTCGATGCGATGGACCGCACCCTCGTCTCGGACAGCCTCGTCTACCGCTACGACCCGACGGCGTCTCCGGACGGTCTGCGCGGCTCCGAGGGCACCTTCAGCCTCTGCACCTTCCTCTACGTCGACGCGCTCGCCCGGGCGGGCCGGGTCCGACAGGCGCGCTACGCGTTCGAGAAGATGCAGACGTACGCCAACCATGTGGGCCTGTTCGCCGAGGAAGTCGGTCCGAGCGGCGAACAGCTCGGCAACTTCCCCCAGGCTTTCACCCATCTCTCCCTCATCATGGCCGCCACCACTCTCGACGACGCCCTCGACCGCATGCAGGCGTGACAAGTCAGGTCAGCCACAGAGGGGTTGTCACACGGGGCGGGGCCGTTGCTGTGCATGGCCCGCGGCGGCCGGAGCGTCGAGCGGGAACCTGGTGCCTTCGCACGGCTCTTTTCCCTGGCACCGGCACGCGCCCGCACCCCCCCCGCATTCCCCGGGTGCGGGCGACGTCCGCACGGCATAGGCTCGTGAGGGACAAGGGCTCGCAGATCATGCTCATGCCCGCCTCGGGCAGCCGGGATCCGGACCGCTTCGAGCACGCCGACCGCTTCGACCCCGGCCGGCCGGACAACCAGCACCTGGGATTCGGCAGCGGTATCCACCCGTGCTTCGGCGGACCGATGGCCCGGCCGGAGACACAGTTCTGGCGCTGACGGAGCTGGTACGCCGTCTCGACGGGCCCCGGCTGGGCGCCGTCCTCCGCCGTACCGGCCGAGCCCCGTCCTTCGGGGTCCGATCCATCCGCACGTCGAGCAGAGCGGCTGACGGACACGCGCAGGAGGAGGGGCGGTTCGGTGACGATCCGTTCCCGGGCCCGCCGGCGTTGATCCCTTGGCGCCCGGAAGACGCCGGACGTAGTCCTGCGGGCCCGGGGCACCGAGCAAGGAGGCAGACCACCGTGAACTCCACCGCGGACGACGTACGTCGTCGGGACGTGATTCCCGCGCACATCCTCAAGGGCCAGAAGGCACTGGTCACCGGCGCCAACTCAGGAATCGGCAAGGCAACGGCCATCGCGCTCGGCCGGGCCGGCGCCGACGTCGTCGTCAACTACGTGGCCGGCCGCGAGGACGCCGAGAAAGTGGTCGCGGAGATCGCCTCCTTCGGCGTGCGCGCTGCCGCGTACGAGGCGGACGTCTCCAACGAGGAGCAGGTCGTCGCCATGCTGGACCGGATGATCCAGGAGTTCGGGACGATCGACATCCTGGTCGCCAACGCCGGCCTTCAGCGCGACGCCCCCTTCACCGAGATGACCCTCGCCCAGTGGCAGAAGGTACTGGACGTCAACCTCACGGGCCAGTTCCTGTGTGCCCGGGAGGCGACGAAGGAGTTCCTGCGGCGCGGGGTCGTCCCGGAGGTCTCCAGCGCCGCAGGAAAGATCATCTGCATGAGCTCGGTGCACCAGCTCATCCCGTGGGCGGGACACGCGAACTACGCCTCCTCCAAGGGCGGCCTGCAGATGATGATGCAGACCCTGGCCCAGGAACTCGCACCGAAGAAGGTCCGCGTGAACGCGGTGGCCCCGGGAGCCGTCAAGACACCGATCAACCGCAGCGCCTGGGAGACGCCCGAGGCCCAGGAAGACCTGCTGCGGCTGATTCCCTACAAGCGCATCGGCGACCCCGAGGACATCGCGAACGCCGTCGTCGGCCTCTCCTCGGACCTCATGGACTACGTCGTGGGCACCACCCTCTACGTGGACGGCGGCATGACTCTCTTCCCCGGCTTCGCCACCGGTGGATGACCTGTCAGCGAGCGGGCCCACCGGCGCGGGAGTCGGCGGGCGGGGTGGTGCCGGCGTCCAGGAATTCGCGGATCGCGAAGGCGACCAGGGTGAGCACCGCTGTCCAGACCACGACCATCGTGGTCGGGTAGGTCCAGGTGAACAGGACGATCGCCGCGACGGCCAGGATGGCGACCCCGATCCAGTGCTTGAAGCGGTGAACGAACCGCCCGACCGCACCCAGGCGAAGCCCTGCCGACGCCGCCACATCGCGCAGCGCGGCAATGCTCCTGCGGCAGCCCTTACGAGTGAGCACGGCGAGCCGGGAGGGACCGAGCAGGAAGGCGCCGACAGCGGTGAAGAGAGCGACCGCGGCGAGCGCCCGGACGGCGGCGCGCAGGAACTTGACCAGAGCGTCGTACACGGCTCCGGCGGCTGCCTGGGACGTCCCGGGCGGCAGACGGTCCAGGTAGACGTCGCGCGCGACGGTGAGGGCGATACCGAGGACCAGCATGGCGACGAACACCGCCAGTGCGGCCCCGATCAGCGCGTGCCGGCGGTTGTACGCCACGTACACCCCGGCGGCGGCCATCAGCAGGGCGATGAGGGGCAGCCAGCCGCCGAGGATCTGCAGCACTCGCAGGTACGTCTTGACCTCGCCGATGTCCTTCGAGGCGAACACCACGAAGTTCGTGTGGACATCCGGGATCTTCGCGGCGGGCGAGAAGCCGGCGCGGACCAACCGGTCCTTCACCTGGGCGATGATCGGAGCCACGTCGATGGCGACCTGGTTGTCCTTCAGCGAGACCGCGCCATCGGCCGCTTCGCCCGTCAGGGCCTTGTCGAGCGCCGTGTGCACCCTGCGGTTGGCGTCCACCCAGACCGTGTCGAAGGCGCTGCTGGTGACCACCCGCTCCACTGTGCTGCTGACCAGCTGCTTCAGCCCGCTGGAGATCGGCCCGTCCAGGCTGTTCAGCAACTGTGCCGCCCGCGGCGGGACACCCTTCTGCGCAGCCGCGTCCGACAGTTGCTTGACCAGCGTGTCCACGTCGATCTGTGCCAGCACGGCGGCGGTGACCCGGTTCGTGACCGCCTTCTGCACATCGGGGTCACTGGCCAGCGGTCCGACGGTGGCGACGTAGCGGTCGGTGTCCCGCACGATGCTGTTCGCCCACACCGCGACGACGGACAACAGCGACAGCAGCGCGGCGAAAAGGATCAGCAGGACCGAGCCGAGCGAGCGGAACCGGTGATGGCCCGCCGCCCGCGGTGGCCCGGCGGTCTCCAAGGCGCTCAGTCGACGCCGTAGTTCGTCCAGCTCACCGCGCTCCCCGCCGGAGAACGGGGCGCCGCCGTTGTCGCTCATGATCTCAAGGGGATCCCTGCGGAAGGGAACCCGCCACCCGGGTGACGCGGACGGGTGAACACACCGGCGTGCGAAGGGCACAGGCCAGTGCGGTGTGCTGGGCCGGGGCCGCGTCCAGCGCGGTGGCCACGACCGCGTCGGCGCCGCGCGCGTCACGGCCGGCCGGCCATGAGGTCAGCCTCGCCCGGCCGCGGCGGCGGATGGCTGCCGGGGTCTGGCAGCCGGCCGGCAGGACGAGGCGTTCGTCATCGCTGCCGGGCTGCCGGTGTCCCACCGTTCCGAGTCGGCTGCCATGAGCTGGTGCGCGTGCCGTCGGCCAGAGCCAGGGCGTTCGACAGCGGTGACGCCGGAACAACTACACCGTGAGGTATTTAGGTACTATGGCGGCGGAGGTGTTGACGATGACGACGGCGGCGAAGCCGGTACGCCAGTCCCCGCTGAAGGTGGACCCGGCGACGGACAAGTTGATCAGCCAGGGCGCTCATTTCCTGGGGCTGACGAAGAAGGACCTGGTGGCCGAGGCGGTCCGGGCGTATCTGGAGCAGCGCCGTGAGGATCTGCGGTCCGGCATGGTGGAGGCGCTCAGTGTGCTGGATGGCTCGCTGAAGTCGGATGTGATGCTGCTGACCGGGCTGACCGCGGAGGAGATCGACGCGGTCGGGGGAATCGAGGAATGAGCGGACCCGGCCGGCTGGGCCCGGCCCGCCCGACGCTGCGCTGCTTACGCGAGGATTTGTGCCTCGCGGTGCCGCCGGTCACGGTGCCGCTGGACGAGATCGACCACCCGGTGCCGGCCAAAGCGTCCGAGCAGTTCGCGGACGAGGACGGCAAGCACGAACGCATCCGGTCCGTGGACGACCAGGTGCTGTTCAAGGTCAAGGTGCAGCGATGGCGCGGCGCGGTATGGCTGGACGCCGATCTGCCGTGGCTGGTCGCGGCGGGTCGGCGCGAGGACGGCTCGGGCGATGACTTCTATGCAGCCCTGGAGGCCGACGGCCGTGCCGTCCGGGCTCGCTACAACGCGGAACATTCCGACGGGCTGAAGACCGCGACACACACCGCTCACCTCCTGCCCGCACGCGAGGACCATGTCCGGTACCGCGCCGAGGCCGGTGTCCGCTTCGTGCGCCGCCTGCGGGCGACTCTGCTGGACCTGGCGCACGCCACGCTGGGCGACGGCCGTGAGCACACACGCGAGTTCGACACCTTCACCCTTGGCCTTCAGGTGCGTGCGGACGACGGCCACGAGACCTACCTCGCCGTCCGGATCACCGGCTCCGTTCCGCCGAACCTGACCGTGCTGATCCTGCGCAACGTCCCCGGCTGCGAGGCTGAGGGCTGGTATCCGGAGTACGCCCTGCCTGAGCGGGACCTGCTCCCGGCCGAACAGGCGTGGTCCAACCTCATGGACCCACGCGCGGCTGCCCAGGTACTGGACGAGGAGCGGTAGCCAGGCGTCCCTCGGCGCGAACTGCAACCCCGATGTCGGGGTATGTATCCACGATCGTGGACAGTCAAGGCGCTTGGTCTCACAGCGATGTGCATCCGGACATCAAAGAACCCCTCACGCGTTTTCGCAGGGAGAGGGTGTGTGCGCCCCCGGCAGGACTCGAACCTGCGGCCAAGCGCTTAGAAGGCGCCTGCTCTATCCACTGAGCTACGGGGGCCGGGTGTGGTGGCCTCGTACCTGGTGCCCGGGTGTGGGCTGATCCGTGACGTTGCCGGGGACAAGGATAGGGCTCCCGGATCCTTGACCCTGTCGCTTCGCCTCCGTGGCTCGATGTGGAGGTTCGGTGAAGCGGTCCTGATAATCGCAGGCAGGTACGAATCGTGCACCGCTTTTGACGTCCGAACGCGGCGGGTGTTGTGCACTCGTTATGCCTGGACTGTGCCCGCGTCCCAGTCGCCCCTTAGTTCCGTTGTGTCCCTTCGGCGCGCAGACATGTCTATATGCTTCAGAATTCCCCCAAAATTGGGCATTCTTCGCATGTGGTGACCTTGGACGTACGGCCTCAGCTGCTCGACGCACTCTCCACCCTGCGCGACCGTGTCGCCGCCGCACGCTTCCCGCTGCCCCTGGCGGGGGCCCCACGCGCGCGTGCCAACCGCGACGAACTGCTCGCACAGCTCGACGACTACTTGGTGCCCCGCTTGCGGGAGCCCGAAGCGCCGTTGCTGGCAGTCGTGGGAGGTTCGACCGGGGCGGGCAAGTCGACGCTGGTCAACTCGCTCGTGGGGCGACGGGTCAGCGAGGCTAGCGTGCTGCGGCCGACGACCAGGACGCCGGTGCTGGTCTGCAACCCGGAGGACCATCACTGGTTCAGCGGGATGCGGGTGCTGCCCGACCTCACGCGCGTGTGGAGGCCCCAGCAGGACACGGGGGACGACCTCGCGATTCCCGGGGAGGATCCGGGGCGCGTGCTGCGGATCGAGACCGCCGACAGCCTCCCGCGCGGGCTCGCCCTGCTCGACGCGCCCGACATCGACTCCCTGGTCGCCGACAACCGCGTCCTGGCGGCCGAACTGATCTGCGCGGCCGACATCTGGGTGATGGTGACCACGGCCGCCCGCTACGCCGACGCGGTGCCCTGGCATCTGCTGCGGACCGCCAAGGAGTACGACGCCACCCTGGTGACCGTCCTCGACCGGGTGCCCCACCAGGTGGTCTCCGAGGTCTCGCGGCAGTACGGGGCGCTGCTCGCCAAGGCCGGCCTCGGCGACGTACCCCGGTTCACCGTGCCGGAGCTGCCCGAGTCGGCCTGGGGCGGGGGCCTGCTGCCGGGCACCGCCGTGGCGGCGCTGCGGGCCTGGCTCGTCCAGCAGGCGCAGGATTCCGGGGCCCGGCAGCGCGTCATGGCACGTACGGCGTACGGCCTCCTCGACTCGCTCAAGTCGCGCCTGCCCGAGCTGGCGAGCGCCGCCGCCGCCCAGTACGCGGCCGCCCTGCGGCTGACGGCCGCCGTCGACGCGGCGTACGACAGCGAGCACGCGCGCGTACGGGGGCGACTGCAGGCCGGGGCCGTACTCGCCGGGGACGCGCTGAAGCGCTGGCGTGCCTTCCCGCTCGACTGCACCGCCCGAGAGCTCCTCGACGCCCTGGCGGAGAGCCTGGCGGCACTGCTGCTGTGCTCCGTCACCGCCGCCGACGAGCGCGTGGACGACGCCTGGCGGCGCGAGCCGGCCGCGGACGCCCCGGGGCTCGCGGACCGGGATCCGTCCCTGGCGAGCGCCGAGCACCGCATCGGCCTGGCCGTACGGCGGTGGCGGCGCGAGCTCGAGGAGTACGCCGAGGACGAGGTGCGCGAGCTGGACCGCAGCGTCGCCCCGGACCCGGAGGCCGTCGCCGCCCTGGTCGCCACCGCGCTGCTGGGCGGCCGGCGGGCGCGCTCCGCCGGCGAGGGGCTCGGTGAGCGGATCGGCGCCCACGGCGCGCTGCGGCTGCGCGACCGCGCCGGACGGCTGCTCACCGACTACGTGGACCGGGTCATGCACGGCGAACGCGAACGCCGCCTCGCCCCGCTCGACGGCCTGGCGGTCCGTCCCGAGCCCCAGGCCGAACTCATCGCCGCGCTGTCCGTACTGCAGAAGGAGAGGTGACCGGTGACCGCCGTCACTGACCAGGACCACAGGGGCCACGTCGATCACGTGGATCACGTCGATCACATGGGTCGCTTGGATCACGTGGAAAACCTGGATGCCGTCGACCCCGGCGATCGCAGTGCGGATCGCAGCACCGAACGGAGTACCGAACGCAGCGCAGAACGGAGCGCGGAACGGAGCGCGGAACGGATTCCGGAACGCACTGCTCGCAACGATCACCTGGATCACATGGACGACAACAGGCACGCCGGTCCCCCCGCCGAGGTCTCCCCGCACCAGGCGCCCGGCCCCGAGGACCGCGGCAACGGCGTCCCCGGTGACGGCGGTCCGGACAGCACCTCCCGTCCGGGCCGCCCCGATGAGGCCTCCGCGAAGGCTGCGGAGAACGCGTCGGGGAAGGCCGAGGACGAGCAGGCGAACAACGGTCAGCACGCGCGCGTGCGGGACGACGGCGGCCCCGAACCGGAGGCCGGCCCCGCGGACGTCTGGGACGACGGCCTCATCGCCCGGCGGGTGACCGAGGCCACCGCCGCTGCTGCCGCCGAGCAGAGCCCCGCCTTCGAGCCCAGGAAACCCAGCGCCCAGACGGTGACCCCCCTTGCCTACGACGGTCCGCTGCGCTCACGCCTCGACGCCCTGCGCGAACTGGTCGGGCTCTCCCGCACCCGGCTCGACGGCCGCGCGCTCGCCGAGGCGGGCCGGGTCCTCGACGAGGCGGCGGCGCGCCGCAAACTCTCCGGCCAGCACACCGTCGTAGCCATCGCGGGTGCCACCGGCAGCGGCAAGTCGCAGCTGTTCAACGCCCTCGCCGGGGTGACCATCTCGGAGACCGGCGTACGGCGGCCGACCACCGCCGCGCCCATCGTGTGCAGCTGGAGCGACGGCGCGGCGACCCTGATCGACCGGCTCGGCATCCCCGGACGGCTGCGCCGGCGCCCGATGCACAGCCCGGAGAACGACGGTCAGCTGCGCGGACTGGTCCTCGTCGACCTGCCCGACCACGACTCCGCGGCCGTCGAGCACCGTGAGCAGGTGGACCGCATCCTGAGGCTGGTCGACGCGGTCATCTGGGTGGTCGACCCGGAGAAGTACGCCGACGCGGTGCTCCACGAGCGCTATCTGCGGCCTCTGGCGGGCCACGCGGAGGTCATGTTCGTCGTCCTCAACCAGGTCGACCGGCTTCCCGGCGAGGCCGCCGACCAGGTCCTCGACGACCTGCGCCGGCTGCTCGACGAGGACGGCGTCGCCCTGGGGGAGTACGGCGAACCGGGCGCGATCGTGCTCGCCCTGTCCGCGCTCACCGGCGACGGCGTGGCTGACCTGCGCGAGGCGCTCGGGGAGTTCGTGGCCGAGCGCGGGGCGGCTGCCCGGCGTATCGCGGCCGACGTGGACGCCGCGGCGGTCCGGCTGCGGCCCGTGTACGGCACCGGGCGGCGCGCCGGTCTGAGCGAGGACGCGCGGGAGGAGTTCGCCGACCGCCTCGCGGACGCCGTGGGCGCCACCGCCGCCGGCGAGGCCGCCGAACGCGCCTGGCTGCGCAACGCCAACCGGGCCTGTGGCACGCCCTGGCTGCGGCTGTGGCGGTGGTGCCAGGGCCGGCGCGAACCCATGACGGGACGGCTTCCCGCGCGCCCCCCGGCGGAAGAGGAGGCCACAGCCCGCCAGCGGGTCGAGCAGGCTGTGCGCACAGTGGCCGACCGGGCCTCGGCGGGGCTGCCCACGCCCTGGGCGCAGGCGGTGCGCGAGGCGGCCGTCCGCGGGTCCCAGGGACTGTCCGAGGCGCTGGACGACCTGGCGGCGCGGGCCGGACTGCCGCCCGGGCGTCCGCCGCGGCCGGGCTGGTGGCCGGTGGCCGTACTGGTCCAGGCGGCCATGACCCTTCTGCAGATCGTGGGCGGGCTGTGGCTGCTGGGGCAGATCGTCGGCGTCATGGCGCCCAACCTGGGCGTGCCGGTGCTGCTGATGGTCTCCGGCATCGTCGGTGGCCCGCTCGTCGAGTGGAGCTGCCGGATCGCGGCACGCGGCCCGGCACGGCGGTACGGCCTGGATGCGGAACGCCGGCTGCGGGAGGCGGCCGCGGGCTGCGGCCGGGCCCGGGTGCTCGATCCGGTGGCCGCGGAGCTGCTGCGGTACCGGGAGGTGCGGGAGCAGTACGGGAGGGTGACGAGAGCGGGGGCCACGGTGAGGTGACCCCTGACGTGCTGGGCCGCCCTCTGACGTGCGGGATGTGAACCACTCGCCCGGGTGACGGAGTTCTCCACAGTCTCCCGGTGGTCCACAGCGCTCGGCGGGCCCGGCCCGACGGCGGCAGTCTGGTCCCGCGGCGATCGCGACGCACGACGCGGCAGTACGACGCGGCGGCACGCGACCGACGCACCGGACGCAGCCGTACGGGACGGGCCCGTACGCGTATCCGCTCGGCGGTGACGACCGGGCGAGGGAGGGATTCGCGATGAACGAGACGATGGTGTGCGCGGTGGGCAATGTGGCGACGAACCTGACGTACCGGGAGCTGGCCTCGGGCCCGTCGGTGCGGTTCCGGCTGGCGGTGACGTCGCGCTACTGGGACCGCGAGAAGAGCGCCTGGACGGACGGCCACACGAACTTCTTCACGGTGTGGGCCAACCGGCAGCTCGCGGTCAACGCGGCGGCCTCGCTGAACCTGGGCGATCCCGTCGTGGTCCAGGGCAGGTTGAAGGTGCGCGAGGAGGCGCGCGACGGGGGGCAGAAGTGGGCCTCCGCGGACCTCGACGCCGTGGCGATCGGCCACGACATGGCCCGCGGGACCTCGGCCTTCCTGCGCACGCCCAAGCCGGAGGCGGTCCAGCGACGACCGGAACCCGCCTGGGAGACACCGTCCGTGAACGCAGACGGCGACGCTCCGGTACAACAGCAGGCGCAGACCGTAGCGGTGACGTGACGTCAGCCACAGCCGCGATAACGATTCCGAGTCGGATCGGTCATCCGACGATATGACCACCGAGCGCGGTGCGCTTGATCCATAGGATGCCGGGCGTAGCTCTCGAGGCTGCTGATTCTGCTGGTGGGACCGTTCCCCCCACAACAACGGGTCCTGCTCGAAGGGGAATTTAGTGCTTTCTGCGTTCTCTGGGCTCTCGGGGCCCGCCGGAGCGTCCGCGCCGTCCGCGCTCGGCGCGGGCGTGCGCCGCCTCGCCACCGCGGCCCTGGTCGGCGGACTGGCGGCCGCCGGTGTGCTGACCGGTGCCGGTGCGGCCACCGCCGGCGAGGCGCCGCAGCACCAGGGCGGGGCGACCGCCACCATAGGCGGCCTGAAGACGTACGGCGACGCCGTGATCCACGAGGACGGCGGCGAGCAGCGGGTGTCCGCGGGTCTGTTCGAGATGTCCGTCGAGGGCGGCGGCACCCTGCATACGTACTGCGTCGACCTGGACAACCCCACGCAGAAGGACGCCAAGTACCAGGAGACGCCCTGGAGCGCCACCTCGCTCGGCACCAACAAGGACGCCGGCAAGATCCGTTGGATCCTGCAGAACTCCTACCCCCAGGTCAACGACCTCGCGGCGCTCGCCGACCGGGCGGGCGCCCACGGTCTCACCGAGCAGGACGCCGCGGCCGGCACACAGGTCGCCATCTGGCGCTACTCCGACGGCGCGGACGTCGACGCCGTGGACCCGCAGGCCGAGAAGCTCGCGGACTACCTGGTCAAGAGCGCCCGCTCCGTGGCGGAGCCCGAAGCCTCCCTCACCCTCGACCCGCCCGCGGTCTCCGGCCGACCCGGCGGACTCCTCGGCCCGGTGACGGTGCACACCAACGCGCGCAGCGTGACGGTGACACCCCCGGCGGACGCGGCGATCACCGGCGTACGGATCGTCGACAAGACCGGCAAGCCGGTCACCTCGGCGTCGGACGGCAGCCGCCTGTTCTTCGACGTCCCGGAGAAGGCCGCCGACGGCTCCGCCGAGCTGACCGTGCAGGCGTCGACCACCGTCCCGGTCGGCCGTGCCTTCACTTCCGACAGCCGCAGCCAGACCCAGATCCTGGCCGGCTCCAGCGAGTCGACGGTCTCCGCGCCCGCCGCCGCCGACTGGGCCGCGAAGGGCGCGATACCGGCCCTGTGGGCCCGCGAGAACTGCGCCAGGGGCAGCCTGGACATCACCGGGACCAACACCGGCGACAAGCCGTTCACCTTCTCGCTGATGGAGACCGACTACACCATCCCCGAGGGCACCTCCCGCACGGTGACGATCCCCCTCCAGGAAGACCAGGCATACGACTTCACGATCACCGGCCCGAACGGCTTCGAGCAGCGCTTCACCGGCGTCCTGGACTGCAAGCCCCAGTCCGCCGAAACCGGCGACGCCGTCCAGACCCTCAGCGAGCCCAGCCCCGCGTCGGTGGGCGGCACCGCCGGCGACACCAACCTGGCCGCGACGGGCGGCTCCAGCGTGACGCCGCTGATCGCGGGGGTGGCCATTGGGCTGGTGGTCATCGGGGGTGGGGTGCTGGTGCTGCTCCGCCGACGGGAGACGACGACGGGGCGCTGAGCGATCGACGCGGTCTCCACGGGGTGGCACGTTCGATCAGCGAACTGCCGGGCCCCGGACCGAAGAAGCGAGGCGGCCCCATCCCTTCCATGGCCTTGCGCGGCAGCGCTTCCTGCTCCGCGGGATCGGACCCGTGCGGATCAAGCACGCTGAAGCCGTGGAGGCCGATGCTGTCCGCGTCGATGTCATCGGGCCCGGGCCGACAGTCCGGGAACTCTGCCATGGGCGACTGCCACGTGGACGGCCGACAGCGTCCAAGCGCTCGGCCGCAGGTTCGAGGCCTGCCGGGAGCCAGCGCAGCGTTACGTCAAGCTCCGGTCCCGTCGTCCGTCTCGACTCGCGGAGGCGATCACAGCGGAAATGACGGCGGTCACGATGAAGCTTCCCATCATGACCATCCCCACGCCGACCATGAAGAGGCCGCTGGAGTCGTCCGACCAGTCGTCATAGGCGGCAACGGTCAGGCCGGCCGTGGTGCCGAACACAGCACCTGCGCCGTAGCGCCGGGATGCCGCCCAGCACACCGGTGCCAGCAGAGTCAGCACCAGCCCGATCACCTGCCACGCCTCGTAGGGGCCCGTCGTCGTACCACCGGGTTGCACGTCACGATTCTGGTCCCAGCCCAGCCAGGCAGCCCACGCCGCCAGCGATACCCCGGCCAGTGCGATGATCGGCAACAGTTGGAGAACGGGTTTCAGCAGTCCTTGGCGCATGGTCCAAGCGTTTCGGCTCGCCCCGTCGCCGACCAGAGCGCACGTACTCAGTTCTGCGCGAGTACATCAGCCACGGGCAGGCGGAGATCCGGCCGCACCTGGGGCACCCGGTCACGGCCGGCGCGGTCTACGGTCCACTACCAGTGGACGCGGCCGGGGTCGTCCAGATCGATGTCCGGCAGACCCGCCCGTCGCACCAGCCTCCGCAGGCCGCGCGGCGACCATGCCTGGCCTACGGCTTCACCCCGGACACGCACGGCCCGCAAGCCTCGGTCGTCCGGGGCCTCCACTACGACGAGAGGGTGGTTGCTCATGAAGCAAAGGGTGACCAGGCCGTCGCGGCCACCCCTGCAATGACGCGCGCCCGCACCTCAAGGGGACCCCGCCGGGCTGGCCCGACTGACTTCCGAGCTGGCTGACCGACGGTCGAGCTACCGCCCGCAGCAGCGAAACGCCAGGTCACAGCCCCCCAACCAGACGGGTTACCACCCAGGGCTGGCCGTCAGGCAAGATGGGGTGTATCTGCCCACTGCCAGATTTCAAGCTGCCGGACGGTTTCTCTTGGCTGAGTTCATTTACACCATGCGCAAGGCGCGCAAAGCGCACGGCGACAAGGTGATCCTCGATGACGTCACCCTGAACTTCCTGCCGGGGGCGAAGATCGGCGTCGTCGGCCCGAACGGTGCCGGTAAGTCGACCGTGCTGAAGATCATGGCCGGGCTGGAGCAGCCGTCGAACGGTGATGCCTTCCTCTCCCCCGGCTACAGCGTCGGCATCCTGCTCCAGGAGCCCCCGCTGACCGAGGACAAGACGGTCCTGGAGAACGTTCAGGAGGGCGTCGCCGAGATCAAGGGCAAGCTCGACCGGTTCAACGAGATCGCCGAGCTGATGGCCACGGATTACTCCGACGCCCTGCTCGACGAGATGGGCAAGCTGCAGGAGGAGCTCGACCACGCCAACGCCTGGGACCTCGACGCTCAGCTCGAGCAGGCCATGGACGCGCTCGGATGCCCGCCCGGGGACTGGCCCGTCACCAACCTCTCCGGTGGTGAGCGGCGCCGCGTCGCGCTGTGCAAGCTGCTCCTGGAGCAGCCCGACCTGCTGCTGCTCGACGAGCCCACCAACCACCTCGACGCCGAGTCGGTGAACTGGCTGGAGCAGCACCTGGCCAAGTACGACGGCACCGTCGTGGCCATCACCCACGACCGGTACTTCCTCGACAACGTCGCCGAGTGGATCCTCGAGCTGGACCGCGGGCGCGCCTACCCCTACCAGGGCAACTACTCCACCTACCTCGAGACCAAGTCCGCCCGCCTCAAGGTCGAGGGGCAGAAGGACGCCAAGCGGCAGAAGCGGCTCAAGGAAGAGCTGGAGTGGGTGCGGTCCAACGCCAAGGGGCGGCAGGCCAAGTCCAAGGCGCGTCTGGCCCGGTACGAGGAGATGGCCGCCGAGGCCGAGAAGATGCGGAAGCTGGACTTCGAGGAGATCCAGATCCCGCCGGGTCCGCGGCTCGGCAACGTCGTCGTCGAGGTCAACAACCTCAACAAGGCCTTCGGCGAGAAGGTCCTCATCGACGATCTGAGCTTCACCCTTCCCCGTAACGGCATCGTCGGGGTCATCGGGCCCAACGGCGCCGGCAAGACCACCCTCTTCAAGATGATCCAGGGGCTGGAGACGCCCGACTCCGGCAGCATCAAGGTCGGCGACACCGTCAAGATCTCGTACGTCGACCAGAGCCGCGAGAACATCGACCCGAAGAAGACGCTGTGGGCCGTCGTCTCCGACGAGCTCGACTACATCAATGTGGGGCAGGTGGAGATGCCCTCGCGTGCTTACGTCTCCGCCTTCGGCTTCAAGGGTCCCGACCAGCAGAAGCCGGCCGGCGTCCTCTCCGGTGGTGAGCGCAACCGGCTCAACCTCGCGCTCACCCTGAAGCAGGGCGGCAACCTGCTGCTCCTCGACGAGCCGACCAACGACCTGGACGTCGAGACCCTCTCCAGCCTCGAGAACGCGCTGCTGGAGTTCCCGGGCTGCGCCGTCGTCGTCTCCCACGACCGGTGGTTCCTCGACCGCGTCGCCACGCACATCCTCGCCTACGAGGGTGACTCCAAGTGGTTCTGGTTCGAGGGCAACTTCGAGTCGTACGAGAAGAACAAGATCGAGCGGCTCGGGCCGGACGCCGCGCGTCCGCACCGCGCCACCTACAAGAAGCTGACCCGGGGCTGATCGATCTTGCGCCACATCTACCGCTGCCCGCTGCGCTGGTCGGACATGGACGCGTACGGCCACGTCAACAACGCGGTCTTCATCCGCTACCTGGAGGAGGCCCGTATCGACTTCTTGTTCCGCCCGGAAAAGGAGTTCAAGCAGGGGTCCGTGGTGGCGCGCCATGAGATCGACTACAAGCGGCAGCTCGTCCACCGGCACCATCCGGTGGACGTCGAGCTGTGGGTCACCGAGATCAGGGCCGCGTCCTTCACCATCACCTACGAGGTGAAGGACGATGACCTGATCTATGTACGGGCCTCGACAGTGGTGGTGCCGTTCGACTTCGAGGCCCAGCGGCCGCGCCGCATCACCGCGGAGGAACGGGAGTTCCTCCGGGAGTACATGGACGACGAGGAGGAGGCCGTCGCCGCATGACGGTGCTCCATCTCGCCGACGACGTGGAGGCGGCCGACCTCGCCGCCTTCCTGTCCCGGCTGCTCCACTACGACCGTTCGGCCGCCGTGCGCCTGCAGGCGGCGGGGACCGCGCTCGCCGTGTTCGGGCGGCCGCCGTCCTTCGAGGTGCTGGCGATCCGTGCGGTGCGGCTCGCCAAGCCGTACGAGAACGGGCTCGACGTCACGCTCGATGTGACCGTGTCCGCCGGTGAGCTGCTGGAGTCCGTGGACGAGTCGGCGGCCACGGCCGTCGTGCCGGCCGCGGTGACCGGGCCGCCGTGGGCCGGGGTGCTGCCGCCGCGCGGGGGCTGGCGGCCGGAGCCGGGGCTGCCCCCGGCGGACTCCCTGCGGGCGATGGTCGGCGCCGCGGTCGCCGAATTCCGGTCCCGTACGGATGAGTTGGGGCCGGAGCGGCGAACGCGGGTGGTGCTCGACGCGATCGGGCGGGACATCTGGTCCCGGACGGTCGGGGAGACGTCCTTGCCGGTGCGGGCCGTGCACGCGGCTCAGTCGCTGGGGTTCCTGCGGCCGGCTGGGGCCCAGGAACTCGCGTTGCTGTCGTCGGGGGCCTGGCTGCGGCTGCGTACGCCCTACGGGTCTATCGCCGTGCGGCGCAGCGGGCTCGGGGGGCTGGGCGTCAGCGTGCGCTGAGTCCCGCCGGTCACTCTTCTTCGCTGTCGTCCGGCCACACGCCGACGTCTGTCCGGTTCCAGTTCCAGGGCGACGCGGTCGCCGGCGCGGGCCGGTACAGCCCCGTCACGCGCACCCGTACCGGCGGGCCGTCCAGCCGGTCGGCCAGGGTGTGCCGGGCGCCGGGCGCCAGCCCCGGCCGCTGGGCGGCGGTCTGCGGCAGCGCCACCTCCGCCGGACCGTGCGGAAGCCGTCCGGCGACCAGCCGCACCTGCGTGCGGTCCAGCGCCGCGACGTAGGTGAAGGCGGGCTCTCCCGGAGCGCTCCGCGCGGGACTGGAGCGAGCGGGGCAGCGAGTACGGGCCGGCCGCACCAGGGTCCGCACGGTCACCGGCAGCCCGTCGAAGGTCCGCCGGGCCCCCTTCCCTACGGCGGCGTCGGCCGCCGCACGTTGCCCCCGCGGCACCTCTGCCTTGACGATCAGTGCGGTGTCGGCGGCGTTGCGCGGGTCGGCGAGGGAGTGGCGCAGGGCCGCGTCACCGATCGCGCCCGCGTACGCGGTGAGCGTCGCCAGCACCGCCGTGGTCAGCAGGGCGGCGAGCAGCGCGGCGGCGAGCGGCAGGCGGTGCGCCCGCGCACGTAAGACGACGAACCCCCGCACCCGGCCCCGTCCGGCCCCCGTCCGGCCCCCGTTGTCCGCACCTCCCGGCGATGCTGTCAGAGAGGGCGGACGGGGGGGGGGGTAAGCGGTTGCGCGGCGGGCTTGACCGGATTGTGACCGATTCCGGCGTCGTACGACCGGAATCCAGGGCTCAGCCGACGCTGGTCATTCGGCGGTGTTGATCATCGATGCGGCCGCGTACGTCAGGTAGTTCCACAGCTGGTGCTCGTGCTCCTCGGACAGGCCCAGCTCGTCGACGGCCGCCCGCATGTGCCTCAGCCAGGCGTCGTGCGCCGCCCGGTCAACGGTGAAGGGGGCGTGGCGCATGCGCAGGCGGGGGTGGCCGCGGTTGTCGCTGTACGTCGTCGGACCGCCCCAGTACTGGATGAGGAAGAGCGTCAGCCGTTCCTCGGCCGGGCCCAGGTCCTCCTCCGGGTACATCGGCCTGAGCAGCGGGTCCTCGGCCACTCCCTGGTAGAAACGGTGGACCAGCCGGCGGAAGGTCTCCTCCCCGCCGACCTGCTCGTAGAAGGTCTTCTCCTGAAGCGTGCCGCGCCGAATCTCTTTCACGTACCCCATGGTCTCAGACCCGCAGACCCAGGACTGAGGGCTTAGGACCACTCGCCTCCGGCCGCCCGGCGCCGCACAGTGGACGCATGGGCGCTCACGCTCTCGACAGGGACCTGGACGATCTGGACGACCTCGCCGCCGCCGCGCGGGCCGCGCTGGTGCGGGAGATCGACGCGAGCGGGGTCTGGGACGCCGACCCGGTGTGGCGGGAGGCGTTCGCGGCGGTACCGCGGCACCTCTTCGTGCCGTACTACTACGTCGGCGTCGCCGGCGGATACGAACGCAGATGGGGTGAGAGCCCGGACCGCGGGGCGCGGGAGCGCTGGCTGCGCGGGGCCTACGCCGACACTCCGCTGGCCACCCGGCTCCGCGACGGCGAACTGCTCTCCTCAAGCAGCCAGCCCTCGCTGATGGCACAGATGCTCGTGGAGCTTCAGGTGGCGGACGGCGACCGCGTGCTGGAGATCGGCGCGGGCACCGGCTACAACGCGGCCCTGCTCGCCCACCGGCTCGGCGACGACCTGGTCACCACCGTCGACCTGGAGCCGGAGATCACCGAGTCGGCGCGGCAGCACCTGGCCGCCGCCGGGTACCACCCGGTCGTGGTCACCGGCGACGGGGCGCGCGGAGTTCCCGAACGCGCCCCCTTCGACCGGATCATCGCGACCTGTGCCCTGCCGTCCGTGCCGCGCGCCTGGGTGGCGCAGTGCCGTCCCGGCGGGCGGATCCTGACGCCGCTCGCCACCGGCCTGGTCGCGCTGAACGTGCGGGACGCCGGGCACGCCGAGGGCCACTTCCTGGCCACGCCCGCCTACTTCGTCCCGCTGCGCGGCGAGCACCGGCCCGAGCCGGGGCCGGCGTCCTTCGAAGGGCTGCCGCGCCGGGCCCGCGAGCAGGACCTGTTCCGTTTCCTGCTGGCGCTGGCCGGGGGCACCCTCGATCCCCGGGAGGCGTACGCGCTGTGGGAGCGCGAGGGCATGCCGCGGCGCGAGCGGTACGGCATCACGGTCGTCGGCGACCGCGAGTGGGCGTGGCTGGACGATCCGGAGGGGCCGCACACCTGGCCCCTCCCCTGAGGGGCTCTCAGCCCCTGCGGATCGTGATCGTCGTCCAGGCGCCCACGTGCACCCGGTCGCCGTCCCGCAGCGGCACCGGCACGAAGGGCTGGATCGGCTCCTCCGAGCCGTTGACCGTCGTGCCGTTGGTCGAGTTCTGGTCGACGACCGCCCAGCTGCCGTCCGGCTGCTGGACCAGCACCGCGTGCTGGTGCGAGACGCCCGGGTCCTCCGGCGGCACCGACAGGTCGATGTCGGGGGTGTCGCCGGTGGAGTGGCGGCGGCGGCCGATCGTCACCTGGTTGCCGGTGAGCGTGCGCTGCTGCTCGGGCGAGTACGCGGGCAGGTTCAGGCCCGTGGCCTCGGGGCCGGAGCGCTGCATCATCGCCATGAAGTACTCGCGGTCCGGGCCGATGGTCGCCGTCCAGGTGGCCGGTCCCTGGGGCGCCTGCGGCGCCTGCGGGAAGCCCGGGCCGGACGGGGCCTGGGTGGCGCCGGGCTGCGGATAGCCGTAGCCGCCGCCCGGGCCGGACGGGCTGGAGCCCGACGGCGGGGAGATGACCCAGTCGTCCTCACCGCCGCCGAAGGACGGACCGCCCGCCGGGGGCCGGCGGGTCTCCTGCGGGAAGGCGGGCGGGGCAGGTGGAGCGGCCTGCTGGAACCCGGGCGGGGGACCACCGGCCGTGGCACCGGGCCCGGCGGGCGGGCCGGGCGGCGGCGGAACCGGCCGCGACGGGCCGCCACCGTAGCCACCGGGGCCGGGAGGGTTGGGCGGGCCGGGGTGACCGGCGGGACCCTGACCGCCGCCGAAGCCGGACGGTCCGGGACCGCCCTGGCCGGGACCGCCCGGTCCACCGGGGCCGCGCCCGCCGCCGAAGCCCGACGGACCGGGACCCTGGCCGGGACCGCCCTGACCGCGCTCGTTCCCGAACGGTGTCGGCCCCGAGGGCTCGCTGCCGAAGGGGTTCGGCGGGATCGGCTCGGCGGGACGGTTCATCTGGGACGGGCGCGAGCCCTGGTACTCGTACGACTCGCCGCCGCCACCGTAGGACGGGCCGGGCGGCTGGAAGCGGGGGGCGGCCGGGCCGGGCGCGGGCGTGCGCGGGGCGGCCGGGGTGTACGAAGTGGCCGTGTTGGTCAGGAAGTTCCAGCGGCACTCCTCGCAGAACGGCGCACCGCCCTCGCGGGGCGTGCGGCACTGCGGGCAGAGCTCGGGCTCATGGTTCGGCACGGGGGACAGGTGGCGTCCGCCGGGCTGGCCGCCCTGGCCGGGAGGCGGCGGGAATCCGTACCCGCCGCCGGACGGGGGCGGCGGCGGAGGGGGCGGAGGTACGGCACCGGCCATGCGGTGACCGCAGACCTCGCACCAGTCGTCGGAACCCGACTGGTGTCCGTTCGGGCAGGTCGGCATGTCGGCGCTTCCCCCTCTCTCGCAGGGTCCTGCTGAGTCGTTCTTACGTCACTTCTTTACACGAACAGTCTTTGTGGACCGTGTCTCGAGAGTCATCTCGTCGGCCTCCTCGACCTTCGCTTTCAGTCGCACAGTACCTGTCGCGGCGTCGACCACGTCGACCACCTTCGCAAGCAGTTTCGCAGTATCCGCGTTCCCCGAGGCACTGGCGAGCTGAACGGCCCGCCCCAGTTTGGCCGTTGCGCCATCGAAATCTCCAGCTTTGCGAAGATCGAGCCCTTGTTGGATGGCCTGTGCCAGTTCGGCCTGGCCGGTGTAGTGGGCGACCTGCGGGTTGATCGAGGTGGAGGCGGTCATGTCGTCGGTCCACACGGCCCGTACGAGGCCCTGGGCGCCCAGATTCTGGGCCGTTCCGCCGGATTGCGGGATGACCAGGGACACCCGGGCGGCCAGCATCTCCTGGCCGATGCCCGCCGCGGGGACCTCGACGCACACGTGGTAGTCACGGGACTCGTCTCCCCAGGAGCCGGTGGGGTAGTCCCCGGCGCGCGGGCCCGCCTCGGTGCGGCGGTCGGTCAACTCCTCGACCGTGGGGGCTACTTGCTTGACGAACTTGATGGTGGTGCCGACCGGTGTCCACAGCCTGAGGGCGACGTCCGCGACCTCCTTGCCCATGGCCGTCTCCATCATCCGTGTGAAGTCGGCGGCGAGACCGGCCGGGTCGGCGACGATGTCGGCGGTGCCGAGCAGCGCGGAGGCGATGCCTGTGACTTCTTTCACTTCCCAGTCGGTGCCCACGCCCCGCGTGTCACAGGTGAAGCGTCCGGCGCATTCGTCGAGGGCCGCCCTCAGATCCTCCGGCGACTCGTGCTCGTTGCGGCCGTCGGTGAGCAGGATGCCGTGCCGGATCGCGACGTCCGCCGAGGACAGCAGGCGGTCGGCGAGCCGCAGCCAGGTCCCGATGGCCGTACCGCCACCCGCGCTGAGCCGGCGCAGCGCCTGCTTGGCCTGCTCGCGGGTGGTGGTGTCGGCCACCGCGAGCCGGCCGCCGCCCGGATAGACCTCCTTGGCCACGTGCGTGCCGCCGATCACCGCGAAGTGCACCCCGTCGCGCAGGGTGTCGATCGCGGCGGCCGTGGCGTCCCGGGCGTTGCGCATCTTGGTCGGCGGGTAGTCCATCGAGCCCGAACAGTCGACCATGATCGCCACGGCGGCGGACGGGCCCTGGCCGGGCGCGTACACGTGGGGTGCTGCCACCGCGCTCCCGATGGTGCCGCCCCCGGTGGCCGACACCGTGACGATCGCGTTGACCTCGCGGCCGCCCTCCGGCAGGTACGCGTTCTGGTACACGTCCACCGAGAACTGCGGCACGTTCGACTTCGAGAAATTGGCCATGCTTACTCAAATCCCCCCTCGGACGCCCTGTCGGCGCAGGGCGGTGACGGTGAACGGACCGGTCCCCTCCGGTCTGTTCGGGCTTCCGCGCGGTATGCCCTCAGGCCGATCCTGCCCCTTGCGGCGGGGCAGGGAACGGCAGGACGGCCACTGTTACGTTGTCGTGGCCCCCGCCGTCCAGGGCGTGGCCGACCAGGACCCGGGCGCCGTGCAGCGGGCGGGCGGCGGCGTCGAGGGGCACGACCTCGGACATCTCCTCGGCCGTCTCCGCGTAGTTCCACAGGCCGTCCGTGCAGACCACCACCACACCCGCCCGGTCCGGCTTGAAGGAAGCGGTGTGCGGCTCCAGTTCGTAGGCGTCCGCGCCGAGCCAGCCGGTGATGGCGTGGGCGCGCTCGTCGGCGTACGCCTCCGCCTCGCTCATCAGTCCCGCGGCGACCATCTGCGCGGCCCAGGAGTCGTCCTCGGTGAGCCGGGCCGGGGGCGCGCCGCGGTCCAGCGGCACCCAGTAGACGCGGCTGTCGCCGACCCAGCCGACGACCAGCAGCCCGGAGGTGACGACCGCGCCGACGATCGTGCAGGCGGGGGCGTTCTGGTGCACGGCGTGCTCGCGGGCCGAGTCGGACTCCTCGGCGAGGGCGTTGACCGCCTGCGAGGCGGCGACGATCGCGTCGTGCATGGCCTGCTGCGGATGCGTGCCGTGCGGCAGGGCGGCCAGCAGCGACTCGCCCGCCGCCCGCGACGCGGCCAGCGAGGCGTCGTCGGGGCGGGTCGCCGAGGAGACGCCGTCACAGACGATCGCCAGGGCCGCGGGCGAGCCGTCGGGCAGCGCGGTGTGGCCGACGGCGAAGGCGTCCTCGTTGCGGTGGTGGCGCAGCCCGCGGTCGCTGACGGCGGCGACCGGGCCGCACTCCTGCTCCATGTGGTCGCGTTCGCGGGGCTGGGCGTGCCCGCAGTTCTCGCAGTAGCCGTCGCTGTCCACCCGGCCCGCCCGGCAGGCCACGCACACCTTGGCCTCCTCGGCCGCGCTCGCCACCCGCGGATCGGGCGCCTGCAGCGGATAGTCGTCGGGCTGCGGCGGCCGGTCGAAGCGGACACCGGAGGCCGGGGAATCCGGTGAATCGGGGGAGTCCGGGAAGCCGGGCGGCGGCGTGGCGGCACCGGTCGCCGCGGGGACGGCCGGGGGAGCGGCCGGGGGCGGCGGGACAGCCGGAGGCGCGGGGGTGGCGGGTGGCAGCGGGGAGCCGCCCGAGTGGGTGCCCGGCAGGTCCGTCGGCAGGTGCACCGCCGCCGGGGCGGCGGAGCCGTCCGGGGGCTGCACGACGGGCCAGGCGGTGCCCTGGCCGGGGGCCCGGCCGGGTTCCTGCCCGGGCCCGCCCGAGCCGTTCATGGTGAGCGTCGGGTGGTCCTGCGGTGGCGGGGGCACCACCGACAGGTCGTACCCGCACACACCGCAGAAACGGTCATCCGACTCGAGCGGCTCAGCGCAGTTCGGGCACTGCGACAGTGCGGCCTGCTGGGGCATCTGCGACATCAACTACACCCACGTCCGGGGGCGGTAACGGTTGGCCCGTTCCACCAGGTCGATCCTCTCCTCGCCGCCGGGCGCCAGCCGGGCCAGCGTGCGGTACGCGCGCTCCAGGCCGAAGCGCAGGCCCCGCTCGTCCAGACCGCTGCCGAGCAGCACCCTGCCGCCCGCGGCGGGCTGGGCGCCCTGGCCCCCGGAGAGTATCCAGTCGAGCGCGCTGCCGAGCACTTCCGCCGACAACTGCTCGCGCCGCGCCGGGTCCAGACCGTACGCCTGCAGCGCCTCGACCTGGGCCGCGGCGGCGGTCAGGTCCTCCAGGAACGGTACGTCGGAGGCGGTCGCCGCGCGCTGCCTGAGCCGCGCCCGTACGGCGGCCACGCGGGCGGCCGTGTAGTGGATGGAGGACTCCGGCACCGACTCCAGCGTCCGTACGGCCGCCCACCGGTCCCCGGCCGCGAGCTGGACGCGGGCCAGGCCGAACGCCGCGCTGACATGGCTCGGGTCGGTCGACCACACCAGGCGGTAGTACTCGGCGGCGTTGTCCAGCTGGCCGAGCACCTCCGCGCACAGGCCGAGCGCCAGCTTGGGCGCGCTCTCGCCGGGGAAGGCGTCGTAGACCGCGTCGAAGGACAGCGCGGCACCCTGGAAGTCGCCGGTCACCAGCGCGGCCACGCCCCGGTACCACACCACCCGCCAGTCGTCGGGCCGCTCCTCCTCCAGCTTCGCCAGGGACATCAGCGCGGCCTGGGAGTCGCCGTTCTCCAGCCGGGCGCGGATCTGCGCCAGCCGCGTCTCCACGGTCTGCTGCGGTGCCGCCGTCAGCGCGCCGATCAGCTCACCCGGCGCGGAGGTCATCAGGCCCGCCAGGAAACCCGCGTTGGGATCGGCCGGGTCGACGTGCGGCGCCGGCAGGGCGAGCGCGGCTGCCGGGGTGGGGACGGGCTTGACGAGTCCCGGGCCGCCGCCGTCGGCAGTGCCCGCGAGCGCGGGGGAGTGGGGCGGGGCAGGAGGCGTGGGCCCCTGGTTCACCCGCGGCGCTCTCGTCCCCAGCCGCGACACGTCCCCGTCCAGCTTCGGGAACAGCTCGGTGTCGGTGACCTTCACCTCGGGTCCGAACAGCGTCGACAGCGCGGGCCGGGGGCGGCCCGTCTGCAGCGACACGACCTCCCGCAGCACGCCCGTCAGCTGCTCGGACATCTCCTGCGCGGAGGCGAACCGGCGGTCCGGGTCGGGGTCCGTGGCGCGGACCAGGAGGCGGTAGAAGGACTCGTACTGGCGGAAGACCTCGATGGTGTCCGGGTCGGGCAGGGAGTCCACGAAGACGTTCGTGTAGCCCTGGAAGTCGAAGGTGAGCACCGCGAGCGTACGGCCCACCGTGTACAGGTCGGACGCCACCGACGGGCCGACCTCGGCGACCTCCGGCGCCTGGTAGCCCACCGTGCCGTAGATCGCCGACTCGTCGTCGTCCATGCGGCGCACCGCGCCCATGTCGATCAGCTTGAGCTGGTCCTCGGTCTGGATGGCGTTGTCGACCTTGAAATCGCAGTACAGCAGGTTGCGGCTGTGCAGATGGCCGAGCGCCTCCAGGGCCTCGATGCCGTACGCGCACGCCTGCTCCACCGGCAGCGGGTCCCGCTTGCCGTCCGGGGTGCGGCGGGCGTTGGCGATCTCTTTCAGGGACCTGCCGCCGACGTACTCCATGACGATGTAGCCGTCGAGGGAGCCGGTGCGCTGGTCGAGGTGCTCCACGAAGTTGTAGATCCGCACGATGTTGGCGTGCTCGATCTCCGCGAGGAAGCGCCGCTCGGAGATCGCGGCGGCCATCGCGTCCTGGTCGCCGGTGTCCAGCAGGCCCTTGAGCACCACCCAGCGGTCGGAGACCGCGCGGTCCACCGCGAGGTAGATCCAGCCCAGGCCGCCGTGCGCGAGGCAGCCCACGACCTCGTACTGGCCGTGCACGATGTCGCCGGCCTTGAGCTTCGGCACGAAGGAGTACGGGTGCCCGCACTTGGTGCAGAAGCCCTCCGTGCGCCCGGGCCGCTCACCGCGCGCCCGGCCGACCGGCGCCCCGCAGTCCGAGCGCGAGCAGAACCGCTTGCGCTCGGGCACCTCCGGGTTCTCCAGCACCATCGCGCGCGGGTCGGGCCGCGGCACCTGCGGGACGGTGACCAGCCCGGCGCCCAGCCGGCTGCGCCCCGACGACCCGGCGGCCGAACCGGAGCTGCGCACCGACACCGAGCGGCCCGTCGACGTGCCCGACACGGAGCGGGAGAGCCGTCCGGACACCGAACGGCGGGACTTCGACGAGTGCGACGAGGTGCGCGCACTGCGGCTGCTGGAGCGCGCGCTGGAGCTGCCGGAGGAGCCCTTGCCGCCGCCGGTGATCCCGGTGGGCGGCGAGCCCACCATGCCGGTCGCCGACACGACCGGGGCGAGACCGCAGGTGTCGCAGTACAGCTCGCCGCCGCCCACGTCCTCGTAACCGCCCTCGCAGCCCGGCCGCTGACACGCCTGCTGTGCCTGACTCACGCCTGGTTCCCCCTACGGTCCTCTTGGCCGCCCTGCTGTGGCACGCGCGGTGCGGCGAGCAGTTCGGCGGCCGCCTGCTGGTAGCGCAGGACGGCCTGTTCGGCGACGCGCAGGTCGCAGGGCGCGCTCCACAGCATGCGGCGCGCCGCGTCGTAGCGCTCGATGAGGAACGGGTCCTCGGCGAGCCCGTGCCGGGCGACCTTCGCCTTGTACGCGTCGAGACGGCCGCGCAGTTCGGCACGGACCGCCAGGGGCGCGGTGACCGCGGTCAACGACTCGCGGGCACGCAGCAGTTCGTCCTCCGCCTTCTGCTCCAGGGACTCAAGGAGCGGGGAGAGACGGTGCCACTGGGCCTGTCTGCGGTACTCGGCGGCCGTCGCCAGCTGCTCCTGCAGCACGGTCGGCGGGCCGCTGACCACGGGCACCTCCGTCGCGGCGATCTTCGCCAGCACCTCGCCGCGCGCGGTGCGGGCCTCGGCGAGCGTGCGGTCCGCGCGGGAGAGCACGTCCCGCAGCCGCACCAGCCGCTGCTCGGCGTCCTGACGGACCGTCAGGACGGCGTCGATCTCACGGCGTACGTCCTCCAGGGCGCGCGCCTCACGGTCGTACACCGTGGTGTCCGGCCGGCCGCCGCCCGGCGCCGAACTGCCCTCGGCCGGCACCCAGAAGGCGAGCGGGTCGGAGACCACCTGCTCGCGCAGTTTCGTCAGGGTGCGCGTGATGCGTTCCAGGTCGTCGCCCGCCGGGTGCTCGCCGGGGCGCACGCCGACCGAGTACGCCAGCTTGCGGGTGCGCTGGAGCTCCGCGGCCAGTAAATCGATCCGGGCGGGCAGCGCCGACCAGACGGCGTCGGCGGCGACGACCATGTCCAGCGAGCGCGCGTACAGCTCGTTCATCCGGTCCACCAGCGTCGCCAGCGAGAACCGCTCGCTGAGCCGGCCCGAAGCGGACAGCAGCGTCGGCGCGTTCGCCGCCGCGCTGCCCGCGACCGTGACGGACTCCCCGCGCAGCAGTTCGGTCAGCTCCACCAGGTCCTCGCGGCTGGACCACCGGCGCCGGGCGCGGATCTCCCGGGCGCCGCGCAGCGCGGCCGTGTACGCGTCGAAGTACGCCCACAGCAGCGTGATCGACGCCTCCGTGGCCGCCCAGCGCTCCTTGGTGACGCCGGTGAGCTCGGCGCCTTCGAGGAGTCTGCGGCCCGCGTGGTCCTGCAGGGCGAGCAGCGAGGTCTCGATCGCCTCGTGTTCCGCGCCGAGCCGCGCCAGCGCACGGTCCACCTCGTCCCGGTCCATCACCGGCCCGGCGGGGTCCGTGACGCCCATCGATCACCTCTCGCTTGCTTGGTCCTGAGTCTGCTGAAGTTCATGCCCGAAGATCGCCTGCCCGACGCTCCCCGGTCAGCTCTTGCGCAGATACTCCGGCGCGGGTGGCTTCGACGGGCTCGCGTCCATACCCAGTGTCGCCGACAGCCACTTGTCGTACGACGCCTGCCAGCCGCTCGCGCGGTACTCCACCAGGATCTGATTGACCCGGCGTACCAGATCGGTGGCGTCCTGCTTCATCGCCACGCCGTAGTAGTCGGTGGTGAAGGCGGCGCCCTTCAGTTCGACCGTCGGGTCCTGGGCGGCCTGGCTGGCGGCGAGCGCGGCGTCGGTGACCACCGCGTCGACCTCGCCGAGCTGGAGCCGTACCAGGCAGTCGAGTTGGTTGGGGACGGTGGTGGAGATGTCGGCGGAGGAGACCAGCCGGTCGGCCTTCCTGTCGTCGTCCAGCTTGGTGTACGCGGTCGAACCGGCGGCCGTGCATATCCTCTTGTGCGCCAGCGAGTCGTTGTACCCCGTGATGGGCGACGACTTGGGGGCCAGGACCTGCTGGCCGGTCTTGAAGTACGGCGCGGAGAAGGCGACATCGACGATGCGGTCGCAGGTGATGGTGAACGTGCGGACCACCATGTCGACCCGGCCGTCCTTGACCGCCGAGATGCGCTGGCTGGTGGGGATGGCCTTGAACTGGACCGCGTCCGGGTCGCCGAGGATGTCCTGGGCGATCCGGTGGACGAGGTCGATGTCGAAGCCCTCCAGCCCCGCGCCCTCGGTGTTCGGGTTGCGGTAACCCCAGCGGTAGCTGTTCTGGTCGACGCCCACGATGATCTTGCGCTTGTCGCCCTGGCGGGCCTTGATCGCGTCGATCGTCCGGCCGTCCGCGCCCGACGGCGACAGCGTCTGCTTCTCGGGGTCCTCGCAGGCCTCGGCCCGCGCCTGCCGGCCGGTGGCGACCCCCCGCCCACCGACGCCCTGCTCACCGTCCCCGTGCGACTGGCTCAGCGGCAACAACAGCACGAAGCCCAGCGCCAGCGCGCACACGACCGCCATCGCACCCACGCCACCCCAGCCCCGCAGGGCGCCCGGCACCCGTCGTGCGTCCACGTCCGCGCCCCCTGTCACCGGTACTCCGAAAGCCTGCGGCCGATGCCGAGCAGGGCGCCTGCGGCGCCGAGGACGGCGAGGACGGCGGTGCCGACCGGGAGGCCGGTCATCGCGTCGCGGCCGTCGCCGGCCGACTGCTGGAACTCGGCCTGTTCGTGCGCGAGGGCGTCCTTCAGGTTCGTGTCCACGGCGTCGAAGCAGTCGCCGGTCGCGCCCTTGGCGCCGATCACCAGGTCGAGGGCCTTGTCGTAGTTGCCGTTCTCGTCCTCGGAACGGGCCGACGTGTGGCGCTTCTTCCACTCCGCCATGTTGCCCTCGGCCGACTGGACCGGCGTGCTGCCCGCCTTGTCGTCGGCGAGCTCGGCCGCCTCGGCCAGGCGCTTGCCGAGGACCGTGATGTCCTTGTCGAAGTCGTAGTAGTAGGCGTCGTACACGTCGCCGCCGACCTGGATCGTCTTGGCGCCGCGCGCCACCAGGCTGAGGTTCTCGTTGCCGCGTGCCTTCAGGGAGGCGATGCGGGCGTCGTGCAGCACGTTCAGCGAGCGGACACCGTGGTCGTAGGAGCTGTCGAGGTCCGCGCGGGCGACGCTGTGCCCCACGACCAGCCAGAGCAGCACCACCGAGGCGGTGGCCGTGGCGGCGACCAGGCCGTGGTTCAGGACCCGATTGGTGCGCCGGTACTCGCGGTGCTGTGCCCAGGCGAGCGCGGCCAGGGCGAGGACGCCGAGGGCGATCGCCGCCCACGGATAAGGCGTGGCGTCCGCGTAGTCCTCGCTCAGCCTGCTGTTCTCCTCCTTGTAGAGAGCCTCGGCCGCCGGGAGCATCTCGTTCTGCATCTTCTCGTTCGCGTACCGAAGGTACGCGCCGCCCACCGGGTAGCCCTGCCGGTTGTAGGTACGCGCGCGCTCGATCAGGCCCTTGTACTCCGGCAGCAGCTTGTTCAGCTTGGCGACGGTCGCCTCCGAGGGGGAGCCCGGATCGGAGCTGGCGGCGGCCGTGACGAGCCCCTCGGCGGCGGCGCGGATGTCCTTCTCGTACCGGTCGCGGGAGGCGGCCGTCTCCTGACCGCCCGCCAGGAATCCGCTGGAGGCGGCCGTGTTGGCGTCCGCCAGCGAGCGGTAGATGTCGGCCGCGCCCGAGCTGAGCGGCTGGCTGCTGTGCAGCACGTCGTCCGCCGCGGCCGCGCGGTCGCTCGTCTGCCAGGCGGTGACCGCGCCGAACGCGACGACCAGCAGGGCCAGTACGGCACCGATGATGCGCAGCCGGCCGGGTTCCGTGGTCGCGGCGGCGCGCAGCCGGTCCACGCCCTCCGCGAACGCGGTGCGGCGGGGCGGCGCCGGGACGACTGCCGGTGCCGGTGGCTGTGCCGGCACGGGTGGTGCCGCGCTGCTCGGCGGGTGCGCCACTGTTGACCTCCCCCATGGTCATCTACTTGCCGACCAGTATCACCGCCAGATCTGACATTGGGCAGCGGGGGGCGGCATTGTCACCTCCCCGTGCCCATGAATACGCGCCGGGACGGTGTTCGGTTCCCTGGTGGTGTCGCCCGGGTCACGCACCTTCCTCCCAGTACGCCCGCGCCCGGTTCCCCGCCTGAGCCCCCGCACCCAACCGGTCCAGTCCCAGCAGCGCCGCCCCCAGGACCGGGCTCGCCGTCACCACCCGCGGCACCGCCTTCGGCGCCCGCGCCGACAGCAGGTCCCGGATGCCGTCCTCGAGCTGGGCGTGCCCGGCCGTGAGGACACCGCCCCCGAGCAGCACCGGTGTCTCCTCGTCCAGCAGGTCCAGGCGGGACAGCGCCACCGTGGCCATGGTCACCACCTCCTCGGCCAGCCGGTCCACCACGGCCCGGGCCACGGCGTCGCCGCCGGCCGCCGTCGCGAACAGCACCGGCGTCAGCTCGTGGCGCCGGGCGTGCTCGACGCGTTCCAGGTGCAGGGCCTCGATGAGGGCGTACATGGAGTCCAGCCCGAAGTGGGCCGGGAGCGTGCGCGCCAGCTCGGTGGGCTGGCCCCGGCCGTCCTCCGCGCGGGCCGCGAACCAGAGGGCCTCCTCGGCCAGGCCCCAGCCGCCGCCCCAGTCGCCGGAGATGCGGCCCAGGGCGGGGAAGCGGGCCGTGCGGCCGTCGGGGCGCATGCCGACGCAGTTGATGCCCGCGCCGCAGACCACCGCGACGCCGCGCGGCTCGGCCACGCCCGCGCGCAGGATCGCGAAGGTGTCGTTGCGGACCTCCACCGTCGCACCCCACGCGCGCGCGTGCAGCGCGGCCGCCAACTGCTCCTCCTCCACCGGAAGATCGGCGTTGGCCAGGCACGCCGAGACGTGCGTCGCCGAGTCCACGCCGGCGGCGGCGTAGGCCCGGGCCACCGCCCGCGCCAGCTCGTCCACCGCCGCCGGCACGCCCACCGCCGGCGGGCGGAACCCGCCGCCGCGGGCCGCGGCCAGGACGCGGCCGTCCGCCGCCAGGACCGCGACGTCGGTCTTGCTGTTGCCCGCGTCGATGGCGAGGACACTTGCGGTCAGGCCCACGCGAGGTGCTCCCGGTTGTGCGCGATCAGCTGGTCGGTGAGGGTCTCGGCGTACTCGTACTGGCCGATCAGAGGGTGGGAGAGCAGAGCCCGGAACACCCGGTCCCGCCCTCCTCGCAGTGCCGCCTCCAGCGCCAGCTCCTCGTACGCCGTCACGTTCGCCACCAGTCCCGCGAACAGCGGGTCGACCTCCGGCACCGGCAGCGGGACGGGACCCGTCGGCCCGACCGCCGCCTGCACCTCGATCACCGCGTCGTCGGGCAGGAAGGGCAGCGTGCCCCGGTTGACGGCGTTCACCACCTGGTACGGGCTGCCGGCCCCGCCCAGCAGGGCCGCCGCCAGGTCCACCGCCGCCTCGGAGTAGTAGGCGCCGCCGCGCTCGGCGAGCAGCTCCGGCTTCTCGTCCAGGGCCGGGTCGCCGTACATGGCCAGCAACTCGCGCTCCATCGCGGCCACTTCCGCCGCCCGGGACGGCTTGGTGCGCAGCTCCCGCACCACCGCGTCGTGTGCGTAGTAGTAGCGCAGGTAGTACGACGGGACCACGCCCAGGCGGTCCAGGAGCGGGCGGGGCAGGCGCAGGTCGTCGGTGATGGTGTCGCCGTGTTCGGCGAGCAGCTTGGGCAGGACGTTCTCGCCCTCGGGGCCGCCGAGGCGGACGCCCGTCTCCCAGGTGAGGTGGTTGAGGCCGATGTGGTCGAGGTGGACGTCGGCGGGCGCCACGCCGAGCAGGCCCGCGAACTTCCGCTGGAAGCCGATTGCCACGTTGCACAGCCCGACCGCCCGGTGACCGGACTGGAGCAGGGCGCGGGTGACGATGCCGACCGGGTTGGTGAAGTCGATGATCCACGCGCGCGGGTTGGCACGACGGACCCGCTCGGCGATGTCGAGCACCACCGGGACCGTGCGCAGCGCCTTGGCCAGGCCGCCCGCGCCGGTCGTCTCCTGTCCGACGCAGCCGCACTCCAGCGGCCAGGTCTCGTCCTGCTCGCGGGCCGCCTGCCCGCCGACGCGCAGCTGCAGCAGGACCGCGTCCGCGCCGTCGACGGCCGCGTCCAGGTCGGCGGTGGTGACGATCCGGCCACCGTGGCCCTGCCTGGCGAAGATCCGGCGGGCCAGGCCGCCCACCAGCTCCAGCCGGTCGGCCGCCGGGTCGACCAGCACCAGTTCCTCGATGGGGAGGGCGTCCCTGAGGCGTGCGAAGCCGTCGATGAGTTCGGGCGTGTAGGTCGAGCCTCCGCCGACCACGGTGAGTTTCATACGTGGATCAACCCTTCACTCCGGTGAGCGTGACGCCCTCGACGAACGCCTTCTGGGCGAAGAAGAACACGAGGATCACGGGGGCCATGACCAGGACGGTGGCGGCCATGGTGAGGTTCCAGTCGGTGTGGTGCGCGCCCTTGAAGGAGTCCAGGCCGTACGACAGGGTCCAGGCGCCCGGGTTCTCGGACGCGTAGATCTGGGGCCCGAAGTAGTCGTTCCAGGCGTAGAAGAACTGGAACAGGGCGACCGCCGCTATCCCGGGCCGCGCCATCGGCAGGACGACCTTCAGCAGCGTCCGCAGGTCGCCGCAGCCGTCCACCTTCGCCGCGTCCAGATACTCGTTCGGGATCGTCATCAGGAACTGCCGCAGCAGGAAGACGGAGAACGCGTCGCCGAACGCCATGGGGATGATCAGCGGCCACAGCGTGCCCGACAGGTCCAGTTGCTTCGCCCAGAACAGGTACATCGGGATGATGATCACCTGCGGGGGCAGCATCATCATCGAGATCACCAGCATGAGGGACAGATTGCGGCCCCGGAAGCGGAACTTGGCGAGCGCGTACGCCACCGGGATCGACGACACCACGGTCAGGACGGTGCCCAGCCCGGCGTAGATCAGGGTGTTCTTCCACCAGGTCAGGAAGCCGGGCGTGTCGAAGACCTTGCGGTAGTTGCCCCACTCCCAGGTGTGCGGGATCAGGTCGCGGCTGAGCGCCTGGGTGTCGCTCATCAGGGAGGTGAGGACGACGAAGACGAACGGCAGGGTGAAGAAGAGGGCGGCCGCCACGCCGAGGGAGTGGACCGCGACCCATTCCAGGGCCGCCCTGCGGCGGGCGGTGCGCTCGGCGGGGGAGGCGGGGGCCGTCAACCCGACCGGCTTGTCCAGTACTTGGGTCATCGTCAGTCACCTGCCTGGATGAGACCGCCCCGGCGCCGCATCAGGAACGCGGTGAACGCCATCGACAGGCCGAAGAGGACCAGGGCGACGACACACGCGGAGCCGTAGTCGAAGCGCTGGAAGCCGAGGTTGTAGACCAGCTGGGGGAGGGTGAGCGTGGACTTCTCCGGGTAGCCGGGCTCGAACTGGGTGCCCGCGCCCTGGATCACGCCCGAGGCGACCTTCCCGGCGATCAGCGGCTGCGTGTAGTACTGCATGGTCTGGATCACGCCGGTGACCACGGCGAACATCACGATCGGGGAGATGTTCGGCAGTGTCACGTACCGGAACCGCTGCCAGGCCGACGCGCCGTCCAGCTCCGCCGCCTCGTACTGCTCCGCCGGTACGTCGAGCAGCGCGGCCATGAAGATGACCATCAGGTCGCCGACGCCCCACAGGGCCAGCAGGGTCAGGGCCGGCTTGGACCAGGTGGGGTCGTTGAACCAGCCCGGGGCCGGGATGCCCACCTTTTCCAGGAGCGAGTTCACCGGGCCCGTACCGGGGTTGAGGAGGAAGGCGAAGGCGATGGTGGCGGCGACCGGCGGGGCGAGGTAGGGCAGGTAGAAGAGGGTGCGGAAGACGCCCACGCCCGTCTTGATCTTGGTGATCAGCATGCCGACTCCGAGTCCGAAGACGACCCGGAGGGTCACCGTGACCAGTACCAGCCACAGGGTGTTGCGCAGGGCGGGCCAGAAGAGCGGGTAGTGCTCGAAGACGTACGTCCAGTTCTTCGTTCCGCTCCACGTCGGCGGTCTGAAACCGTCGTAGTGCATGAACGAGAAATACACCGTCGAGATCAGCGGATACGCGAAGAACACCGCGAAGCCGATCAGCCAGGGCGACATGAAGGCGGCCGTGCGAAGCGCCGCCCGGCGGCGCTTCGACGCGAGGGTGACGGTGCTCATCGCTACTTGGCCTGCGCGATGTCCGTGTCGATCTGCGCGGCGGTCTTCTTCAGCCCCGCCTTCAGATCCTTGACCTTGCCGCTCTCGTAGTCGTACCCGAACTGCTGGATCGTCACCAGGTACACGCCGCCGTTGATCGAGGCGGGCGTGGTGGTCGAATCCGGGTTCGCCGCGATGTCCAGGAACGTCTTGAACCGCGGGTCGTACTTCAGCTTCGGCGACTTCAGCCCGGCGAACGTGGAGGGCACGTTGTGGATGGCGTTGGAGAAGTTCACGACCGCGTCCGTGTTCGTGGTCATGTACTTCACCAGTTCCCAGGCCGCGTTCTGCCTGTGGCTGGTGGCGGCGATGCCGGCGATGGTGCCGGTGATGTAGCCCTTGCCGTACTGGCCGGCCTGGTCGTCGGGGACGGGCAGCGGGGCCACGCCGATCTCGAACTTCGGCTTCGCGGCCTCGGCCATGCCCAGCCGCCATTCACCGTCGAGCTGCATCGCGACCTGGCCGGTGTGGAAGGGGTGCTTGGGTCCCCATTCGTCGCCGAGCGTGGCGCGGAACTTCTCCAGCCTCTGGAATCCGCCGAGTTCGTCGACGAGCTTCTTCTGCAGTCTGAAACCGGCCTCGAACGCGGGGTCCTTGGCGACGTTCGACTTTCCGTCGGAGTCGAAGTAGGTCGGGGAGAACTGTGCGAAGTAGTGCTCGGTCGTGGACTCCCAGCCGTGGTAGTCCGGCATGAATCCGAGCTGCTTGTAGCTGTCGCCCTGAGCGATGGTCAGCTTCTTCGCGTCCTTCTCGAATTCGGACCAGGTCTTCGGCGGGTTCTCGATGCCCGCCTTCTCGAAGGCCGTCTTGTTGTAGTACAGCCCGTACGCATCACCCAGCAGCGGCACCGAACAGCGGTTGCCGTCGAACTGGGTGTACTCGTTCATCGCCTTCGGGAACGTCTTCTCCGGGTCGATGTCCGACTTCTTGAAGAAGGGGTTGAGATCGACCAGGGCGCCCGAGGAGCAGAACTTGCCTACGTTGTTGGTGGTGAAGGAGGAGATGACGTCCGGCGCCTTGCCGCCCCCCGTCCGCAGCGCCTGGTTGATCTTGTCGTCGGTCATGTTGCCGACGACGTTCACATGGATGTTGGGGTGCGCCTTCTCGAACCCGGCGATCAGGGACTTCACCCCCTTGACCTCGTTCGGCGCGCTCCAGGCGTGCCAGAAGTTGATGGTCGTGTCCTTCGAGGCGTCGTCGGTGGCGGATGAGTTCGACTGGCCGGTACAGGCGGTGGTGAGCAGCGCCAGCGAGACAGTAAGGGCAAAAGCCGTCTTTCGGACCACTTCGGGGATGACTTCGGGCATGACGGGATCTCCCTGGGGCGGGACGGGGTGGTGAGGGAAGGGCCGTGCGGGAAGGCTCAGCGCGAGGTGTCGAAGACCTCGTCGCGGGTGGCCGCCAGCGCGCTCTCCAGCGCGCCGCGCAGCACGGGGTGTTCGCGGACGTCGCCCACGACCAGACGCGGGCGCGGTGCCGCCAGCTCCTCCAGCTCGGCCTGGACGAGCGCGCGCAGCACCTCGCCGCCGGCGGTGAGGGAGGCGCCGCTGAGGACGACGAGTTCGGGGTCGAGGACGGAGACGAGGGAGGCGAGACCGGTGGCGAGCCGGGTCGCGTAGGTCTGCAGCAATTGCCGGTGCGGTCCGCCCGTGTGGTCCGCGGCACGGGCCACCAGCTCGGCGGCCACCTCGGCGTGCGGGCCCGCCGGCACGTCCTCCACGCCGAGCTCCCGGGCCAGGCGGGGGATGGCCTGCGAGCCGGCCAGCTCCTGGTAACCGCCGCTGTTGGCCTTGGTCACCTGGCGGACCAGGGGAGTGCCCGGTACCGGCAGGAAGCCGACCTCGCCGGCGCCGCCGGTCCAGCCGCGGTGCAGCCGCCCGCCGAGGACAAGGGCGGCACCGAGGCCCTCCTCGTTCCACAGCAGGACGAAGTCCCCGTGGCCCCGGGCCGCGCCGAGCCGCTGCTCCGCTATCGCGACGAGGTTGACGTCGTTCTCGTACTCGACCGGCATCGGCAGCGCGGCGGCGAGTTCGTCGAGCAGCGTCGGGGAGTGCCAGCCGGGCAGGTGGGAGGCGTAACGCAGACGGCCGGTGCCCGGGTCGAAGGCGCCCGGGGTGCCGATGACCAGCCGGTGGATGTCGTCCCGGGCCAGTCCCGCCGCCTTCACCGCGCCGTCGAGGGCGTCGGTGACCTGCCGGACGACGGGCTGCTCCGGGTGTCTGCCGGGGGTGGGCAGTTCGTACTCGCCCACCGTGCGGCCGGTGATGTCGGCGACGGCGGCGCGGATGCGGCCGGGGGTGACGTCGAGGCCCGCGGCGTGCGCGGCGGCCGGGTTGACCGCGTACAGCTGCGCGTTGGGACCCGGCCGGCCCTCGCTGGTGCCGGTGGCCAGGACCAGGCCCGCCGACTCCAGACGGGCCAGGAGCTGGGAGGCGGTCGGCTTGGACAGGCCGGTGAGCTTGCCGATCCGCGTGCGGGACAGCGGCCCGTGCTCCAGGAGGAGGTCGAGGGCGGCGCGGTCGTTCATGGCGCGCAGGACGCGCGGGGTGCCCGGCGTACCGGCGGATCCTGCCATGTGGGTCGACACCTGCCTTTCCAGCTGCCCAGTTTCCCAGTGGCCTGGGGATCATGTCCATCCGCCAGCCACTGTTAGGAAAGTTTCCTATTGGGGTGGGAGGAACGTAAGCCCAGGACGAAGGGGGCGTCAATAGACACCGCCCCCGAGGCAACAGAGTCGTTACCTCGGGGGCGGTGGCTCGAATGCGTGCCCGGAAAGTCTTCGGGGGCGCCACCTCGACGTGGTCACCGGCGGCCGGCTCGGTCGTTGACGAACGGGGCCGTGTCCCGGCTGGGGCGGGGCGCCGGGAGCGCGAGGGGGCGCCGGGATCCACCTTGGTGTCGGTGTCCTGGCAGGCCTCGGTGGGGTCGCCGTGGAGGACGGGGTCCGTGCAGCGGCACTGCGGGGTCCCGCGGACGCGCTGATGACGTTCGGCACGCCCGTTCACCCGGACGAGCGTGCCGAACCGTTCCGCTACTTCCCCAAAGTCGCCTACTTCCCCGGAGTCGCCGCCCGCTGGGGAGCGATCGGTGTCGTGGCCGCCGCCTGCGGGGAGTCCGTGTTGGAGAACGCGGATGGCGCGGCCACCGTGGCCGTCGGATCGGGGGTCTCCTCGCCCTCCGGGACGGCCGTCGCCCCGCCCACGATGCGGATGCTCGCCGCGTCGAAGGCCCGCTTGACGCGCCAGCGCAGCTCGCGCTCCACCGCCACCGACTTGCCCGGCATGGTCCTGGCGGAGACGCGGACGACCATCGAGTCGATCAGCACGCTGTCCAGGCCGAGGACCTCGATGGGGCTCCAGAGGAGCTCGCTCCAGGGCTCCTCCTTGCTCATCTTCTCGGCGACCTCGTCGAGGGTGGCCTTCACCTTGTCGAGGTCCTCGGTGGCCTTCACGGTCACGTCGACCCCGGCCGTCGCCCACCCCTGGGAGAGGTTGCCGATGCGCTTGACCTCGCCGTTGCGGACGTACCAGATCTCGCCGTTGTCCCCGCGCAGCTTGGTCACGCGCAGGCCGACCTCGATCACCTCGCCCGAGGCGACGCCCGCGTCGATCGTGTCGCCGACGCCGTACTGGTCCTCCAGGATCATGAAGACGCCGGAGAGGAAGTCCGTGACCAGGTTGCGGGCGCCGAAACCGATCGCCACACCGGCGACACCGGCGGACGCCAGCAGGGGAGCCAGGTTGATCTTGAAGGTGGACAGCACCATCAGCGCGGCCGTGCCGAGGATCACGAAGCTGGCCACCGAGCGCAGCACCGAGCCGATCGCCGCGGCCCGCTGCCGGCGCCGCTCGGCGTTGACCAGCAGCCCGCCCAGCGCGGTGCCGTCCACCGCCTGCACGCTCCGGGTCATCCGGTCGATCAGCTTGGTGATCGCTCGCCGCACCGCCGCTCTGAGCGCGATCGCCACCACCACGACCAGCAGGATCTGCAGGCCCATCGCGAGCCAGGTCGACCAGTTCTGCTCCACCCAGCTCGCCGCGTTCGTCGCGCTCTCCTGGGCGTCCTGGATCGACGGCACGGCCGGTGCCGTCGACCCCGAGGGGGACGGGGACGGCGACGCACCGGCGGCCGGTAGGACGACGGGCAAGGACACGGCAGGTACCTCCATGGTGCTGCGCGGTCCGCTCCGGTGGGGCGGTCAAGGTCTTCAAGGTCACGAAAAGGTCACCGGACGGACAGAACCAACACACTAACGGGGCATTGTGTGTGCCTCGCGCCGATCCGCACAGGAGGCGTACCGGAGAGACCAGGCTCACCTGGGCTTGAACGGGCCATGATCCGGGGGATGAATCCGGTGTGGTCGAAAACACTCCCAGCCCGTTACCGGGAGATGGTGGCGCTTCCACCAGCCCGGAGGGGAGACTGACTGCAGATCGTCCCGGCGCGAGCCACGCGCCGCCGACGCCCAAGGAGGCACCCGTGCCGCACGTCCTGGTCCTCAACGCGTCGTACGAGCCGCTCGGCGTCGTACCGCTCCGCCGCGCGCTCGTCCTCGTCCTCGAGAACAAGGCAGTCTGCCTCGAGGAGTCCGGCGCCTTCATGCACAGCGCGACCGTCACTGTCCCCGCACCCAGCGTGGTCCGGCTCAAGCGATTCGTACGGGTTCCCTACCGGGGGCCCGTTCCTCTGACAAGGCGAGCGCTCTTCGCCCGCGACGGGGGCCGGTGCATGTACTGCGGTGGCGTCGCAACCAGCGTCGACCACGTCATCCCGCGCAGCCGCGGGGGCAAGCACGTCTGGGACAACGTGGTGGCGTCCTGCCGCCGCTGCAACCACGTGAAGGCCGACCGACACCTCGTGGAGATCGGCTGGCGGCTGCGCCACAAACCCGCCCCGCCCACCGGTCTGGCCTGGCGCATCATCGGGACCGGCCACAGGGACCCGCGCTGGCTGCCGTACTTGCAGCCGTACGGCGCGGACGACGCCTTGGCCCGGATCGACGGCATCTCCGCCTGACGGTCCGGGTCTTCGTATTGCGTCGCCACGGCCTGAGCCGGCGGCGACCGGCTCCGGAGGTCCCCCGTACCCCCGGAGCCGGAGCCTCATGCGTAGCGCAGCTCCGCCGGGTGCACCGAGCGGCGCAGCAGGGGGAGCGACGTGGCCGCCGCCAGCAGGCCGCACGCGTACACGCCCACCGGGACCAGCAGTGCGGCCCACGGCACGGCCTGGGTGACGTGCTCCTGGTTCAGCGAGGCGTACCAGATGCCGATCGCCATGCCGCCCCCGCCCGCCAGCGCGACCGCGGGGGCCAGCGGCAGCGCCGTCTCCAGGAGCAGCGCCCGGCCGAGCACCGGCCGCGGCACCCCGGCGGCGACCTGCGCGGCCAGGCCGCGGCGGCGGTTCGCCAGCGATTCGGCGGTGCCGACGGCCAGCCCGGAGAGGGTGATCGCGAGGCCGACGAGGATCGCGGCGGCCGTCAGGTCGATGCCCGTCGTGTAGAAGGACATGCTCATGCCGAGGTGGCCCTCGCGGCTCATGGCGTGCAGATCGGCCAGGAGCACCTGCCGGACGCCGACGAAGCCGGTGCCGACGATGGTCACCAGCAGCACCGCCGCGTGCGTACGGGCCGCCGCCCAAGGGTCGTCGCGCAGCCGTTCCGCCGCGATCAGCGTCGCCGCGGAGCGGGCCCGGCCGGTCAGCAGCCGCCCGACCGCCCTGGCCGTGCCCCCGGCCAGCCACACCGTGCCCGCGCCGACCACGAGGACCAGGCCGATCACCGTCAGCGGCAGCCGCCCGCGGTCGCGGCCGGTGTTCGAGAGGGCCCAGAGCGCCAGGAGCAGGATGCCCAGCACGCCGCCCACGAACAGCTGCCCCGGGCCCCGCCCGCTGCTCGGCCGCACCCGGCGCACCCACCCGAGCGGCGAGGCCACCACCCGGCGCAGCGCCAGCGCGCTCGCCGCCGCACCCAGCACCGGCACACCCAGAAGGACCAGCGCGATCCCCGTCCAGGCCCAGGCGGTCGGGCTGTCCCACTGGCCGAGCAGGACCGGGACCGCGACGGCCGTGGCGAGGACCGCGCCGAGCAGACAGGCCAGCCCCGTCTCCAGGGCGGCGATCCGGCGCACCTGGGCCGGGGTGGCGCCCGCCAGCCGCAGCCCGGCCAGCCGCCGGTCGCGGTGCACGGCGCCGATCCGGGCGCACTGCCCGAGGAACCCCAGCACCGGCACCAGCAGGAGCAGCAGGCTGAAGATCACCCCCGAGCGCTCGCCCGGGTTGTCCAGCAGGCCGCTCGCGAAGGGCACCTGGTGGTGCCCCCGGAGCGAGCCCAGCGCCACGGCCGCGAGGGCGAACCCCGTGGCCAGCGCGGCCCCGGCCGCCGTCAGCCCGGCCCGCCACCACTCCTGCCGGTCCGAGCCCCGGGTGAGCTGCCAGGCGAGCCGGACGTCGGCCGACAGGGCGCCCCGGGCGTTGCCGCGTACGTCCGTCGTCACGCCGTCACCTCCGCCGGCACCGCGACGCCGTCGCTCAGCCGGACCTCGCGGTCCGCGTACGCCGCCACCTGGGCATCGTGCGTGACCAGCAGCACCGCCGTGCCCGACTCGCGGGCCGTGTGCACCAGGGCCGTCATCACCTGCTCGGTCGCCAGCGAGTCCAGCGCGCCGGTCGGCTCGTCGGCGAAGACCACCTTCGGGCCGGTCACCAGCGCCCGGGCCAGGGCGGCCCGCTGGGCCTGGCCGCCGCTCATCTCGCCCGGCCGCAGCGCCTCCTGCCCGCGCACCCCGAACCGCTCCAGCCACTCGCCGGCCCGCTCCCGGGCCTCGGCGCGGTCGGTTCCGGCCAGCATCAGCGGCAGGGCCACGTTGTCCCCGGCCGTCAGCTCGGGGATCAGCTGCCCGAACTGGAAGACGACGCCGAAGTCGGTGCGGCGCAGCTCGCTCAGCCGCTTCTCCGGCATCCGGTCGAGCCGCTGCCCGGCGTAGGCCACCGAGCCCTCGTCCGGACGGACGATCCCGGCCAGGCAGTGCAGCAGCGTCGACTTGCCGCTGCCGCTGGCACCCGTCACGGCGAGGATCTCACCGGCGCGCAGCTCCAGCGAGGCACCGCGCAGCGCCCGCGTCCTGCCGTGTGCCTTGACGAGGTCCCGGCCCGCCAGAAGCGGCACCGAGGCGTCCCCCTTGTTGTTCATGCTGCGTCGACCTCCGCGGTCAGAGTGGTGAGCCGGGCCGCTGTGGTGTGCATCCAGCGGAGGTCGGCGTCGAGGTGGTTGAGGGCGAAGTCCGCCGAGAGCACGGTCGCCAGGTCGGCGTCCCGGGCGGTCTTGACCGCCGTGAGTTCCCGCATCCGCTCCATGTGCGCGGCGCGCTGGGCGCGGAGGTAGGCGGCCGGGTCGCCGCCCGCGAGGATCGACACGACGACCTTGGCGAAAATCTCGTTCGTCACGAAGGGCGCCGGCGGGGTGATCGCGCCCGCCCAGTGGGCCAGCTCGTGCGCACCGGTGTCCGTCGAGCGGTACAGGGTCCGCTCCGGACCCCCGTCCGCGTCGGTGCCGTCGACCTCCGCGAGACCGTCGCGGACCAGCCGTTGCAGGGTGGTGTAGACCTGCCCGTAGGCCAGCGGACGGGCCTGCGGAAAGCGTTCGTCGTGGCGTCGCTTGAGGTCGTAGCCATGGCTCGGCCCCGCCGCGAGCAGCCCCAGGAGGATGTGCCGGGTGCTCATGGAGATCACTATATACGCGCTACCTGTACTGAGTGAATAGTGGCGGTCGGCATGACGTATACGTCACGTTGTTCTTCTCCGTACGTCTGCCGTCGCCTCCACTGGGTAGGGCTGCGATATCCCGCCCAAGCCGCCGTACGACGTACCGACAAGGAGGCCCCCGTGGCCGCACTGGCACACCCTCTGCTCCCGGCCCCGTCCAAACCCGTGGCGGAGCTGTCCCCCGACACCCAGGAGCTCCACGCCTGCGTCTTCAGCGCGGAGGGCAGCTGCGCCGAGGCCCCGCTGACGAGTGAACCGCCCCTGCGCGACGCCGAGCCGCTGACAAGTGAACCGCCTCTCGCCGACGCCGCCCCGCTGACCAGCGAGTCCGACCCGACCCCGGACTCCTACGGCCCGGGGCTGTAGATGGCCGCACCCCTCGACGAGGAGCTGTCCCGACTCGCGGACCTGCACGGTGTCGCCACCTCCTACAGCCCGTCCCCGGACCGCACGGTCGCGGCCTCCGCCGGTGCCGTGGTCGCCGTGCTGGCCGCGCTCGGCGTCGACGCGGCCACCCCCGAGGCCACCCGAGCCGCCCTCGCCGGCCGGGAACGGGAGCTGCGCGAGCGCCTGCTGCCGCCGACCCTGGTCCACTGGACCGACGCCGCCGAGGGCCCCGCCGCCCTCGCCGCCCTGCCCCCCGGTACCCGGCTGCGGATCGACACCGAGCAGGGCGAGACCCGGGCCGCCGCCGACGGGCTCCCGGCGGGCGTCCACCGCGTGACCGCCACCGCCCCCGGCGGACGTACGGCCGAAGCCCACCTGATCGTGGCCCCGCCCCGGCTGCCCACGCCCACCGGACGCTCGTACGGACTCCTCGTCCAGCTGTACTCCCTCCTCTCCTCCCGCTCCTGGGGCATGGGCGACCTCGGTGACCTCGCCGAACTGGCCGGCTGGGCCGGACGCACGGCGGGCGCCGGATTCGTCCAGGTCAACCCGCTGCACGCGGCCGTACCGGGCGCCCCCACCGACCCCTCCCCGTACCGGCCCTCCTCCCGCCGCTTCCCCGACCCCGTCCACCTGCGGGTCGAGGACGTCCCCGAGTACGCGTACGCCGAGGACCGCGAGCGCCTCGGCGCGCTCCTGGAACGGGCCGGACGGCTGCGCGCCTCGGTGCTCGACAAGGGCGCGCTGATCGACCGGGACGCGGTGTGGGAGCTGAAGCGGGAGGCGCTGGAACTGGTCCGGGCGGTGCCCCTGGGCCCCGCCCGGCGGGCCGCGTACGCCGCCTTCCGCGCCGAGCAGGGCGAGGCCCTTCAGGACCACGCCACCTGGTACGCCCTCGCCGAGACGCACGGCTCCGACTGGCAGCGCTGGCCCGCCGGACTGCGCGACCCCCGCTCGCCCGAGACCGCCCGCGCCCGCGCCGGCCTCGCCGACCGCGTCGACTTCCACTCCTGGCTCGCCTGGCTCACCGACGACCAGCTCACCGCCGCCCAGCGCGCCGCCCGCGAGGCGGGCATGCCGGTCGGGATCGTCCACGACCTCGCGGTCGGCGTGCACCCCGGCGGCGCCGACGCGTGGGCGCAGCGGGACTACTTCGCCGCCGGGATGTCGGTGGGCGCCCCGCCGGACGCCTTCAACGCCCGCGGCCAGGACTGGGGCCTGCCGCCCTGGCGCCCCGACCGCCTGGCCGCCTCCGGCCACGCCCCCTACCGCCGTCTGCTGCGCGCCCTGTTCCGTTACGCGGGCGCGCTGCGCATCGACCACGTCATGGGCCTGTTCCGGCTGTGGTGGGTGCCGCAGGGACAGCCGCCCACGGAGGGCACGTACGTCCGCTACGACGCCGAGGCCATGCTCGCCCTGCTCGCGCTGGAGGCCTCCCGGGCGGGGGCCGTGGTGATCGGCGAGGACCTGGGCACCGTGGAGCCCGGCGTGCGCGAGACGCTCCAGCGGCGCGGGGTGCTCGGAACGTCGGTGCTGTGGTTCGAGCGGGACTGGGCGGGCGACGGCCGCCCCCTGCCGCCCGAGAGCTGGCGTGCCGACTGCCTGGCCACCGCCACCACCCACGACCTGCCGCCCACCGCCGCCCGCCTCACCGGCGAACACGTCGAGCTGCGCGACTCCCTCGGCCTGCTGACCCGCCCGCTGGCTCAGGAGCGCGCGGAGGCCACCGCCGACACGCAGGAGTGGCTCGCCGTGCTGGGCCGGCTCGGCCTGCTCGGGCCCGCGGCCTCCGCGGCAGAGGCGGATGAGGCCGGAATCCAGGCCGTCCACCGCTTCCTGCTGCGCACCCCCGCCCGCATGATCGGCGTCTGGCTCCCCGACGGCATCGGCGACCGCCGCCCGCAGAACCTCCCCGGCACCTGGGACCAGTACCCGAACTGGCGCCTGCCGATCGCGGACGCGGAGGGCAGAGCCGTGACGCTGGAGGAGCTGACGGGGTCACCGAGAGTGCGGGCGTTGCTGGAGGTGCTGAGGGAGTGATGCGGCGCGGACATCGCGGCGGGCGTCTCCTACGGCACCCCGGGCGCGCGACCCCTTCCGGCGTTCGCTACTTTTGCAGGGTGGACAAGAAGAACGCCCTGCGCGCCGGCGTCCTGGCCGCCGGTACGACGCTGATGATGCTGCTCATGTCGTCCCCCGCGCTCGCGCTGACCCCCGACGACGGCGACGACCCCGGCAAGGGCCTCAACGTCGCCCAGACGCTGGGCCTCTACGTCGCCGCCCCGCTGGTGCTGTTCGGTGTCATCGCGGGCCTGGTCATGATGCTGGACAAGTCCCACGACAGGAAGGACGACACCAGCTCCAACATCAACGTCAGGGCGAAGGCCAAGGCCTGACGTTCGAACCTCTCGTCGAGGGCGCCGGCGCGGCCGGCGCCCTCGACGTGTTTCCTGGCGCTCACCCCGCGGCGGGCTCCGGCGCGGTCAGATACCGCTGCACGGTCGGCGCGAGCCACGCCACGATTTCCTCGCGGGTCAGCGCCACGGCCGGCCCGAAGCGCAGCACGTAGCGGGTGAGCGCCAGCCCCAGCAGCTGCGAGGCGCACAGCGCGGCCCGCGCCGGGGCCTGCTCGGGGTCGGGACAGGCCTGCAGGGCCACGGGCAGCAGCTGGTCCCGGAAGATGCCCTGCATGCGCTCGGCCCCGGCCTCGTTGGTGACGCCGACCCGGAGGACGGCGGTGAGCTCCTCGTTCTCCTCCCACAGGCCGAGGAAGTGGGTCACGAGCGCCCGCCCGGTCTCCTCGCGCGGCACGGCGGCCAGGTCCGGCAGCCGCAGGTCGAGCGCCACGGCCGCCGCGAACAGGCCCCCTTGTTGCCGTAGTACCGCATCACCATCGACGGATCGATGTGCGCGTCCCTGGCGATCGCGCGGATGGTGGGCTACGACTGCGCCGCGCCCAAGGGTTCGCACCGCCTCACCGGCACCCGCGTCCCGGACGTCCGCCTGGCCGGCGGCGGCCGCCTGTACGGGGCCCTGCGCGGCGGCCGGTTCGTACTGATCACTGCGGAGGCGTACGAGGACGGGCGCGGGCGCGCGGACCGGCTGGCCGTGGCCCGCTGGGCGAGCGACCGCCGTACGGCGCTGCTGGTGCGCCCCGACGGATACGTGGCCTGGGCGGCGGACGCGGCCGACCCGGCGGCGATCGAGGCGGCGCTCGCCGCCCACGTGGGGTGACCTACGACCGGGGCGCCGTAGCCCCCGCGAGCAACTCCCGCAACAGGTCGGCCAGGTGGCCGGCCTGTTCGTCGTTCAGGGCGGAGAGGGCGGCCGTCTGTTCGGCCAGACCCGCGCCGACCGCCTCGTCGATCAGTCGCATTCCCTTGTCGGTCAGGGTCACGTGCAGGCCGCGCCGGTCGTGCGGGTCGGGGGAGCGGCGCAGCAGCCCGGCCCGCTCCAGCTTGTCGAGACGGCCGGTCATTCCGCCGGTGGTGAGCATGAGCGTGGCCGAGAGCTGGCGCGGGGAGAGGGTGTAGGGCTCGCCGGAGCGGCGCAGGGTTGCCAGCACGTCGAACTCGCCGCGCGAGATGCCGTAGGGCTCGTACGCCTTCTCCATCCGGTCGCCCATCGCGCGCGACAGCCGGAAGATCCGGCCGAAGACCTCCATCGCGGCGGTGTCGAGGTCGGGCCGCACGGCCGCCCACTGGTCGATGATCGCGTCGACGGCGTCCCTGTGCTGTGCGCTCATGCGGGGAGTATCCGCCGAGTCCTGGTCGCTCGCAAGAAACTTGCTTGACGCTAAGTAGCTTATCGCTAAGCTAAATTCCGCTGAGTCAATAACCGTGTCTTCCGAAGGGGCCTCCCATGGCCGCCAGTCGCCCGGCGCTCATCGCCCTCACCGCCCTCGCCCCCGTCTCCTGGGGCACGACCTACGCCGTCACCACCGAGTTCCTCCCGCCCGACCGCCCCCTGTTCACCGGCCTGATGCGCGCCCTGCCCGCCGGACTGCTCCTCCTCGTCGTGGGCCGGGTCCTGCCGCGCGGCGCCTGGTGGTGGAAGGCCGCCGTGCTCGGCGCGCTGAACATCGGGGCCTTCTTCCCGCTGCTGTTCCTGTCCGCCTACCGGCTGCCCGGCGGTATGGCCGCCGTCGTGGGCTCGGTCGGCCCGCTGTTCGTCGTCGGCCTCTCGGCGCCGCTGCTCGGGCAGCGGCCCACCGCCCGCACGCTGCTCACCGGAGTCGCGGCGGCCTTCGGCGTCAGCCTGGTCGTGCTCAAGGCGGCCGGCGCGCTCGACCCCGTCGGTGTGCTCGCGGCCCTCGCCTCCACCGCCTCGATGTCCACCGGCACCGTGCTGACCAAGCGCTGGGGCCGCCCCGACGGCGTCGGCCCGCTCGCCCTCACCGGCTGGCAGCTCACCGCGGGCGGCCTGCTCATCGCGCCCGTCGCCCTCCTCGTCGAGGGCGCGCCGCCCGCCCTCGACGGCCGGGCGATCGGCGGTTACGTCCACCTCGCCCTGGCCAACACGGCGATCGCCTACTGGCTGTGGTTCCGCGGCATCGGCCGCCTCAGCGCCACCCAGGTCACCTTCCTGGGCCCGCTGTCCCCGCTGACCGCGGCCGTCGTCGGCTGGGCCGCCCTCGGCCAGGCGCTGACGCCGGTCCAGCTGGCGGGCATGGCGCTGGCGTCCGGAGCGACGGCGGCGGGGCAGCTCGGGACGCGCCCCGCCCGGCCGCTCGGCCATCCGGTGACGCGAAGGGACGCCCGGCGTGCTGCCGGGCGCCCCGTCGGCGTACGTACCGCGAAGGACTAACCGGCGGCAGCCGCGTCCGCCGCCTGCGCCTTCAGGGCGCGCTCCACGCCCGCCCGGGACTCCGAGACCAGTCGGCGCAGGGCCGCGGCCGGCTCGGCGGAGGCCAGCCAGGCATCCGTCCTGTCCAGGGTGTCCTGCGAGACCTGGATCGACGGGTAGAGGCCGATCACGATCTGCTGGGCGATCTCGTGCGAACGCGAGTCCCAGATGTCCTTGAGGACCTCGAAGTACCTGTCCGCGTAGGGCGCCAGCAGCTCCCGCTGGCCGGTCTGGACGAAGCCGCCGATGACGGCCTCCTGCACGGCGTTCGGCAGCTTGTCGGACTCGATGACCGACGCCCAGGCCTCCGCCTTGGCCTCCGCCGTCGGCCGGGCCGCCCGCGCGGTCGCCGCGTGCCGCTCACCGGCGGCCGTCCTGTCCCGCTCGTACTCGCCCGCGATCTCCGCCTCGTCGAACCGGCCGACCGCGGCGAGCCGTTCCACGAACGCCCACCGCAGCTCCGTGTCCACGGCCAGGCCCTCGATGGTCTGGCTGCCGTCCAGCAGGGCCTCCAGCAGGTCCAGCTGCTCCGGCGTACGGGCGGCCGCCGCGAACGCCCGCGCCCACGCCAGCTGGTGGTCGCTGCCCGGCTCGGCCGCGCGCAGGTGGGCCAGCGTGGCGTCCGTCCAGCGGGTGAGCAGAGCCTCGCGGCCGGCCGGGGCGGCGTACAGCTCGATGGCCAGCTTCACCTGCCGCTGCAGCGACTGCACGACGCCGATGTCCGACTCCTTGGCGATGCCGGACAGCACCAGGGACAGGTAGTCGCGGGTGGCGAGCTCCGCGTCCCTCGTCATGTCCCACGCCGACGCCCAGCACAGGGCGCGCGGCAGCGAGGACTCGAAGTCGCCGAGGTGCTCGGTGACGAAGGCGAGGGACTGCTCGTCCAGGCGGACCTTGGCGTACGACAGGTCGTCGTCGTTGAGCAGGACCACCGCCGGGCGGCGCCGGCCGGCCAGCTGCGGTACGGCCGTCAGCTCACCGTCCGCGTCCAGTTCCAGGCGCTCACCGCGCACGAGCTTGCCGGCCGCGTCGAGGTCGTACAGGCCGACGGCGATCCGGTGCGGCCGGAGTGTTGGCTCGCCCTTCGCGCCGGCGGGCAGCGCCGGGGCCTCCTGCCGGATGGCGAAGGAGGTGATGACACCCTCCGCGTCCGTCTCGATCACCGGCCGCAGGATGTTGATCCCCGCGGTCTCCAGCCACTTCTTCGACCAGGTCTTCAGGTCCCGCCCGGAGGTCTCCTCCAGGGCGCCGAGCAGGTCGGACAGCCGCGTGTTGCCGAACGCGTGCCGCTTGAAGTAGGTCTGCACGCCCCGGAAGAACTCGTCCTCGCCGACGTACGCGACCAGCTGCTTCAGCACGGACGCGCCCTTGGCGTACGTGATGCCGTCGAAGTTGACGAGCACGTCGTCCAGGTCGTTGATCTCCGCCATGATCGGGTGGGTGGAGGGCAGCTGGTCCTGCCGGTAGGCCCACGTCTTCATGGAGTTGGCGAACGTGGTCCACGCGTGCGGCCACCGGCTCCCGGGCGCGGACGCCTGGCAGGCGATGGAGGTGTAGGTGGCGAACGACTCGTTCAGCCACAGGTCGTTCCACCACTCCATGGTGACCAGGTCGCCGAACCACATGTGCGCCAGCTCGTGCAGGATGGTCTCCGCCCGCACCTCGTACGCCGCGTCCGTCACCTTCGACCGGAAGACGTACTGGTCCCGGATGGTCACCGCGCCCGCGTTCTCCATCGCGCCCGCGTTGAACTCCGGCACGAACAGCTGGTCGTACTTCTTGAACGGGTACTGGTAGTCGAACTTCTCCTGGAACCAGTCGAAGCCCTGCCGGGTCACCTCGAAGATCGCGTCCGAGTCGAGGAACTCCGCGAGGGAGGGGCGGCAGTAGATGCCGAGCGGGACGGACTGCCCGTCCTTCTCGTACACGCTGTGCACGGAGTGGTACGGCCCGACGATCAGCGCGGTGACGTACGTCGAGATGCGCGGGGTCGGCTCGAACGTCCAGACGTTGCCCTTCGGCTCGGGCGTCGGCGAGTTGGAAATGACGGTCCAGCCGTCGGGCGCCTTCACGGTGAACTGGAAGGTGGCCTTCAGGTCCGGCTGCTCGAAGGAGGCGAAGACCCGGCGGGCGTCCGGGACCTCGAACTGGGTGTAGAGGTATGCCTGGTCGTCGACCGGGTCGACGAAGCGGTGCAGGCCCTCGCCGGTGTTGGTGTACGCGCAGTCGGCGACGACACGCAGGACGTTGCGGCCCTCCAGCAGCCCCGGGAGGGCGATCCGGGAGTCTTTGAAGAGCTCGGCGGGGTCGAGGGGGTCGCCGTTCAGCGTCACCTCGTGCACGGCCGGCGCCACCAGGTCGATGAACGACTCGGCGCCGTTCTCCGCCACGTCGAAGCGCACCGTGGTCACGGACCGGTAGGTACCGCCCTCCTGCGCGCCGGAGAGGTCGAGATCGATCTCGTACGAGTCAACGGTGAGCAGCTTCGCCCGCTGCTGCGCCTCTTCGCGAGTCAGGTTTGTGCCAGGCACGCGGTCATCTCCTCGTTATGTGTGGGTTGGGTCATCCTTCCATGAGCGGCCTTCGTGTGTGCGGTGGCCAACCAGTGCATACCGTTGGTAGCAGTATGAAGATCAGTGTGAGCCTGCCACAGGAGGATGTCGCCTTCGTTGACGAGTACGCGACCAGAACGGAAGCGGAGTCGCGGTCGGCCGTGATACACGCCGCCATCGACTTGCTGAGGCGGCCCAGCTGGAGGCCGAGTACACGGAAGCCTTCGCCGAGTGGGACGCCGGCGAGGACGCCGAGTTCTGGGACGGTTGCAGCGGAGACGGGCTGACCGATGGGCGCGGTGATGGAGATCGACGCCGCGCTCCGGCGACACCTGGCGCTCTGAGAGCGGAGACGGCGAGGGGCGGCCACCGGCTCGCGGTGACCGCCCCTTCCGCGTGCGCGTTACTTGCCGCCCAGCTCCGCCGCCACCAGCTCCGCGATCTGCACCGCGTTCAGCGCGGCGCCCTTGCGGAGGTTGTCGTTGGAGATGAACAGGGCCAGGCCGTTGTCCACCGTCTCGTCGCGGCGGATACGGCCGACGTACGACGGGTCCTTGCCGGCCGCCTGGAGCGGGGTCGGGATGTCGGTGAGGGCGACGCCCGGGGCGGCCCCGAGCAGCTCGGTCGCGCGCTCCACGCTGATCGGGCGGGCGAAGCGGGCGTTGACCTGGAGGGAGTGGCCGGAGAAGACCGGCACGCGCACGCAGGTGCCGGAGACCTTCAGCGCGGGGATCTCCAGGATCTTGCGGGACTCGTTGCGGAGCTTCTGCTCCTCATCGGTCTCGTTCAGGCCGTCGTCGACGATCGAGCCGGCCAGCGGCAGCACGTTGAAGGCGATCGGGCGCTTGTAGACCTGCGGCTCGGGGAAGTCGATCGCCTCCCCGTCGTGCGTGAGCTTGTCGGCGTCGGCGATCACCTTCTGCGCCTGCCCGTGCAGTTCCGCCACACCCGCGAGGCCGGAGCCGGAGACCGCCTGGTAGGTGGCGACGACCAGCGCCTCCAGGCCCGCCTCCGCGTGCAGCGGCTTCAGCACCGGCATGGCGGCCATCGTCGTGCAGTTCGGGTTGGCGATGATGCCCTTGGGCCGGTTCACGGCCGCGTGCGGGTTCACCTCGGACACCACCAGCGGCACGTCCGGGTCCCTGCGCCACGCCGAGGAGTTGTCGATCACCACGGCGCCCTGCCCGGCGACCTTCTCGGCCAGCGCCTTGGAGGTCGCGCCGCCCGCGGAGAACAGCACGATGTCGAGGCCGGTGTAGTCGGCGGTGGACGCGTCCTCCACCGTCACCCCGTCCAGCACCGTCCCGGCCGAGCGGGCCGAGGCGAACAGGCGCAGCTCGGTGACCGGGAAGTCGCGCTCCGTGAGGATCCTGCGCATGACCGTGCCGACCTGACCGGTGGCTCCGACGATTCCGACCCTCACTGCGACTCCTTTACCGTGACTTGCGGGTGTCCCCTGCGTGGCCGGGGCCTTTCCATCATGCGGTGGCCACCGGCCCGCGTGTCCAATCCTTTGCCGGGCGTGCCCGAGGGATGGGACGCGATCATCCTGCGGCCGGTTGCGGTCCTGCCGTCCGCACCGCGCTGAGCTGGAGAAACTTCCCCGACGGGCGCTCCGCGCCGCAAGCTGTGCTGCTCCGCCCCTGCCCACCGTCGCGTCGCCCACACAGCGGTGTGACGTACGCCTCTGCCCGTGCCGTGGAAAAGGGACCGCACCCCGCCGAACGTTTCCCCCCGCCCCGGCGTCATAGGGGAAACGCGGCGAGGGGAGGAGCGGCTGTGCTGCGCAGAAAGGCCCGCCGCGGCCAGGGGGCGGACCACGGAGGGGACGACCCGCTGGACGCGGCACAGGAACGCCGGGTGCGGGCGGTGCTCGCGCTGGGCGGCGTACCGCAGGCGGACCTGCCGGACGGGGTGCAGCAGGTCCGCCTGCGGTTGCTGGAGCGGGCCGCGAACGGCAGGGAGGCGCCGCGTGACGTGTCCGCGTGGGCGGCGGTCGTCGCCTCCAACCTCGCCATGGACTGGCACCGAGCCAAGCGCCGCCAGGAACGCCTCGGCGAACGCCTGGCCTCTCTCCGGCAGGCGGAACATCCCTCCGGCGAGGAGACCAGCCTGCTCTCCCTCGCCGTCGCCCGGGGCCTGGACGACCTGCCCGACGCCCAGCGCCAGATCCTCGTCCTGCGCTTCTACGCCGACCTGCCGGTGCGCGGGATCGCCGAGGAGCTCGGCATCCCCGAGGGCACGGTCAAGAGCAGGCTGCACACGGCGGTACGGGCCCTGCGCGCCCGCCTGCACGAGGACGAGGTGGTGTGACGTGACCGCCGAACACGACGGCTACGACGGCTACGACGGCTCCGACGGCTACGAGGGCCCCGAGGGTCCCGAGGTTCACGACGCTGACGGCCTGGACGCGCTCATGGCCGTACTCACGGAGCGGACGCTGTCCGGCGAGGCCCGTGCCGACACCTCCTTCATGGCCGAACACAGGGCGGTCACCGCCGATGTGGCGCTGCTGCGGGAGCAGTTGGGAATCCTCGGCGACACACTGGCCGGCCCGGTGCCGAAGAGCCGCCCCGTACCGCAACCCACTCGGCCCCGGGAGCGCTGGTACCGCCACCCCGGCGTCCGCGCCGTGTCCTTCGGCACGCTCGTCACCGCCGCCGTGGCCCTCGCCGTGCTGGGCCTGGGCTGGCTCGTCGCTGCGAACAGCGGCGTGAACGAGAGCTCGGGCGGCTCCGCCGACAAGTCGGTGACGTCCGAGAGCAGCGCCCGTGGGCCCGCCCTCGGCTGCGCCCGCCTCCTCGTCGAGGGCGACGTGACGAAGGTCCGGCGGAACGCGGGCACCGACGAGGACCGCGTCACCCTGCGTGTGACCCGCTCCTACGTCCCCGAGAAGGGCGAGGCGGAGGTCAGCTTCCTGGTGGAGCGGGAGTCCGTTCCCGAGCCGGAGAAGGGCCAGCACGTCCTCGCCGGTGTCCAGAAGGGCGCCACGAACCCCGACATCTGGCTCACCGACACCGCCGAGATCACCAGGGAGCGCACCGCCCTCGCCGAGGAGCTGACCAAGGCCGGCACCCGCACCTGCGAATGACCAGGGGGCGGGCGACCGCCAGGACGCCCGCCCCCACAGCCGTACCGGCCGCTACGGGGTGACCTTCTCGATCTGCACGCTGCCCACGCCCGCGACCGTGCCGCGCGCGTTGACCAGCTGCACCTGCCCGAAGAACTCACGCCCCTCGGGGGCCTCGGCAGCGGCCGTGACCTGGCCGCTCACCGTGGCCGAGTCACCCGTGCCGAGCTTCACCGGCGTCGCGTCGTCGACCGTGACGGTGCCGAGCGCGGAGGAGAAGAACACGTCCCGGTAGTCGTAGTCGGTGGAGCCGGACGGCACCGAGTAGCCCACGACCCGGACGGTGTACGTACCCGCGGCGGGCGAGGCGACGGAGACCGCCTCCTCCGAGTCGCCGTCCGCGGACTGCGCGACCTGCTTGCCGCTCGCGTCGTACACCGTCAGGTCCAGGTCGGCGGCCGTGTCGGAGACGTCGCCGATGGCCACGTCCAGCGACTTGGCGCCCTCGGGAACCGTCACCGTGGTGGTCTGGGTCTCGCCCTCCTTGATGGCGGGCCGTGCCGTCTTCGAGGAGCCGAGCGGGCCGCCCACCAGCTTGCCGTCCAGCGCGGCGTACTTGTTCGTCACCTTCCAGGAGGCGGTGGCCGGGGTGCCGACCTCGGCTTCGGGGACGGTCACGGTCGCCGGGTCGAAGTCCGCGCCGAGGACGGTGAGATCCAGCTTGTACGGGTTGTCGAGCAGCGGCGAGGTGCGGCGCGACTCGACCTCGATCTCCCAGACGCCGGCCTGCGGGCCGGCGTACGAACGGACGTCGGGCTTGCAGCCGTTGCCGTCGAGGTAGTTGTTGTAGCAGTACGGCGTCGAGGTGTTGTCGACCGGAGTGCCGTACGGGTGGACGGCGATGAACCGCGTCTGGCTCTTGTCCTTCAGCCCGCCGATCGCGACCTCCAGCGACGTGGCGCCCTCGGGCACGGTCACGAAGTACGACCGCGAGCTGTTGCGCTGCACCGAACCCGACGCGGAGAACGTGTACTCGGCCGGGGCCGACACCACGACGGTGGTGAGGATCTGCCGGTCGATCCCCTCCGTCTTCGGGTCGTCGAGTTCGAGGATCGCGCTCTTGATGCCCGCCGACCTCGGCGCCGCCCGGACCTTGACGGTCACCGGCTGGTTCAGCGGCAGCCCGACCACGTCGTCGCCGACGATCCGGAAGGTGTCACCGGCGTTGTTCTCGAAGTGCAACTCGTGCCGGACCGCCCGGTCCGGGCCGGAGGTACGGGTGATCGTGACGTCGTACGTCTTCTTCTCCCCGGCCTTCAGGCCGCCCTCGCGGTCGTACAGGCCGGTGCCGTGACCCGGAGTCTTCAGGGCGTAGTCGATCGCGGTGTCGACCGGGGCCTCGACGGCGTAGTCGTGGGCGGTGGCGTCGTCCCTGATGGACTCCCACGCGTCCACGATGTTGATCCGGCCCGCGCCCTCCTCGTACGCCTGCACACCCTTGATGTGGTCGGCCGTCGAGGTCAGCGCCGTGCGCAGGGTGGCGGGCGTCAGCTCGATGCCCTTCTGCTCGGCGGCGCTCAGCAGCAGCGCGCTCGCGCCCGCCGCCTGCGGGGAGGCCATCGAGGTGCCCTGGAGCATGGAGTAGCCGGCCGGGAGGGAGTAGCCCGCCTCGGCGACCGGGGAGCCGGGCAGCCAGGTCTGGGTGGTGTTGATCGCGGCGCCGGGGGCGACGAGGGTCGGCGTGAAGCCGCCGTCCTCACGCGGGCCGCGCGAGGAGAAGGGCAGGAGCGCGTACTTCTTCTCCACCTGCGAGCCGTAGTTGGCGGCCCAGGTCGCCTTGGAGATGCCCGCGCCGACCGAGATGACCTTGTCGGCGAGGCCCGGGTCGCCGATGGTGTTGGCGCCGGGACCGGAGTTGCCGGCCGAGATCACCAGCTGCACGCCGTAGGTGTCGATCAGCCGCGTGTACAGCTCGGCGCGGGCGTTGTTGCCGTCGTTCAGCGCCGGGAGGCCGCCGATGGACATGTTGACGATGTCGACGCCCCGGTCGGCGACGAGGTCGATCATGCCCTCGGTGAGCGCGACGTTGGTGCAGCCGCCGGTCCAGGTGCAGGCGCGGGAGGAGACGATCTTCGCGCCCGGGGCCGCGCCGTTCATCCTGCCGCCGAACAGGCCGTTGGCGGCGGTGATGCCGGCGACATGGGTGCCGTGCTCGGACTCGATCACGCCGATGTTGACGAAGTCCGCCTTCTTGCCGACCCAGGACCCGCCGTAGGGGTCCATCGGCACGTCCTTGCGGATCTGCACGACGAACGGCTGCCGCTCGGCGACGTCGGTGGCCGGGTTGTCCGTCCCGAAGTAGCCGGTCTGATAGCCGTCCTTGTACGGCTTCATCGGCGTGTCGTCGCTGAAGTCGTAGTTGTCGTTCAGGTCGACGCGGACCGTGCCGTTCGCCGGGTCGTACAGCACGCCCCAGGAGTCGGTGGTGTCCCCGTCCCGGTTGGCGTCGCCCGCCGCGTCGCCGCCGGTGGTGTACGACTCCTTGAAGGTGCTCACCTGGTAGGAGCCCGCCGGCGCCGTCCAGGTCCTGCCGCCATAGCCGAAACTGGGCCCGGACACGGCCGTCACCATCGGACGCCAGGTCTGGTCGCTGTCGACGATCGGGTCGGTCGCCGTCACCCAGTCGACGATCTTCCGCTCGCCGGTGGTGGTCTTCTGCAGCGCCGGGTGCCCGAGGTCCACGCCGGAGTCGAGGATGCCGATGGTGACGCCCCGGCCGTCTGCCTTGGGGTGGTCCCGCACGAAGTCGACGGCGCCCGTCTCGAAGGAGGGGTTGTACGGGTTCTCGGCCGGGGTGTTCCTGCCGGGGCCGGAGTAAGTCCCGGTCGCCGCGCTCGACTCGGCGGTGTCCGCGCTCGGCGTCGGGTCGTCGAGCTGGATCTCCTGCCGCAGGTCGATGGCGTGCACCGAGGACAGCTTCTCGGCGGCGGCGATGGCCGAGTCCGCCTTGCCGGTCGGCACGGTGGCGCGGACGTACCCGAGCTTGTCGTACGTTCGGCCCACCGAGCCGCCCTTGACCGCGTCCAGCTCACCGGCGACCTGCTCGGTCTGCCCCGGGGCGGTCGCGATCATCATCGTGACGTTCTTGGCGCCGGCCGCCTTGGCGTCGGCCAGGAGGCCGGTGTCGTCGGCGCCGAGCTTGTCGTGGGCCGGCTTGACGGCGGGGTCGGCCGTGGCGGGCGGCGCGTCCGCGGCGAGGGCCAGGGGTATCGGCCCGGCCGCGGAGAGAGCGGCCACCACGCCCACGGCCACGGCTATGCGGGCCAGGCGTCTCGGGCCGGGTATCGGATCGCGCTCGGGGGTGTGAGTCATCGGCATCCCTTGTAAGTAGAGACTCCAGAGCCGGACGAGCGCACAGCCTTGCCCAAGGGGCAGGCTCTTGGGGACCGTTGACCGAATCGATATCGATGTATGGGGAAAACCCGCGATGTGATCTGCTCGGACAAGTACCGAAATAACGTGGTATCCGGCTAGTTTTCCTTCGAGCGGACGTAATGGCGGGACGCTTCGCCTGGTTCCCCGGGCAGCCCTTCAGCGGCGCGGGTAACGTCCGCGCATGCGACAGAAGCTGAGGGTGGCGGCCTACGCCGTGTGTGTCCGCGACGGACAGATCCTGCTCGCCCGCTCACCGGCCCCCGACGGCACGCCCGAATGGGTCCTGCCCGGCGGCGGCATGGAGCACGGCGAGGACCCGTACGACACCGTCCGCCGGGAGCTGACCGAGGAGACCGGCTACCAGATCGAGGTGACCGGTCTCCTCGGCGTGGACTCCTCACGCCGCATATTCCGCCGCCGGGGCCTGCGCGCCCCGACCGACCACCACGGCGTACGGATCATCTACGAGGGCCGAGTCACCGGCGGTGAACTCCGCAACGAGATCGACGGCTCCACCGATCTGGCCGCATGGCAGGACCTGTCCGCGGTACCCGGCCTGACCCGGGTGCGCCTGATCGATGTCGCCCTGCGCCTGTGGCGCGAACGCCCGGCGGCGGGACGGGTGGCGGGCGGGGCGGACGGGGCGGAGTGACGGGCCGGAGCCCGTCCCCTACCCCGGCAGATGAACGAGGAGTAACCGCCCCCCGGCCACCCGCGGACCGCTCCATGACCGACCCCGGTACGCCGTGATCCACGTACGGTGATCGGCGCTGCCCGTTGCCGTCTCGTTCACGCGCAGGTCATCCCCGGTGCCAACGATCCAGAGTGAGCGGGACGTTCGCGGCAGCGACCGCCCGCGACCACTGCCGACGCAGTTCGCACTCGGGGAGATCGCGCCATGCCGCGCATACGCTCTGTCGCCGCCTCCGCTCCGGGGGTCAACCGCCGTACCGTCCTGGCCACCGCCGGAGCGGTCTCGCTCTCCGCGGGCGTCGGATACGCCCTGCGCCCGGACGACAGCCAGGCCGCCACCGCACCGACGACCTCTCAGGCGCCGGTCGCCCACTCCCGCAAGGCCCCCGCAGCAGCCCTCGCCCCGTACACCAGGGGCACGACCGTCGCGAGCGTCGCCGCACCCCGCGACAGCTCCGGCTACCGCCGCCTCGGCGACGGCCCCGGCTGGAAGCGCGTCGTGAGAAGCGACCTGGCCGCGCCCAAGTCCGGGCGCGCCGACCGCCGCACGGCGCTGGCCGCGTTCGTGCAGTTCACCGACCTGCACCTGATGGACGTCCAGCACCCGCTGCGGCTGGAGTTCCTGCGCTCCACCGACCCGCACGCCTGGCGCCCGCACGAGGCGCTGACCGTGCAGGGCGCCATCTCGCTCGTCGAGCGGGTCAACGCGCTGCGGGGCGCCCCCGTCACCGGCGCCCCGCTCCACTTCGTCATGGCCACCGGCGACAACACCGACAACAACGCCCACTCCGAACTGGAGTGGTTCATGAAGGTGATGAGCGGCGGCCGGATCACCCCCAATTCCGGTGACCCCAAGCACTACGAGGGTGCCCAGAACAGCGGCCTGAAGCTCTACTGGCAGCCCGACTCCACCCTCCGCGACAACGACAAGACGCTCGGCTTCCCGCACCTGAAGGGGTACCTGGCCGCCGCCGTCCGCGAGGCCCGCAGCCCCGGCCTCAACCTGCCCTGGTACTCCACCGTCGGCAACCACGACTCCCTGCCGCTGGGCTGCTACGGCTCGCACGGCGACCCCTACCTCGCCGAAGCGGCCATCGGCGGCAGGAAGCTGCTGAGCGTGTCCGCCGCCGAGGCCAAGAAGCTCCAGGACGCCATCAAGAACGCCAGGGACCCCAAGGGCGTCCAGTACCGCGACTTCCTCAAGGCCCACGCACGCTCCATGCGCTCGGTCACCCCGGACGACATGCGCGCCCCCTACACCCCGGCCGACTACCTCAAGGCCCACCTGGACCCCGCCCACCAGGGCCTCGGCCCGGTCGGCCACGGCTACTCCTCGGCCAACGTGGACGCGGGCACCCAGTACTACGCCTTCCGTGTCTCCGACGACGTCATCGGCATCAGCCTGGACACCACCGACCCCGGCGGCCACTACGAGGGCTCCATCGGCACCGCCCAGCTGAAGTGGCTGGACAAGACCCTCACCGACAACAAGGACTCCTACGCCGTCGTCTTCGGCCACCACACCAGCAAGACGATGACCAACACCCGCCCCGACCCGGCCCGCCCCTCCGAGCGCCGCCACAACGGCGCCGAGGTGGTGTCCGTCCTCGCCCGCCACGCAGGCGTCCTCGCCTGGGTGAACGGCCACATCCACAAGAACGTCGTCACCCCCCACTCCGCCTCCGGCAACCGCTCCTTCTGGGAGATATCCACCGCCTCCCACGTCGACCACCCCCAGCTCGCCCGCGTCATCGAGCTGGTCGACAACAAGGACGGCACCCTCTCCGTCTTCACCACCCTCGTCGAGTCCGCCGCCCCCCACCGCACGGACTACACCGACCTCTCCCAGACGGGCCTGGCCGCCCTCTACCGCGAGCTCTCCTACAACGCCCCCGGCGCCAACAAGGCCCTCGCGGGCAACGCGGCCGACCGGAACACGGAGCTGGTACTGAAGAAGGGCTGAAACGCACCCAACCGGCCCACCGCGAGGCAACCTCCGCGCACGGCGTAGTGTCCCTCCCGGCGACCGAGCTCAACAGCACAGCTCAGCTGGGGGAAGACATGCGCGTACGTACGACACTGACGGGAGCGACGGCGGCCCTGGTGCTGGCGGCGACCCTGGCGGAGCCGGCCACGGCGGCCGCTCCCGCCGAAGGAGCCGCCGGCCACTCCGCCACCCGCCGGGCCGTCGAGGCGGCGGTCAAGGCCGGCGTTCCCGGAGTGACCGCCACGGCGAAGGACACGCACGGCACCTGGTCCACCACGGCCGGGGTCGGCAACCTTCGCGCGGGCACGCCGCGTTCGGCCGACGACCGCTACCGAGTCGGCAGCATCACCAAGACCTTCGTCTCCACCGTCCTTCTCCAGCTGGAGGGGGAGGGCCGCCTGTCCCTGGACGACAAGGTGGAGAAGTGGCTGCCGGGCGTGGTCCACGGCCACGGCCACGACGGCCGGCAGATCACCGTCCGCCAGCTGCTGAACCACACCAGCGGCATCTACAACTACACGGCGGACGAGGACTTCGGCCGCACGTACTTCCTGAAGGACGGCTTCTTCCGGCACCGCTACGACACCCTCACCCCGAAGCAGCTGGTGGCCGTCGCCATGCGCCACAAGCCGGACTTCGCGCCGGGCACCTCCTGGAGCTACTCCAACACCAACTACGTGCTGGCCGGCATGGTGATCCAGAGCGTGACGGGCCGCTCCTACGCCGAGGAGATCACCCACCGCATCATCGAACCGCTGAAGCTGACGGCCACGTCGGTCCCCGGCACCAGGGTCACGCTCCCGAGCCCGAGCAGCCGCGCCTACGGGAAGCTGGCCGAGACGACGACGGGCCCCACGTACGACGTGACCAGGCTGAACCCCTCCCTGGCCTCCTCCGCGGGCGAGATGATCTCCGACTCCGCCGACCTGACCCGCTTCTACCGTGCCCTCCTGCGCGGCAGCCTCCTCCCGCCCGAGCAGCTGAAGGAGATGAAGACGACGGTGAAGGCCGACGGTATCCCCAACTCCGGCTACGGCCTCGGCCTCATGGACCAGACCCTCTCCTGCGGCGTCCACGTCTGGGGCCACAATGGCGGCATCCACGGCTCCACGTCCGCGGCGACCACGACGGCGGACGGCCGCCACGCGCTGGCGTTCAACTTCAACGCGGACTGGACCGGTGACAGCGAAGCGGTGATCGAGGGGGAGTACTGCGGCAAGTGAGCCGCCGTCAGCCCTGTCCCTGAGGAGGGAGGGAGTCCAGCCAGTCGGTCAGCCGGGCTCCCTCCTTCGCCATGATCTCCGGGTCGCGCAGGGCGTTGGTGAGCAGTGACATGCCCTGGTAGGCGCCCACCAGCGTCAGCGCGAGCCCGTCCGGGTCGGGCAGCCCCAGCTCCCGGAACTGCCGCTGCACCCAGTCGAGGAGCCGCCGGATGACCTTCCCGGCCTCCGTGTCCAGCCCGCCGTCGTCCCGCTTGTCCAGTTCCGCGGCCAGTGTCCCGGTGGGGCAGCCGAAGCGGGCGGCGAGGTCGCGCTGCTCCACCCAGCCCCGCACCAGGGCCTTGAGGCGCTCGCGCGGATCAGGGACCTGATCCAACTCCCCGATGATGGCGTCGAGTCGGCGGGAGTGCTCGGCGAGGGCGGCCGCGACGAGATCGTCCTTGGTCCTGAAGTAGTAGTAGACGTTCCCCGTCGGCACGTCGGCGGCGCGCGCGATGTCGGCGATGGTGGTCCGCTCCACGCCCTGCCGGTGCACCACCTCGGCCGCGGCGGCCATCAGCCGCCGCCGCTTTGCCCCGGCGGCTTCCACTCTCGCGTTCACTCTCGCACTCTGTGAGTCAGTCACCCGACTGACTATAGGCGCCGGACTGTGCTACGGTCGTCGCACCAGAACTTAGTCAGCCAACTAACTAACTGACAGGGGAGCTGCCGTGATCGTCGTAACGGGCGCAACGGGCAACGTCGGCCGGACACTGGTACGGCTGCTGGCGGAGGCGGGAGAGGGGACGGGGGAGCGGGTGACCGGCGTGGCTCGCCGGATCACCGAGGCGGACGTCCCGCCGGGAGTACGGGCGGTCGCCGCCGACCTGGGCGAGGCGGAGAGCCTGCGCCCCGCACTGGAAGGCGCGCGGGCCCTGTTCCTGCTGGTGGCCGGGGAGGACCCGGAGGGCATCGTGGGCGCGGCCAAGGCGGCGGGCGTACGCGGACTGGTCCTCCTCTCCAGCCTGGGCGCCGGCACCCGCCCGCAGGTGTACGCACACGCCGCCCGCTTCGAGGCGGCCGTACGGGAATCGGGGCTGCAGTGGACGATCCTGCGCTCCGGCGGCCTGGCCTCCAACGCCTTCGCCTGGGCCGAGCCCGTACGCCGCCACCGCACCGCCGCCGCGCCCTTCGCGGACGTGGGTCTGCCCTTCGTCGACCCCGACGACGTGGCGGCGGTCGGCGCGGCGGTCCTCCGGTCGGAGGGACCCGTCCACGCCGGGGCGACCTACACCCTGACCGGCCCCGCGCCCACGACCCCGCGCGAGCGGGCGGCGGCGATCGCGGAGGCGCTGGGGGAGCCGGTGCGCTTCGTGGAGCAGACGCGGGAGGAGGCGGAGGCGCAGATGGCGGCCTTCATGCCGCTGCCGGTGGTGCGGGGCACGCTGGCGGTCCTGGGCGACCCCACGCCGGAGGAGCGGCAGGTCAGGCCGGACGTGGAGCGGGTGCTGGGGCGGGCCCCGCGGACCTTTGCCGAATGGGCGGTGCGCAATGCGGGGGCGTTCCGGTGAGGTGGGGTGTGGCGCCGGTGTGACACGTGCGCGGGTGCAACGGAGCCGACTCCGACACGAGGCGCCGCGGGCCGATGTGGAGGTCGCCTCCGGCGGGCCGGCGTCGTCGGAGGCTGGTGTGACGCCCGTTTCCCCTGAGCCGCCCGCCCGCCCGTCCATCCACCGGCCGTCCGCCGCCAAGCCCACCGGCGTGCCGCCACCCGCCGGACGCGTACCGCACCCCCCACTCGCCGATCGTCGCCAAAGCCTCCCGACGTGCTGCGCGACCGCGGCCCCGGGCCCCGGCCCGCAACGCAGCCCACGCAAGGAAAGGCCCACCTCGGCCCCCCGGCCACTTCCCCACAGGCGGCGGCGTTCTCCCCCCAAGGGGGTCACCGTCGCACGCGCACCTGTGAGGAGGGGTCGCCCGGGATGTGGATCCCGGTGGCCCCTCCTCTCCCCTCCTGATGCCGCTCCGGTCCCTCACTATCGGGGCATTACGAGGACGTACGCGGCGGGGTCGCGGTCCGCTGAGGCCATCAGGGCCGTGCGGACGACCGTCGCCTGCTGTTCGAGCGAGTCGCGGAGCTTCCTCGGGGTGATGTGGACGACCGTGATGCCGAGGCGTTCGAGGTGTTCGCGCTTGCGGGCGTACTCGGACCACGCGGCGTCCTCCTCCTGCCGGGGGGCCCGCGTGTCGAGTTCCAGTGCCACCGCCTGCTCGGGCCAGTACGCGTCCAGGCCGCCGAGGTGGGGGCCGCCGGGGAGGCGCAGGTCGACGTTCCAGAGCGGGTCCGGGAGGCCGTACTCGCGCACCATCCGGTACAGGCGGTCCTCAGCGATGGCCCGCCCCTCCGCCAGCAGCGAGTCCACCGCGTTCACCACATGCGGACGGGAGAGCAGCTTCGCCTGAGTCAACTCCCGTACCACTGCGGCGGGTTCGCAGTGGCCCGCCCGTACCGCCTCCGTCAGCAGCCGGCGTACCACGCCCGCGTCCGACAGTCCGGCCACCGCGTCCGCCAGGGCGCGCGGCACCGGTGCCACCGGCAGGCCCGTCACCTGGCGGGGGGCCGGCAGGCCGGGCGTGCGGATGATGTGGACGTAGCCGGTGGAGCGCAGGCGGCGCAGGCGGGGGACCAGGACGTCGACGCGCTCCAGGGACAGCAGGGGCGGGGTGGAGGCGAAGCCGTACAGGGTCAGGGCGGCCAGGCCCGTGATCATGACTTCGGGGTAGGCCTGGGGGCGGGGGGTGTCCGCGCCGGGCTGGGTGGGGACGCCGGCCGGGCCCGACTCCCGCGCCGCGTACAGCAGTGCCGCGTGCAGACGCTCCTCGCTGGTCGGCGGGCCGGGGTGGAGCAGGGTGACGCCGGGGAGGAGCTGCTGCCAGGGACCGCCGGGGCGGCACTGTCCGTTCAGTTCGGCGGTCGTGACGCCGTGGGAGCGGAGCTGGGCGATGGTCATCACGCGGTGGTGCACCTCGGAGACGTGGTGCAGGGGGCGGGGGGAGAGCGGGGTGTTGTGCGTCATGCCGACCCGATTCCCGCGTCGGATCCGTCCTCTAACCGCTGTTACACGCTCGTCGACAAATGCGGACAAGGCAGCGCTAAAGGACGCGTGTTCGGATGCCGAGTAGGCATGGAAAACCCCTGGTCCGATCGGGTGGGGACCAGGGGTTACGGCTCCTATTGCCTGAATTCCGTAACGGTCACCGGTCACCCGATCTCAGGCCAAGGGTCCGCCGATTCACGCGCCCGCCTCCGCATCACACGCCTGCCCCCGCAACCCCCGCGCCAGATCGTCCCGCGCCTCCAGCACCAGCCTCCGCAGCGCCGGCGCCGCGTCCGAGTGGGCCTCCAGCCACGCGTCCGTCGCCGCCAGCGTCTCCGGCGAGTCCTGCAAGGACGGGAACAGGCCCCGGACCACGTCCATGCCGATCTGGATGGACCGCTGCGTCCACACCCGCTCGATCGCCGCGAAGTACTTCTGCGTGTACGGCGCCGTCAGCTCCCGCTGCGAGGGCTGGGCGAAGCCCGCGATGGTGGCCTCCACCAGGGCGTTCGACAGCGTGTCGGACTCCACGACCTGCGCCCACGCCTGCGCCTTCACCGCCGCCGACGGGCGGGCGGCCAGGCAGCGCACCTGGTGGCGCTTGCCGGAGGCCGTGTCGTCGCGGGCCAGTTCGGCCGCCAGTACGGACTCGTCCGCGACGCCGTGCGCGGCGAGCGGCTCCAGGAACGCCCAGCGCAGCTCCTGGTCCACCTCCAGCCCGTCGATCCTGGCGGTGCCGTCCAGCAGGCCCTTCAGCAGCCCCAGGTCGTCCTCGGCCGAGGCCACCGCCGCGAAGAAGCGTGCCCACGCCAGCTGGTGCTCGCTGCCCGGGGCGGCCGCCCGCAGCTCGCTCAGGGCACCGGCCGTGAGCAGGCGTTCACCCGTGGCCCGCCAGTCGGGGGCCGCGTAGTGGACCAGCGCCGAGTTGGCCCACGCGTGCAGCATCTGGACCACGCCGATCTCGGACTCGCGGCCCGCGAACCGCAGCACCAGGTCGATGAAGTCCCGCGCCGGGAGCAGCGCGTCCCGGGTCATGTTCCACAGCGCCGACCAGCACAGGGCGCGGGCCAGCGGGTCCGTCACCGCGCCCAGGTGCTCACGCAGCGTCACCAGGGAGGTCTCGTCGAAGCGGATCTTGCAGTACGTGAGGTCGTCGTCGTTGACGAGTACGAGCTCCGGTGGCTCGGCACCCGCCAGCTCCGTCACCACGGTCCGCGCGCCCTCGACGTCCGTCTCCACGCGCGCGTACCGTTCCACCGCGCCCTGAGGCGTACGGCGGTACAGACCCACCGCCACCCGGTGCGGGCGCAGCTCGGGGTGTGACTCGGGGGCCTCCTGGAGGACGGCCAGCTCGGCGACCCGGCCCTCCGCGTCCAGCAGCACCTGCGGGGTCAGCGAGTTGACCCCGGCCGTCTGGAGCCAGGAGCGCGACCAGGTCGCCATGTCCCGGCCGCTGGTCTCCTCCAGGACCGACAGCAGGTCGCCGAGGCGCGTGTTGCCGTACGCGTTGCGCTTGAAGTAGCGGCGGGCGCCCTCCAGGAAGGCGTCCTGGCCGGCGTACGCGACCAGTTGCTTCAGTACGGAAGCCCCCTTCGCGTACGTGATGCCGTCGAAGTTGAGCTTGGCGTCCTGCAGGTCGCGGATGTCGGCGGTGACGGGGTGCGTGGAGGGCAGCTGGTCGGCGCGGTAGGCCCAGGCCTTGCGCCGGTTGGCGAAGGTGATCCAGCCGTTCTTGAAGCGGGTGGCGCCGACCAGGGAGAACGCGCCCATGAAGTCCGCGAAGGACTCCTTCAGCCACAGGTCGTCCCACCACTCCATGGTGACCAGGTCGCCGAACCACATGTGCGCCATCTCGTGCAGGATGACGTTGGCCCGGCTCTCGTACGACGCCTGCGTCACCTTCCCGCGGAAGATGTACTCCTCGCGGAAGGTCACCAGCCCCGGGTTCTCCATCGCGCCGAGGTTGTACTCGGGGACGAACGCCTGGTCGTACTTCCCGAAGGGGTACGGGTAGTCGAAGTGGTCGTGGAAGAAGTCCAGGCCCTGCTTGGTGATCAGGAAGATGTCGTCGGCCTCGAAGTAGGGGGCGAGGCCCTTGCGGCACAGGGCGCCGAGCGGGATCTCCAGACGCGTCCCGTTCTCGAACACACGCTCGTACGAGTCCGTCACGTAGTGGTACGGGCCCGCCACCACGCACGTGATGTACGTCGAGATCGGCTTCGTCTCCGCGAAACGCCACACCCCGTCGGTGAGTTCGCCCTCGCCGTTGCTCCACACCGTCCAGCCCTCGGGTGCCCGCACCTCGAAGCGGAAGGGTGCCTTGAGGTCCGGCTGCTCGAAGTTCGCGAAGACGCGGCGGGCGTCGGCCGGCTCGTACTGGGTGTAGAGGTAGACCTCGCCGTCCTCGGGATCGACGAAGCGGTGCAGGCCCTCGCCGGTGCGGGAGTAGGCGCACCGGGCGTCGACGATCAGCTCGTTCTCGGCGGCGAGGTCCTCCAGGGTGATCCGGGAGCCGTCGAAGACCTCGCCGGGGTCGAGGTCCTTGCCGTTGAGGGAGACGGAGGTCACCGCCGGGGCGATCAGGTCGGCGAAACTGCTCGTGCCGGGCTCGTTGCAGCGGAAGCGGATGACGGTGACCGAGCGGAAGGTGCGCGGCTCGCCGTCCCCGTCGCCGACGGCGGACCGCAGGTCCAGGGACACCTCGTACCCGTCGACGGACAGCAGGGCGGCCCGCTCCCGGGCCTCGTCGCGGGACAGATTCTCACCGGGCACGGGCGGCAACTCCCTCATCGTCGGGTGTACGGCTGAACAGGACCGATCCTGCCACGCGCCCCTGACACCGGTCAGTGGGAATGGGGTCGGCGATCCCGGTGTTGCCGCAGGAAACGACCCGTTTTCCGAGGAGAGCCATGTCCGAGACCACGACCGCCTCCGGCAAGACCCCCGTCGACTTCTGGTTCGACCCGCTGTGCCCCTGGGCCTGGATGACCTCCCGGTGGGTGCTGGAAGTGGAGAAGGTCCGGGACATCGAGGTCCGCTGGCACGTCATGAGCCTGGCCGTGCTGAACGAGAACAGGCTGGACGAGCTGCCCGAGGAGTACCGCGAGATGCTCGCCACCAAGGCGTGGCAGCCGGTGCGCGTGGTGACCGCGGCCTGGCAGAAGCACGGCGCCGACGTCCTCGGTCCCCTCTACACCGCGCTCGGCACCCGCTTCCACAACAACGGCGAGGGCCCGACCCTGGAGGCCGTCGCAAGCGCCCTGGAGGACGCCGGGCTGCCCGCCGACCTGATCGAGTACGCGGAGCAGGAGGACTTCGAGTTCGACGCCGAGCTGCGCGCCTCCCACAAGGAGGGCATCGAGAAGGTCGGCCAGGACGTCGGCACGCCGGTGATCGCGGTGCCGGGGCCCGACGGCGAGCAGATCGCCTTCTTCGGCCCCGTCGTCACCCCCGCCCCCAAGGGCGAGGAGGCGGCCCGCCTCTGGGACGGCACCCTGGCGGTCGCCTCGGTTCCGGGCTTCTACGAGATCAAGCGGACCCGGACCAAGGGCCCGGACTTCAGCAACCTCTGAGCCTCGGGGCTCTTGCGCCTCACGCGTCCTCGGGAGGGGGGAACCAGCCGCCGTCGGTCCAGTTCCAGCTGCGCTGGTAGCGGCGGCACCCCTCCCGGGTGCAGCGGACGTAGGCCTCGGGGGCGTGCCTCGGCTTCTCCTTGCGCACGTGTTCCTTCTCCTCGGAGGTGAGCGGACGGAACGGCCGCAACGGGCCACGGCAGCTCGGGCACCACTTGGACTCCATGCGCTCCACTCTCTCCCCGGACACCGTGCGCCTCAGTGTCGGGCCCGCCCCCTCGCCTCCGCCAGCCGCTGAAGGTGTTCCTCGTACCCCTTGGCGTAGGACGCCGCCCGGTCCGCGTCCGGCTCCACGATCGCCGTCGGCCGGGTCCAGGAAGCCGCGTCCAGCGGGTTGCCGTACCGCTCGGCGGCCGCCAGCACCGCGCCCCGGGCGCCGACCTCCCCCTCGACCACGCGCAGGGGGCGGCCCAGGACGTCCGCCAGCAGCCGCATCCAGGCGGGGCTGCGCGTGCCGCCGCCGCACACCGCGAGTGTCCCCGTCAGACCCGCCGCCGCCAGGCAGTGCCGGGCGGCGTAGCCGATGCCCTCGCAGGTCGCGCGGATCAGGTCGGCGGGGGTCGATTCCAGACAGATGCCGGTGAGTTCGGCGCGCAGCCGGGGTTCGACGAAGGGGGCGCGCTCGCCGGAGGGCGCGAAGTAGGGCAGGACGCGGACGCCGTGGGCGCCGGGCGGGGTGGCCGCCAGCAGGGAGTCGACCTCGTCGTGGCGGACGCCCGTCGTCGTCAGTACCCAGTCCAGGGCCGCCGTGCCCACCATCGCGGGCATCGCGCGCAGCCAGTGGCCGGGGCGGTCGGTGGAGATGTACAGGCCGGCCGGTTCGCCGGTCAGGTCCAGGTCGGTGGTGGCGACCAGGCCGGCCAGGCAGGTGCCGACGATCAGCAGGCCGTCGCCGGGCCGCGTGACTCCGGCGCCGAGCGCGCAGGCGGGGAGGTCGTACGGGCCGTTCGCGAGCGGTGTGCCGGGCGGTAAACCCTCCCGCGCCTCGCCGGTCGCCACCGGATCGCTGACCGGGGCGAGCAGGCGCCTGCGGTGGGTCAGGCCCAGGAGCTCGACGACCCGGTTGTCGTACGACCGGGTGCGCGGGTCGAGAAACGGCATCGACGCGTCGGACACGTCCGTCACCGTCCGGGCCGCGCCGGTCAGGCGCTGGAAGACCATGTCCTTGCAGTAGACGGCGGCCGTCGCCGCGTCCAGGGACTTCGGCTCGTACTGGTCGAACCAGGCCAGCAGCGGGCCCGGGCACCCCGGGAACATGGCGCTGCCCGTGCGCCGGAACACCGTCTCGAAGGTGCCGTCCGCCAGCCACTGGTCGAGCAGCTCGTGTGCCCGGCCGTCCATCCAGGAGGCCGCCGGCCGCACCGGCCGGCCCTCGGCGTCGACCAGCCACACCCCGTCGCCCTGCCCGGTCAGCCCGGCCAGCTCCACCGGCTCCGGCACCCGCGCGGTCAGCGCGCCGAGTACGGCGACGACCGCCGCGTACACCTCCGCCATGTCCTGCTCGACGTGCCCGCCGTGCAGGTCGAGGCCGACCGGGCGTGCCTCGACGGCCAGTTGGCGGCCCGTGTCGTCGAACGCGGCGGCCTTCACCATGGACGTGCCCACATCGATCCCGACGTACATGTCACCTCCCGAAGTCGAAAGCCCGCCGTTCAGGTCAGACAGTGAGCCAGCGGCTCCCCGCGCACCCAGCGCCCCACCTCCGCCGCCGCGATCCGCGCGGCCTTCTCCGCCACCGTCCGGCTGGCCCCGCCCAGGTGCGGGGTCAGTACGACGCGCCCGGCCAGCTTCGTCAGCCGTGCGTCCGGCGGCAGCGGCTCGACCGCGTAGGTGTCGAGGGCCGCCGCCGACAGCCGCCCGCTCTCCAGCGCGTCGCACAGGGCGTCCTCGTCCAGCAGCGGGCCGCGCGCCGCGTTCACCACCACCGCGCCGGGCGGCAGCAGCGCCAGTTCCCGGGCGCCGATCAGGCCGCGGGTCTCGTCGGTGAGCCGGGCGTGCAGGCTGATCACCCGGGAGCGGCGCAGCAGCTCGTCCAGGGAGGCCAGGCGCAGCCCGTGCACCTCCCCGCGCACGTACGGGTCGTACACCATCACCCGTGCCCCGAAGGCGCACAGCACCCGCGCGACCCGGCTGCCCACCGCCCCGTATCCGACGAGGCCGACCGGCAGGTCCTCCAGCTCCAGGCCGCTGTGCTCGTACGTGTAGTACGCGGCGCCCTCCCAACTCCCTCGCCGGACGAGGAGTTCGTGGGCCTGCGGGATGCGGCGCAGGGCCGCGAGGAGCAGTCCGACGGTGAACTCGGCGGTGGCGGCGGCGTTGCGGCCGGGCGCGAAGCACACCCGGACGTCGTGCCGCCGGGCCGCGTCCAGGTTGACGTTCACCGGGCCGCCCCGGCAGACCACGACCAGCCGCAAGCCCGGGCAGGCGTCGAGGACGCGTGCGGTCACCGGGCCCATCTGGGTCACCAGCACCTCCGCGTCCGCGAGCGCGTCGATCAGCTCCTCCTCGGCGTCGCTGGCCTCGCTCACCTCGGCGACCGGGCCGAAGGGTTCGAGGGGCCAGCCGAGGGTCAACTCCCGTACGTCGCAGGGGCCCTTGATTTCGTCGGCGATCGCCTCCGCGATCAGCGACGGCAGGACGAAGTGGTCGCCGGCGGCCACGGCACGCACGCTGCTGGCGGAGGTCATGGCAGGGAGTCTCCCGTCTCGGCGTCGAAGACATGGGTGAGTCCGGGCGTCACCCGGACGAGGTCGTCGTGCGCTAGGCGCACCTCGGGGTCGGTGAGGACGACGAGGTGGCGTTCCACCCCGTCGAGGGCCAGGGTGGCGATGCCCGACTCCAGGAGCGGCTCGTGGGCCACCACGCGGGCGGGGAGGCCCTCCGCCCCGGTCAGCTCCAGGTCCTCGGGGCGGATGCCGACCACCACCGAGCGGCCCGCGGCCACCGGCACCGGCAGCGCGATCCGCACGGTGGCGGAGAGGCGGGCGTGCTGGCCGTCGTCGGTGGCGATGCCGGGCAGCAGGTTGATCGCGGGCTCGCCGACGAAGTCCGCGACGAAGGTGCTGGCGGGGCTGTCGTACACCTCGAACGGGGTGCCGAGCTGCTGGACCACGCCGTCCTTCATCACCGCGATCCGGTCGGCGAGGGAGAGGGCCTCCTCCTGGTCGTGCGTGACCAGGATCGTGGTGTGCCCCAGGTCCCGCTGGATGCGCTTGAGTTCACGGCGGGTGGTGTCGCGCTGGGCCGCGTCCAGGTGGGAGAGCGGCTCGTCGAGGAGGAGGACGTCCGGTTCGCGGACCAGGGCGCGGGCCAGGGACACGCGCTGCTTCTGGCCGCTGGACAGGCCGGCCGGGCGGGCGCCGAGGATGCCGGTGAGATCGACCCGCTCGGCGATCTCGGCGACCTTGCGGGCGATGTCCCTCCTGGCTCTTCCGCCGCGGGCCTTCAGCCCGAACGCCAGGTTTTCCGCCACCGTCAGCGGCGGGTACAGCGCGTAGTTCTCGAACGCCACCCCGATGTTCCGGTCCTGCGCGGGACGCCGGACCACCGACGCCCCGCCGACCAGGATGTCCCCGCCGGTCACCGTCTCCAGGCCGGCGATCATCCGCAGGGTGGTGGACTTGCCGCAGCCGGAGGGTCCGAGCAGCCCGAGCAGCTCCCCGGACTCCAGCTTCAGGTCGAGCCCGCGTACCGCGTCCACCGCAGGGCGGCCCCGCGACCGGTACGTCTTGCGCAGCTCATGTAGCTCCAGCGCGGTCATCGCCCTCCTTCGGCGCCTTCGTGGCGCACACCTCGTACGGCACCTTGTGCTCGTCCAGGTCGCGCAGTGCCTCCTCGGCCGCCCCGTCGTCCACCAGCAGCAGGTCGAAGCGGGAGAGGGGGGCGACCCGGTGCAGGGCGACCCGGCCCAGCTTTGTGTGGTCGACCAGCAGGACGTTGCGGGCGGCCGAGTCGAGCATCGCCCGCTTCACGGAGACGATGTGCTGCTCCTGGTGGTAGGCGTAGCCGCCGTGCACGGCGGACGTCGAGGCGAAGCACACGTCCACCCGCAGCTGCTGCACCGCCTCCACGCAGGACACCCCGAGGAAGGAGGAGTGCAGCGGGTCGTAGTCGCCGCCGAGCGCCATCAGGTGGATGCCGCGCTGATCGGCGAGGAGGTTGACGGCCTCCAGGAAGTTGGTGACGACCGTGAGCGGGGTGATCTCCCCGAGGCGGAGCCTGCGCGCCATCTCCAGGGTGGACGTGGAGTCGTCGAGGAGGATCGCCATGCCGGGCTCTATCGACCTCAGCGCGTGCTTGGCGATCGCGGCCTTCTGTGCCCGCATGGTCTTCAGCCGGTACTGCACGTTCGACTCGAACACCCCCGACGGCTGGGCGGTCACGCCGCCCCTGAACTTCCTCACCATTCCCTGCCGTTCGAGTTCGTCGAGGTCCCGGTGGACGGTCATCAGGCTCACCCCGAAGCGTTCGGCGAGCTCGGCCGCGGTGGCCGTGCCGTCGGCCAGCACGAGTTCGGCCATGGCGGCCTGGCGGGCCGCGGGGCCCTGCTGTGCGCTGTTGCCGCTCATCGCTTCTCTATCCGTCGTCCCGGGCGCTCCGGCCGGTCGGCCTCGAACAGCAGCAGGTTCTCAGGGCGGACGGCCAGGCCGACGGGATCGTCGGGACGCAGTCCGGTGGCGGCGGCCCGGGGCGCGACGAGCGACACGTGCTGCTCGCCGAGCCGGACGGTGACCTCGACGGAGCGGCCGAACACTTCGGTGACGTAGACGGTGCCGGTGAGTTCTTGGCCGTCGCCGTGGAGTGAGACGTCCCGGGGGCGCAGACCGACCAGGACGTCGGTGCCGGCCGGGACCCGCGCCGGGAGCGGCAGCACGACCCTCCCGTCCGCCGACCGGAAGCCGCCGTCGGCGGTCACCGTCCCCGGCAGCAGGTTGATCCGGGGCCGCCCGAAGGCCCGCGCCACCTCGGTGTCGCACGGCCGGTACCAGATGTCCTCCCGCGTCCCCGTCTGGACGATCCGCCCGTCCCGGATGACCCCGATCCGGTCGCCGAGGGCCAGCGCCTCCACGGAGTCGTGGGTGACGTACAGCGTGGTCGTACGCCGCACCGCCCCGATCGCCTTCAGCTCGGCCCGCATCTGCTGGCGCAGCTTGGCGTCCAGGTGGGACAGGGGTTCGTCGAGGAGGAAGGCGCGCGCGGGGCGGACCAGCACCCGGCCGAGGGCGACGCGCTGCCGCTGCCCGTTGGACAGCTGCCCCACCGCCCGGTCCAGCAGGGCGCTGATGCCGAGCAGTTCGGCGATGGCGCCGACCCGGTCGCGGGCCTCGGCGGCGGGCAGCCGGTGCCGGGGGGAGCGGAGCGGGGAGGCGAGGTTGTCGTACACCGAGCGGTGCGGGTAGAGGGCGTAACTCTCGAAGCACATGGCCACGCCCCGGTCGTACGGCTCCACCGCGCGCATGTCCTCGCCCTCGATCTCGACCGTGCCCGAGTCGGGCTCTTCGAGACCGGCCACGGTCTTCAGCGTCGTCGTCTTGCCCGCGCCGGAGGGGCCGAGGAGGCAGAAGAACTCGCCTTCCCCGACGTCCAGTTCGAGACCGTCGAGGGCCGTGGTCCTTCCGTACGTCTTACGGACCTCCCGCAGCCGGATCACGACTTCACCGCGCCGAACGACAGCCCCCGCACCAGATACCGCTGGATCGTCAGCGCCAGCAGCAGCGGCGGTACGACCGACACCAGCGCGGCGGCGGCCGTGAGGTTGTACTTGGGCCGGTCGCCGCCCAGGAAGGACAGCGCGCCCACGGTCACCGTCTGGGCCTCGTTGGAGGTGAGGATGAGCGGGAAGACGAAGTTGTTCCAGGCGAAGATGAACGCCAGCAGCGACACGGCCGCGATGCCCGGCTTCACCAGCGGCAGGGCGACCTTGAAGAACGCCTGCTTGCGGGTGTAGCCGTCGAGCAGGGCCGCCTGCTCCAGCTCCGGGGTCAGGTCGGCGAAGTAGGACCGCATGATCCACACGATGAGCGGCAGGGTGACCAGTTGCAGCACCCACACCATGCCGACGTACGTGTCGAACAGCCCGAGCTTCTGGTACAGCACGAACAGCGGGATGATCACCGTCAGTTCGGGCGCGAACCGGAACGACAGCAGCGTGAACATCAGGTTCTCCGAACCCTTGAACCGCCAGCGCGCCGAGGCGTACGCCGCCGGAAGGCCGACGACGAGCGACAGCGCGACCGCGCCCACCGACACCACCAGGCTGTTGACGAAGAACCGTACGAAGGGGATGCCCTCGTTGTCGCCGAGGACGGTCCGGTAGGAGCCGAGGGTCGGGGTGAAGGAGAAGTAGGTGCTGAACAGCTGGTCGGCGGGCTTCAGGGAGAGGATCACCATCCAGGCGACCGGGAAGAGCGCGAAGACGAAGTAGAGGATGAGGGCGGCGTCCGCCAGCCACCCCGACAGCCGCTTCCGGGAGATCACTTGGCCGCCACCTCCGCCGCACGCCGCTGGATCCGGCCCAGGTGCCGTACGAGCACCATCGCCGCGAGGTACACCACGGCCCACAGCACGATCGTGTAGCTGATCCCGAAGGAGTAGCGCTGGAAGCGGATCGCCTCGAGGTACGCCCGGATCTGCAGCACGACGGTCGAATCGCCCGGCCCGCCCTCCGTCAGGGCGTAGATGATGTCGAACACCTTCAGCGAGTCCATGAACCGGAAGATCACCGCGACCAGCGCGTACGGCCACAGCATCGGCAGGGTCAGCCGCCGGAAGGTGTACCACCAGCGGGCGCCGTCGACCGCCGCCGCCTCGAAGGGGGACACCGGCAGGGACCGCAGCCCGGCCAGGGCGAGGATCGCCACGAACGGGGTGTAGACCCACACGTCCACGGCGATGGACGACAGCAGCGCCCCCGTCGGGGTGTCGGTCCACTGGACCCCGCCGAGACCGAAGGGTTTCAGCAGGTGGTTGACCACCCCCACCGACGGCTGGAGCATCAGCTTCCACATGATCGCCGCGATCACCGGGGCGATCATCAGGGGCAGGATCAGGATCTTCTCCAGGACCCGGCCGAGGAGCGAGGACCGGTGCAGCAGCAGGGCGACCGCGACCCCGAGCACGGTCTCGACGGCCGCCGCGCCGACCGCGTACAGCACGGTCACCCAGGCGGAGTTCCAGAAGGCGTCCTGTGTGAAGACGGTCTCGTAGTTGTGGAGGCGGACCATGTCCGGCTGCGGCTTGCTCGCCGAGAAGTCGAACAGCGTGTAGTACAGCCCGAGTCCGAAGGGGTAGAGGATCCCGCAGGTCAGGAGCAGTGCCGGGACGATCAGGAAGTACGGCCGGAGAGTGAGCCGCCAGCCCATCCGTTCCTCACCCCACCTTGGACTTGAGGTCGCTCGCCAGCCCGTTCAGCACCGACCCCGCGTTCTTGCCGCCGTAGATCTCCTGCAGGGCCGCCGCCCAGCTGGTGGTGGCGTCGAAGAACTGGGCCTGCGGGGTGAACTGGATCTTCGTCTGGTCGACGACCGTCTCGAAGGTCTCGATGAAGCCCGGCAGGTGCTTCATCTTGTCCTTGTAGGCGCCGTCCTGGCTGATCGACTTCCGTACGGGGTCGATGTGGTTGCCGGTGACGGCGGCCCTGCGCAGGTGCTCCTTGCCCGTGGCCCACTGCAGGAAGAGCCAACTGGCGCTCTTCTTCTTGCTCGTGGCGTTCATGCCGAGCGACCAGATCCACATGTTGGTGGCGAGGGAGCCGTCCGGTCCCTTCGGCCCGGGGTGGAACGCGATCTTCCCGGAGGCGGGGGAGGCGCCCTTCACGGCCTGGAAGTAGGCGGCCGTGTCCGCGTCGAAGAGCATGCCCGCCTTCTTCGCGCCGAGGTCGCTGGAGCACTGGTACCAGGAGTACGACGTCCACGACGGCGGGCCGCCGTGCCTGACCATGCCCGCCCAGGCCCGGGTGAAGGCGACGGCCTCCGGGGTGTTCATGGCGGGGGTGAGCTTCCCGCCCTCGACCGTGAAGTCATGGAGACCGTTGCGGGCGTACATGGTCATGAAGCCGGGGTGGATGGTGGCCCAGCTGCGCGAGCCGCGTACGGCGATCCCGTACATGCCGTCGAAGCCGGCATCCGGCGCCTTCTTCTTGATCACCCCGGCGAGTTCGCGCAGTTCGTCGAAGGTCTCGGCGGGCTTCAGACCCAGTTTGCGGAACACCTCGGTGTTGTAGGCGACGACGTTCGTCTCCCAGCCCCACGGCAGCGCGTACTGCCCGCCCTGCCCGAGCGGCGCGCCCGCCTTCAGGGACCACTGGTCGGCCTGGAGGAGGTTGGGGAAGAAGTCGGCCCGGTCCCATTCCTCGCCGGTGGCCGAGGAGTTGCGCATCCAGGGCCCGAGGTCCTCCAGCCACCCCGGTGGCCCGTACTGCCACACCATGTAGGCGCCGAGCATGAAGACGTCGTACGAGGCACGCCCGCTGGAGAGGTCCACGGTGAGCTTGTCGAAGTAGTTGTCCTCGGGGAAGACGTCGTACTCGACCTCGATGCCGGTCTTCGCGGTGAAGGACTTCAGATCGGCGATGAGCGCGTCCGTGTAGGGGTGCTTGTTCAGCAGCGCCTTGACCGTCCTGCCCTTCTCCCGCTTCCAGTCGAAGGAGCCGGTGACGTCGTCCGCGGCCGAGCCGCCGCCCTTGTCGCCGTCGTTGCCGCCGAAGCCCGCGCCGCAGGCGGTGAGCAGCGGGGCCGCGGCGGTGAGGGCGAGGAAGCGTCGGCGGTCGTGCACGTGCCTGTCCATCCGTGACCTCCGTCGAGGGGAGCGGTGGGCGGTCGGGCCGGGCCGGTGTTGACAGGTCGAGTCGACTCGATAACAGAGGGTGTAACGGCGCAGGAGGGCCGTCAATCCCTCGTGCACGGGGAAATCTCAGTGCAGAGTGGGAAGTTCACAGGACGGATCGCGATGTGTGGGAGGTCCGGATGGGGTCCGAGGAGCGGCCTGAGGGCGAGGCGTGGTTCGGGATCGACCTGGGCACACAGGGCGTGCGCGCGCTGCTCGTGACGGCCGACGGCAGGGTCCTCGGCAGCGGCTCGGCCCCGCTGCGGCGCGGGCGGCGGGAGGGGGTGCGGCACGAGCAGGATCCGGGGGAGTGGTGGGAGGCGGTGTGCGCCACCGCCCGGCAGGCGCTGCGCGGGGTGGGCCGGGTCGACGGGCTGGCGGTGTGCGGCACCTCCGGGACCGTGCTGCTGACGGACACGGCCGGGCCCGCGCTGATGTACGACGACGGGCGGGCCGGGGCCGAGGCGGCGCGCCTGCGGGAGGCCGGGCTCGCGGTGCAGGACACCTGGGCGCTGCCGAAGGTGCTGTGGCTGCTCGGGAACGGGGGTGCCGGGAAGGTCGCCCACCAGCCCGACGTGATCAACGCCCGGCTCGTCGGCCACCCGGTGCCCACCGATTCCAGCCACGCCCTCAAGACGGCGTACGACCTGCGGCGCGACGCCTGGCCGCAGATCCCCGGCGTTCCGGCGGACGCGCTCCCCGACGTCGTACGCCCCGGCACCCGCCTCGGTGAGGTCTGCCCGGCCGCCGCCGAGGCCACCGGCATCCCAGCGGGTACGCCGGTCGTCGCGGGCATGACCGACGGGTGCGCGGCGCAGATCGCGTCCGGGGCGTTGCGCGCCGGGGCCTGGAACTCGGTGCTCGGGACGACGCTGGTGCTCAAGGGCGCCGCCGCCGAGCCGGTCCGTGACCCCGCCGGCGTGGTCTACAACCACCGTGCCCCGGACGGGGGCTGGCTGCCCGGCGGTGCCTCCAGCGCCGGCGCGGGAGTGCTGACCGCCCGTTTCCCGGGCGCCGACCCGGCAGTACTGGACGCCCGTGCCGCCGACTTCGAGCCGTCGAACGCGGTCACCTATCCGCTGGTCGCGCCGGGTGAACGCTTCCCGTTCCGCGCCCCGGCCGCCACCGCCCTCCTGCTCGGCGACCCGGTGTCGGACGCCGACCTGTGGGCGGCCCTCCTGCAGGGCGTGGGCTTCGTGGAGCGCCTCTGCCTGGACTACCTCCACCACCTCGGCGCCCCCCTCGACGGCCCCCTCACCTTCACCGGCGGAGCCGCCCGCAGCGCCTACTGGAACCAGCTCCGCGCGGACATCCTGGGCCGCCCCGCCCGGGTACCCGAGCAGACCGAACCCGCGCTGGGAATGGCCGCGTTGGCCGCCCACGGCACGGGCGCGGCGCCCACCCTCGCGGACGCCGCCGACCGCATGGTGCACGTCCGCACGGTCGTCGAACCCCGCCCGGGCCGCACCGCCCGCTTCACCGAGCCGTACGCCCGCCTCCTCGACGCGCTTCAGTCACGGGGCTGGCTGCCCGCGCCGGTCGCGGCGCACGCGCGGGCCCGCCTGCACCGGGATACTTCGGCGTCATGACCACCACCCTCCTCCTGGCCCGACACGGGCAGACCGTCTGGCACGTCGAGAACCGCTACGCCGGGGTGAGCGACATCGCCCTGACCGGCACCGGCCGGGCCCAGGCCGAGGCGCTCGGGCGGTGGGCCGCCGCCCATCCGGTCGACGCGATCTGGACCTCCCCCCTGTCCCGGGCGGCCGTCACCGCCGAGCCCGCCTGCCGCGCCCTCGGGCTGACCCCGCAGCGCGATCCCGGCCTGAGGGAATGCGACTTCGGGGCGGTGGAGGGCCGTACGCTGGCCGAGTTCGCGGCCGAGGCCCCGCACGCGGCGGAGGCCTTCCGCGCCGACCCGGTCGCCCACCCCTTCCCCGGCGCCGAGGACCCCCGCGCCGCCGCGGCCAGGGGCACGGCCGCCCTGCGCCGCATCGCCGCCGCCCACCCCGGGGAGCGGGTCCTCGTCGTCGCCCACAACACCCTGCTGCGGCTGGTGCTGTGCTCGCTGCTGAACATCCCGTTGGCCGAGTACCGGCGGGTGTTCCCGCGGCTGGGGAACGCGGCGGTGAGCGAGGTACGCATCGACGGGGACACCACTTCGCTGCTGTCGCTCAACGTGCCCTGCGAGCCGTAGGGCCTGCTGCGAGAGGCCCTGGTTCAGGGTCGCCGCAGCAGGGCGGAGATCCGGTGGTCGGCGGAGACCCGGATCCGGGAGGCCCGGCCGAACAGCGGGCGCGCGCCCGTTACGCGGCGACCGGCGTCCGCACGGGCGTGTAGTGCGAGGCGTCCCCCTCGATCGAGTAGCTCTCCTTGCCCTCGATGCCGACCGGGACGTCCCCGGCGACGGTCACCCGGTGCAGGCGGCGCGGCTGTCCGTCGTAGTTGTCGATGGCGTAGTGCTGGGTGATGCGGTTGTCGAACAGGACCAGCTGGTTCGGCGACCAGCGCCAGCGCAGGATGTTCTCCGGGCGGGTGACGTACGACTGGAGCAGGTCGAGGATCTTGCGGGACTCGCCGACCGACAGGCCGACGATCCGCTGTGCGAACCCGCCGATGAACAGCCCGCGCTCGCCGGTCAGCGGGTGGACGCGGACCACCGGGTGGACGGTGCGGTACGTGATCGACGTGAACTGGGCGCGCTGGGCGGCCTTCTCCTCGTCGATCTCCTCGTCCGGCACCGCGTAGTCGTAATCGTTGGTGTGCTCGGCCCACAGCGTGTCGGCCAGGCGGCGCAGCGGCTCGGGCAGGTCGCGGTAGGCGGCGGCCGAGCTGGCGATCAGGGTCTCGCCGCCGTACGGCGGGATCGTGAGGGAGCGCAGGGTGCTGGCCTGCGGGGGGTTGAGGACGAAGGTGACGTCGGTGTGCCAGTGGTTGGCGCGGCCCCGCTCGCTGTCCACGGGCAGCACGTTCGGGGCGCCGTCGACGGCGCCGACCGTCGGGTGGGCGGTGGTCAGGTCGCCGAAGTGGCGGGCGAAGGCCTGCTGGCCCTCGTCGTCGAGGTTCACGTCGTCGAAGACCAGCGCCTTGTGGACGTTGAGGGCCTCGCGGATCGCGGTGACGCTCTCCTCGTCGAGGGGCTCCGCGATGTCGACGCCGGAGACCTGGGCGCCGATGTTCGCGGTGACCTTGGTGATCTCGATACCGGGCATGGGGTGTCCTGCCTTTCAAGGGTGGTTGCTCTGGTCATGCGTAAGATCGGAGGGCCCGGGGCCCTTTCAGACGAGGGCGGGGGTGAGGTATTGGTTGGCGGGGCGGGGGAGGCCGTACCTCTCCCGCAGGGTCTGGCGGGGGCCGTACTCGGTGCGCAGCAGGCCTCTGGCGCGCAGGATCGGTACGACGTGCTCGACGAACGCCTCCAGGCCGGAGGGCAGGACGGCGGGCATGATGTTGAAGCCGTCGGCGGCGCCCCGCGTGAACCACCGCTCGATCTGGTCGGCGACCTGCTCGGGCGTCCCGGCGAAGGTGAGGTGCCCGCGCCCGCCGCCGAGCCGGCCGATCAGCTGCCGCACGGTGAGCCGCTCGCGCCGGGCCAGCTCGACGACGAGCGTGTAGCGGCTCTTGGCGCCCTCGATGGCGGACTCGGGCGGCAGGTCGTCCGGCAGGTGCCGGTCCAGGTCGAGGGTGCCGGGCTCCAGGTGCAGCAGGTTCTCCAGCCGGGCGCGGCCGTGCTCGGGGACGATGTGGTCCTCCAGGACCTGCTCGCCCGCCCGCGCCTCGGCCTCCGTGGAGCCGAGCACGGGGACGATGCCGGGCAGCACCTTGATGTGCTCGGGATCCCTTCCTGCTTGCGCGGTACGGGACTTGAGGTCGGCGTAGAAGCCCTGGGCGTCCTCGATGGTCTGCTGGGCGGTGAACACCGCCTCCGCGTACCGGGCCGCGAAGCTCTTGCCGTCCTCGGAGGAGCCCGCCTGGACCAGGAGCGGGTAACCCTGCGGGGAGCGGGGCACGTTGAGGGCGCCCTCGACGCTGAAGTACGTCCCCTTGTGCCGGGCCGGGTGGATCTTGGCGTCGTCGCCCCAGACGCCGGCCGCCTTGTCGGCGACGATCGCGTCGTCCTCCCAGCTGTCCCAGAGCTTCAGGGCGACGTCGAGGAACTCGGCGGCCCGGGCGTAGCGCTCGGCGTGCGCGGGCTCTTCGGCGAGCCCGAAGTTCCGTGCGGCCTCGGCGCCCGCGGTGGTGACGATGTTCCAGCCCGCCCGGCCGCCGCTGATGATGTCCAGCGAGGCGAACTTGCGGGCGAGGTTGTAGGGGGAGTTGTAGGAGGTGGACGCGGTGGCGATCAGGCCGATGTGCTCGGTGGCCGTCGCCAGCGCGGTGAGCAGGGTGAGCGGTTCCAGGGCGCCGGCCGGGCGCTGGGCGAGGTTGCCCCACAGCTGCGGGCCGTCGGCGAGGAACAGGGAGTCGAAGGTGCCGCGTTCGGCGGTCCGGGCCAGGCCGACGTAGTGGCCCAGCTCCACGTGGGCGTACGGGTCGCTCTCCGGGAGCCGCCAGGACGCCTCGTGGTGGCCGGTGTTCATCAGGAACGCGTTCAGGTGGAGCCGGCGGGTCATGCGTGGTCCTCCGTGACGCCGAGGGCGGCGAGGAGGCGCTCTCGGTATTCGCCGAGTACCGGCTCCCGGTAGGAGCGCGGGTGGGGGCGGTCGATGGTCAGGTCGAGTCCGATGCGGCCCTGGTCGAGGACGAGCACCCGGTCGGCGAGCACGATCGCCTCGTCCACGTCGTGGGTGACGAGCAGTACCGAGGGGCGGTGGCGCTCCCACAATTGCCTGAGCAGGTGGTGCATCCGGATCCGGGTCAGCGCGTCGAGGGCACCGAACGGCTCGTCGGCCAGCAGGAGTTCGGGTTCGCGCACGAGGGAGCGGGCCAGGGCGGCGCGCTGGGCCTCGCCGCCGGACAGCTCGCCCGGCCAGGCCCGCTCGCGGCCCCCCAGGCCCACCTCCGCCAGGGCGGCCCGGCCGCGTTCGGCGGCGTCCTTGCCGTCCAGTCCCAGCAGGACGTTGTCCAGCACCCGGCGCCAGGGCAGCAGCCGCGAGTCCTGGAAGACGACGGAGACCCGTTCGGGCGCGATGAGCTGCCCGCTGCCCGCGACGCCGTGGTCGAGGCCCGCGACGGCCCGCAGCAGGGTGCTCTTGCCGGACCCGCTGTGCCCGAGCAGGGCGGTGAACTGTCCGGCGGGCAGATCGAGGTCGATGCCGTCGAGGACGGTGCGTGACTCGAACGACCGGGTCAGGTTCCGGAGTCGGACGGCCGGCCGGGTCAGCTGCTCAGTGTGCGTCGCCACGACAGCACCCTCCGTTCGATGAGACGGACCACGCTGTCGGAGACCAGGCCGAAGACGCCGTAGATCAGCAGGCCGACGAGGATGACGTCGGTCTGGCCGTAGTTCTGGGCCTGGAACATCATGTAGCCGAGGCCACTGGTGGCGTTGATCTGCTCCAGGACCACCAGGCCCAGCCAGGATCCGGTCACGCCCAGCCGGAGCCCCACGAAGAAGCCGGGCAGCGCGCCGGGGATGACGACCTGCCGGATGAACCGGAACCTCGACAGGCCCTGGACCTCGGCGAGTTCGACGAAGCGGCTGTCGATGCCGGACAGTGCGGCGTGTGTGTTGAGGTAGATCGGGATGTAGACGACGATCGCGATGATGGCGATCTTGAAGGTCTCGCCGATGCCCAGCCAGAGGATGAACAGCGGGATCAGACCGAGGGTCGGGATCGCCCGGTTGAGCTGCACGGTCCCGTCGATCAGCGCCTCGCCGGTCCGGCTGAGTCCCGACGCGAGCGCGAGGACGACTCCGGCGGTCAGGCCGATCGCGAAGCCGTACGCGGCCCGCTCGAGCGAGGTGAGGACGTCGGTGGGCAGCGTGCCGTCGGTCCACAGGTGGCCGGTGGTCTTCAGGACGGTCCAGGGAGCCGGGATGGCGCCGGTGTCCAGGGTTCCGGCGGCGGAGGCGATCGCCCAGAGGGCGACGAAGAGGGCGGGGCCGATCAGCCGGGCGGCGGGGAGCCGCCGGCCGGGGGAGAGGCGGCGGCGCCGGCGGACCCGGCGCTCCTCCTCCCCGGCGGCGACGACCGCTGTCGTGCTCACCGTGGTGGTCACGGCCGTCACCTCCGGTACTCCGCCGCTACGGACTTGGCCGCGATGCCCTCGAAGCGGTGGTCGAAGAGCGAGGACACGTCGAACTTCTTCACGAAGCCGCCCTCGGCGAGCAGGTCGGCGGTCTCCTGCTCCCACTTGATCGCCTCGTCCCAACGGGGTGGGAAGAGCGGCTTGTTGGCGAGCGCGCTGATCGACCTCGCCTGGGCGAGGGTCAGGTTCTGCGTCTTGACGTAGAACTCCTCGTTCCAGACGTCGGGGTGCTCGTACTGCCACACCTGGCCCTGCGCCCACTGCGGGATGTACGCGGCGATCGCGGCGGCCTTCGCGGGGTCGTTCAGCACGGACTGCGGCGCCCACAGCAGGTTGAGCAGGTCGACGACGTCGGTGGCGATGGTGTGAGCACCCTTGGACCCGTACTGCTTCAGGTAGGCCGGTGACTGGCTGTTGGCGAGCGGGGCCACGTCCACCTGGCCGGACTGCAGGGCGGTGAGGAACTGGTTGCTGGTCAGCGGGACCAGCTTCACGTCGTCGTACTTCAGCCCCGCCTTCTTCAACGCCCGCAGCAGCACGACGCCCTGGGCCTGTCCCTGCGAGAAGGCGAGCTTCTTGCCCCTGAAGTCCTCGACCGTGCGGATGTCACTGCCGGGCTTGGTGGCGAAGAGGTAGTTGGGCTTGCGGGTGATGTTGATCGCCACGATCTTGGCGTCGAAGCCCTGGTAGTGGGCCTGGATCGGCGGGATGCCCGCGTTGTTGGCGAGGTCCAGGGACTTGGCGCGGAAGGCGTTGATGACGTCCGGCCCGGCCCCGATGTTCACCCAGCTCGACACCGTGAAGGGCAGCTCGGGCAGCTTCGCCAGCTTGAACTCCAGCTGCTGCACGTCCTGGTAGGAGGCGATCTTCAGGCTGGTGCCGGACGGGACCTTGTCGGCGAGCGGGGCGGTCGAGGCGCCCTCGGTGTCGGCCGCGGCGCTGCTGCCCGCGCAGCCGCTCAGGCCGGCCACCGCGGCGGTGGCACCGAGCAGGGAGGTGAGAAAGAGACGCCGGTCAATACCGGAAAAGGGCGGAGCAGACATGGGAGAACTCCCTGAGTGCAGAAGTGAAAACGGCGGGAAAGCAGGCGGAATTCCACTCGACGGACCGGCGACGTAATGCCGGTAAGGGGGGATTCACGCAGGATGAGATACGCGCTCCGGGCGCGTCAACACGTCAGCAACAAAGGGTGCGACAGGTCATGACCAGGATGTTCCTTTGCGTGAGCGACATCTGTCAACATTCAGAGTTTCTGAATTAAATAGTCTCAGGTGAGGCAGCCAGCGGATCCCGGTACAGCACGTCGAGGACCACCGAACCACCCGCCACGGCCAGCACGGAGTCCGGAAAACTCGTCGGGAAGACGTCCCCGGAACGGTCCGCCCCGACCGCCTCCCGCAACGCGGTCAGGCAGTCCTCGCGGTGAATGACACCCACCTCGGTCACCACCACTGTCTCCGGATTGAGCATGTCCAGCAGCAGCCGCGCCGCCCGCCCGATCATCCGCGCCCGCTCCACCAGCAGCCGCGCCGCCACCGCGTCCCCGGCGGCCGCCGCGCCGACCACGTGCATCGGGTTCGTCCCGTCGACGATCCCGGCCTCCCGGGCCCGCCGGCACAGCGTCCGCTCGCTCAGCTCGGCCTGAAGGCAGCCGGTGCGCCCGCAGTCGCAGGGCTCCGTGCCGCCCGGCACCGGCAGATGGGCGATCGCGCCCGCCTGTGAGCGCGGCCCGTAGTGCACCTCGTCATGGGTGGCGAAGGCCGCGTCGACCACGTTGCCGACGAACAGATGCAGCACGCTCCCGCTGCCCCGCGCCCGCCCGAACAGCCGCTCCCCGTTGACCAACGCCCGCGCGTGCCCGTCGACATGGACGGGCAGCTCCGTGTGCGCGCCGAGCACCTCCCGCACCGCCACGTCCCGCCAGCCCAGCAGCGCGTGCTCGACGATGGTCCCCGAGTCCCGGTCCACCCAGCCCCCGGCCGCCGTCCCGATCCCGAGCGGCCGGGTGCCCGGGGCCCCGGCGAGCAGCGTGGCGAGACCGTCGGCGGCCCGCGCCAGCACCCAGCCCGGTTCGGTGCGTTCGTGCTTCACCTCGCGCCGGGCCAGCACCCGCCCGCGCAGATCCAGGAGCGCGACGGTGGTGTACGGCACGGCGACGTGCACCCCGCCGACCACGAACCGCGAGTCGTCCAGGTCGACGGGCACGTGGGGCCGTCCCACCCCGTTCGACCGCCGGGGCGCGGCGGCCTCCCGGATGATCCCGAGTTCGGCGAAACGGGCGCAGTAGTCGGTCACCGACGCCGGGGACAGCCCGGTCAGCCGGGCGATGGTGCTGCGGGCGACCGGCCCGTGCTCCAGCACGGACCGCAGCACGACGCTGGCGCTGGTCCGCCGCCGGTCGCTGTCGGCGGCGCGGGGTATGCGGGGTATGCGGGGCAGGGGGGAGACAAGGGTGGGTGCCGCGGTACGGGGCATGGGAAAACCGTCCTCGGGAACGGGCCGACACGACTCGTGGGTTGAGGCGTGCCGAAACCGGTCCGCCCGCCTCAGACCGGGCGGCGACAGGTGGCCGTGCCCTGGCGTCGCAGGTCGACATAGCGACGCGACGTGAAGTACCGGGCTTGGGCAACCATGGCTCGAAGGGTAGGGCAGGAAGGGTGAATCCGACCAGACCACTAGGGTTCATTTGGTGAGATCCCACAGTCCGCCTACGGCCCGTGTGCACCCCTGCCTCAGTGATCGGTATCACGCCGCACCCGCTACCACCTCCCCTCTTTGTCAGGAGCCCACCAAGAGCTCGTTCCCCCCTTTGTCGAGCGCCGACGGTGATCGTCTCGACGCCGCCGGTATAGCGTCACGGTGTTCCCACCTGCCACATCTCTCGCGGAGACCCCATGAGCACCGCCACCGCCACAGCCCGCCCCGGTGAAGTCCTCGCCGACCTCCTGCCCGCGTCGCGCGTCCGCGACGCCGCGCTCGTGCTGGGCGGCGCCGCGCTCACCGGTCTCGCGGCCCAGCTCTCCGTCCCGGTGCCCGGCTCCCCCGTCCCGGTGACCGGCCAGACCTTCGCCGCCCTGCTGGTCGGCACCGCGCTCGGCGCGCGCCGCGGCTTCCTCTCCCTCGCCCTGTACGCGCTCGCGGGCGTCGCCGGGGTGCCGTGGTTCGCGAACGGCACCTCCGGCTCCGGCGCCGTGTCCTTCGGTTACATCCTCGGCATGCTGCTCGCCTCCGCCGTCGTCGGCGCGCTGGCCCGCCGCGGCGCCGACCGCGGTGTGTGGCGCATGGCGGGCACGATGATCCTGGGCGAGGCCGTCATCTACGCCGTCGGCGTGCCCTACCTGGCCTACGCGGCCGGCCTCTCGGCGTCCCGGGCGATCGCGCTCGGCCTCACCCCGTTCCTGATCGGCGACGCCCTGAAGGCGGCCCTGGCGATGGGCCTGCTGCCCGCCGCCTGGAAGCTCGTCAAGCGGTGATCTCGTAGTTCCCGCGGAAGAGGTTCGCCGGGTCGTACTGCGCCTTCAGCCCGGCGAGCCTCTTCTCCAGCCCGTACGGCCCGGCCGCCGCGACCACCTGCCCCCACCGCACGCCCGCCTGGACGCGGACGGTGCGGGCGTCGGGATCGTCGGTCACCCGGTCCATGCGCCGGGTCGTGACGAGCACCCCGCCCTCCGACGCGCCGGGCAGCCCGTGCCCGGTGGCCCGGACACCGACCGGCAGGCCCTCGGCCGCGGCGTACCGCACGGCGGCGATCACGTCGTCGGCCGAGCGGGCGGCCACGATCGCGGCGGGCCGCTGGACGGACCCGGTCTGGAAACCGGACAGTTCCTCGTCGTAGCCGGGGTCGGCGGGGCGGAGGACGGGCAGATCCGCGGTGTTCTCGGTGATCTCGTTGCTGTCGGTGTGGTCCAGGAAGGTCATGACACACAGGATGGCCGCATTACCTGACAGCTTCCGTCAAGTGACGCGTCAAGTAATGCGGCCGTCCTGTCCCCGGCCCGGTTCAGCCCTCCTGTCGCCGCCGCGCCCACCACAGTCCGGCGCAGCCGGCCGCGATCAGCGCGGCACCGGCGGCGCCGAGCGGAGTCACGTCACGGTCCGCACCGGTCTTGGGCAGTTGGTCGCCGGCCGGGCCCACCGGCTTGTTGTCGGTGCCGAGCAGCAGCGGGGTGGCCGGGGCGTTCGGGGACGGGTTGGTCGTCCCGAACGGCACCGGTCCCTGCTGCCAGAAGGTCTTCTTCCCGTCGGTGGTCTGCACGGGCAGGCAGATTTTGCCGGCCTTGCTCAGGTCGTAGGTGGCGTCGACCGCGTACGACTTCGACCTGCCGGCGGCGAGCGAGCCGACCGGGCAGCTGAAACCGCTGTTCGAACCTTCCGGCAGGTCCTTTTCCGCGATCGCCGAGCAGCCCTGGACATTGATGACCTTCAGGCCGTCGAAACCGACCACCAAAAGCCTGATGCCGCCGCTGTCCTTGCTTCCGTCGTTCTTCACCGTGGCGGTAATCGCCGTCTTTTGCGAGCTGTTGTCGACCGTGATCCGCGACGGCAGCGTGGTGCTCAGCTCCACACCCGCCGGCGCCTCGTCAACGGCCTTTCCCCCCTTGCTGCTTGCCGGTCCCTGGTCGTCCGCGACGGCCGTGCACGGCAGGATCATCACCGCCGAGAAAGATGCCGTGAGCAGCGATCCCGTGATGGCCGCCATCCGACGAGAACTCATGTTCGTCCCCCTTGCAACCCCCTGGACTGCGCCTGAATTCGCAGTACTTGAAGAGGTACCACAAGATTTCTCCGCACTATGCTGGTACGGCGCGAAGTGTGACCATTGTGTTTCGGCTGGGGCGGTCGTTGAGGGGGGTGCGGCGGATTGCCGGGGAATATGGGAAGTACGGGAAATGCAGGGCGCGGTGGGGCTCCTGGGTTGATGGTGGCGGGGCGTTATCGACTGGTCGAAAGTATCGGCCAGGGGGGAATGGGGCGGGTGTGGCGGGCCGCCGACGAAATACTCGACCGGCAGGTCGCGGTCAAGGAAATGCGGATCGACGGGCTCGACGCGGAGGACACGGGTACGCGGCGCGAACGCACACTTCGGGAGGCGCGGGCCACGGCCCGGATCGACCATCCCAACGTCGTACGCGTCTACGACGTCGTCGACGAGGGCGAACGCCTGTGGATCGTCATGGAACTGGTCGCCGGACGCTCGCTGGAACAGATCACGGGGGCGGAGGGTCCGCTCGGCCCGCGCGAGACGGCACGGATCGGGCTGGGGCTGGTGGCGGCGCTGCGCCAGGTGCACGCGGGAGGTGTACTGCACCGGGACATCAAACCGGGCAACGTGCTGGTCGAGAACGGTGGCAGCCGAGTCGTCCTGACGGACTTCGGCATCGCCGCCATCCAGGACGCCAAGGCGCTCACCATGGTGGGCATGCTCGTCGGCTCCCCCGACTACATGGCGCCCGAGCGCATCTCCGGCCGCCACCAGGGGCCGCCGTCCGACGTCTGGTCCCTGGGCGCGACCCTGTGCGCGGCCCTGGCCGGCCGCTCCCCCTTCCACCGCGACACCACCCTCGCCACCCTCCACGCCGTCCTCTACGAGGAGCCCGGACTGCCGCCCGCCGCAGGCCCGTTACGGGACCTCCTGGCCGCCCTCCTGGAAAAGGAACCGTCGACCAGGCCGGACCTGACGGAGGTGGAGACAGCCCTGCGCCCGGTGGCGTATCCGGCACCTACGCCGGCACTTCGGGTGCCGGAGGGCGTGCCGGAGAGCGGTGAGACAGGGGACGGGGGAGCGGGCCCGGCCGCGGATGGCGGGGGAGGAGCGGTCGGGGACGGCGCGGGTGACTCTTCGGCGGCCGGGGCCGAAGCGGAGTCCGGGGCCAGGAGGCTGGAGCCCGAGCCGGGGGCGGAGGCGCCGGGAGGAGAGTTGGCGGGCGGGTCCGAGGCGTCGGCGAATCCGGTGCCGGGTCCGGAAACTCCGGGAGAGACCCCTGTCTTCGCCCGGCCCCCGAGGGAGCGGCCCACACCGGCGTTCGCGGAGGCGTTTCGGGTGCGGGCGACCCGGGATCCCCGGGTGGCAGACCCGGAGCGGGAACTCGCCTCCGGGCCCGAGACCGCCCGCAGCGACGTACCGTCGGCCGTCACCCCCGTCGGCGAGGTGGACCAAGGGCGAAAGGGCGCAGCGGTGGAGCTGCGCCCGGCGGGGCGGGGGCCCGGCGCCCCGGCCCGGCCCGGTGTCTCCCTCGTCCGCGCCGAGGCCGTCACCCGGCGCCGGCCGAACCCGGGCCCACCGGACCCGCGCCGCAACCACCCCGCCGGCCCGCCCCCCGGCGAACCGTCCGCCCCGGCCCCCGGCCACCGCCGTACCGCGGTGCTCGCCGCCCTCGGCGTGGTCGCCGTCGCCGCGGTGGCGGCGGTTCTGCTCGCCACGTCGGTCGGCGGGCCGGGCGGCGGCGGCACACAGGCCGGGTCCGCGCCCGCCGGCACCTCCGCCTCCGCACCGCCCACGCCCCGTACGAGCCCGTCGCCCACCGTCGAGGGCACCGCCAGACCGCGGAGCCTCCCGCCGGGCGCGCACCGGGAGGCCGGCGGGTTCGCCTGGCGGACGCCGGACGGCTGGCGGCGGGACGTGAAGACCGGCGCCGAGGTGCACTACACCTCCCCCGACGGCCGCCAGGAACTGGTCGCCAAGTCCTCCCTGGCCCACGGCGACCTGATGGACACCTGGCGCGCCTCGGAGCGGGACGCACGCCGGGGCCGGGACTACGCCGAGATCCGCCTGGAGGAGACGGCCTTCCGCGGCTACCCGGCGGTGGTCTGGGAGTACACCTTCACGCTCAAGGGGGTCGCCTGGCACGCCCTGCTGCTCGGCTTCGACGCGAACGGGAAGTCGTACCAGGTCAACACCTGGTTCCAGCTGGAGATCGGGCCCCAGGCACTGAAGACGTACGGCAAGGTCAAGGACAGCTTCACGGCGTTGTGAACGCGGACGTACGAGGGGAGGGAAGCCCGCGGGCCTCCCTCCCCTTCAGAACGTGCCCGCGTGCCCGCGTGCCGGGTGCCTCAGACGGACACCTTGTCGGTCTCCGTCTCCACGGCGGCCACAGGCCGCCGATCCGCGGCCACCTTCTCCTTCACCACGGCGACCACGACCACGACCGCCGCGACCAGCAGCGACAGCAGTACGGTCGTCCGGCCGCTGTTCGGGCCCGCCGTGTCGGTCAGCATGTAGCCGAGGACGAACACGATCAGCCCCGCCGTGGCCCAGGTCAGGTACGGGTACAGCCACATCTTCACGACCAGCTTCTCCGGCGCCTCGGCCTGGATGATCTTCCGCATGCGCAGCTGCGAGAAGCAGATGACCAGCCAGACGAACAGGGCGACCGCTCCACTGGAGTTGACCAGGAAGTTGAAGATCGTGTCCGGGAACTTGTAGTTGAAGAAGACGGCGACGAAGCCGAACACGACGGAGGCGACGATCGCCGCCACCGGCACACCGCGCGAGGTCGTCCGGGCGAACGCCTTCGGCGCGTCACCGCGCTCGCCGAGCGAGAAGGCCATGCGGGAGGCGGTGTAGAGGCCGGAGTTGAGACAGGACAGCACCGAGGTCAGCACGATGACGTTCATGATCTGACCGGCGTGCGCGATGCCGAGGGAGTCGAGGGCGGCGACGTACGAGCCCTGCTTCTTGATGGAGGGGTCGTTCCACGGCAGCAGGGAGACGACCACGAGGATCGAGCCGAGGTAGAAGACGCCGATCCGCCAGATGATGCTGTTGGTGGACTTGGTGACCGCCTTCTGCGGGTCCTCCGACTCACCGGCCGCCAGTGTCGCGATCTCGCTGCCCATGAAGGAGAAGACGACGAGCAGTACGCCGGTGAGGATGGCGCCGGGCCCGTGGGGCAGGAAGCCGCCGTGGCCGGTGAGGTTGCCGAGGCCGGCCTTGTCGCTGTGCACGCCGGGCAGCACGCCGAAGACGGCGAGCCCGCCGACGACGATGAACGCGGCGATCGCCACGACCTTGATCCCGGCGAACCAGAACTCGAACTCGCCGTAGGAGCCGACGGAGACCAGGTTGGTGGCGGTGAGCACGATCATCACGATCAGGGCCCAGCCCCACTGGGGGACGGTGGGCATCCAGCCCTCGAGGATCTTTGCGCCGGCGGTGGCCTCGACGGCCAGCACCACCACCCAGAAGAACCAGTACAGCCAGCCGATGGAGAACCCGGCCCAGCGGCCGAGCGCGCGGTCGGCGTGCGCGGAGAAGGAGCCGGAGGTGGGATTGGCGGCGGACATCTCACCCAGCATCCGCATCACCAGCACCACGAGCGTGCCGACGAGGGCGTAGGAGAGGAGGATGCCGGGGCCTGCGGTGGCGATACCGGTGCTGGAGCCGACGAACAGTCCGGCACCGATCACACCGCCGATGGCGATCATCGACAGATGCCGGTTCTTGAGTCCTGCCTGAAGTCCGGAACCAGGGGTCATGGACGGATTTCCTTTGCGCCTTTGGAGCGGTTTCCCGTACACGGGGGGACGCCGTTGTGCGGCCTTGTACGAGCCGAACCAGTGAATCCGAGGCGGAGGAGTTGGGGAACCTTTGAATCCAGATTGTTACTTGAGGTTCTCCTGAGGTTCTATGGTGCTGCTCACGCCTTTCCCTCCCGGCACCCGAGGCTGCCGCCCCGAAACCGCCATGTCACACTCGACCCATGCGCGTGTATCTCGGCTCCGACCATGCGGGCTTCGAACTCAAGAACCACCTCGTCGAATGGCTCAAGGCGGCGGGTCACGACCCCGTCGACTGCGGCCCCCACATCTACGACGCCCAGGACGACTACCCGCCCTTCTGCCTGCGCGCCGCGGAGCGCACGGCTGCGGACCCCGACTCCCTCGGCATCGTGATCGGCGGCTCCGGCAACGGCGAGCAGATCGCCGCGAACAAGGTCAAGGGCGTCCGTGCGGCCCTCGCCTGGAGCGAGGAGACGGCCTCCCTCGGCCGCCAGCACAACAACGCCAACGTCGTGGCGGTGGGCGCGCGCATGCACACCCAGGAGGAGGCGACCAAGTTCGTCGAGACCTTCCTGGGCACCCCCTTCTCCGGCGACGAGCGCCACATCCGCCGCATCGACATGCTGTCGGCCTACGAGACGACAGGCGACCTGCCGCCCATCCCGGCCCACCACCCTCAGCAGGGCTGACCCGCCCCCGGCCCCGCTTCGGCCTGATCAGGGGGTAAAGCCCCGTCGGGGTGCGGGGGCGGAGTCACGTGAGGGGTGCAGGGGACGCAGTCCCCGCCGGGGTCCAGGGGCGGAGCTCCTGGCGGGGTCTGGGGCGGAGCCCCGGGGAAAGGGACGGACCATGCCAGAGGGGCACACGATTCACCGGCTGGCGCACGACTACGCCGCCCGCTTCTCCGCCACCACCCCCCGCGTCACCAGCCCCCAGGGCAAGTTCTCCGACGCCGCCGAACTGCTCACCGGCGCCGAGCTCACCCACACCGAAGCCCACGGCAAGCACCTCTTCCTCCGCTTCCGCGACGCCGACTGGGTCCACATCCACCTCGGCCTCTTCGGCAAGGTCACCTTCGGCGACGCCCCCGCACCCCCACCCACCGACACCGTCCGCCTCCGCCTCGCCAACGCCACCTCGTACGTCGACCTCCGCGGCCCGACCACCTGCGCCCTGATCACGGACGAGGAGAAGCAGGCCGTCCACGCCCGCCTCGGCCCCGACCCCCTCCGCACGGACGCCGACCCGAAAACCGCGTACCGGCGAATCTCCCGCAGCCGTACGACGATCGCCGCCCTCCTCATGGACCAGAAGGTCATCGCGGGCGTCGGCAACGTCTACCGCGCCGAGGTCCTCTTCCGGCACCGCATCGACCCGTACCGCGCGGGCAGGGACATCACCCCCGCCGAGTGGGACGCGATCTGGACCGACCTCGTCGAGCTCATGCACGAGGGCGTCCGCAACAACCGCATCGACACCGTCCGCCCCGAACACACCCCGGAGGCGATGGACCGCCCACCCCGCGTGGACGACCACGGCGGCGAGGTGTACGTGTACCGCAGGGCCACCCTGCCCTGCCACATCTGCGCCACCGAGATCCACACCGCCGGCCTCGCAGCCCGCAACCTCTTCTGGTGCCCGACCTGCCAGAAGAACTGAGCCCTAGAACCCGTGCGGCAGCCAGGGCGCCAGCGGCGAGCCGAAGGCCGGCGACGCCTCCGCCAGCGCGCCCGGCCGCAGCTCCCGTACCCGTCCGGCCGCCGCCAGCGTGGCCAGCGAGACGCCCCCGAGGTACGCCGCCCCCAACTCCCGTACCGACAGGCCCAGATCGGCCGCATCCTCGGTACGCCCGCACGACGCCCCCTTCGCGTCCCCGGTCAGCCGCCAGCGCCCGGAGTTCCAGGGGCAGAAGGTATCCTCGACCTCGAACACGACGTCCACCGGCGCCTGGTAGGTCCGCGCCCGAAGCGCCGCGCCCACGTCCACCAGCCGTACGTGCAGCGAGTCCCGCACCAGCAGCTCGCACCGCCGGACGTCCGACACCAGGTACTGCCACGCCTCGTCCACCGGCCGCCGTCGCACATCGATCGCCGAGGTCAGGTCGATGCCGAACAGGAACCGCCACACCGCGGCGTGCGCCGCCGGGTCCAGCGCCCCCATGTCCTCCAGGACCACGGTCCCCTTCGGCCCGGCCGGCTCCCAGTCCGGCTTCACCCGGAAGCGGGCGAACCCCGCGACCTCGCCCTCCCGTTCGGCGACCACGCACTGCAGCGGTGACGCGCCGCCCCGCTCGCTCTCCGGGTCGAGCAGCCCGAGCCGCTCCCACCCGGGCAGCCGCGCCACCATCCCCGGCCGCAGCGGCAGCTGCCGCGCGTACAGTGCCTCGCACGCGTCGAGGGCGTCGGCCGGAGCCGCGTACCGCAGCCGTACGTCGTCCGTGCCGGGCGGCACCGACAGCCGTACCCGGGTGGTGTCGATCCATGCGTTGACGTGGTACGTCGCCGCGCCGTACCCGAACCGCCCGTAGATGGCCGGTTCGGACGCCGTCAGCACCGCCAGCGGCCAGCCCCAGGACCGTACGTCGTCCAGCTGCCGCCGCATCATCGACGTGAGCACCCCGCGCCGCCGGTGCGTGGCGGCCACACTGACCATGGTGACGCCCGCGGCGGGCACGAGGGCGCCACCCGGCACGGTCACCCGGAACGCGAAGGCCCCGGCCGTGCCGACCAGCTCGTCACCGTCCCAGGCGCCGACGGAACGGTCCGTCTCGATGAGCGAGCGCCACAACTCACGCTCCTCGGCCGCCTCTGCGACCCCACCGAAGGCGCGGAGCAGGTGGTCGTACCAGGTGTCCAGTTCGTCCCGCCGCAGCACGCGCAGCTCGGTCGTGCGGCCGTCCGTCGCCAGGTCAGTCCCCATGGACCATGCGTACCAGGGCATTGCGGGACGAGCGAGCGAATTTCCGCCGGGTGGCAGCGCGACGGCGTTCTGTGAAGTTGACTGTGAAGTTCAACCTCGGACGGGGGACAAGTGGGACCTCCCGTGCCAAGCGGCTGGTCCGATGGATAGGGTCCCGGACTAATGGCAGCAGGACGAGAGCGGCGCGCGAAGGCCGAGACCTTCACGGCACGGTGGAAGATGCAGTGGCACCGGGCTCGCGTCGGCCTGCGCAGAAGCGCGGTGGACTACTTCCGCGGGGACGGCTCGGACTGGATCGCGCTGGCCGGGCTGCTGCTGACCATCCCGGTGCTCGCGGCGGTGACCCTCGCCAACTCGGTGTGGTGTTCGCCGGCCACGCTGGTGCTGCCGATCGTGGTGGGGGGTCTGCTGCTGCGCCCGGCGAGCCTGCTCGGGCTGTACGCGGCGGCGGCCACGGCGCTGATCGTGGAGTCGGTGCGGCTGGGGCCGTACACGGAGGGGCCGTCCCGGGTGACGCCGGGGGTGGTGCTGGTGGTCGCCGCGTGCGGGTTCTTCGGGCTGCTCACGGCGCAGTTCCGCAGCCGGGTGGGTGTGCCGTGGCGGCGCGGCGGGACGATGCTGTTCGACCTGCGTGAGCGGATCCGGGTGCAGAGCAAGCTGCCGAAGCTGCCGCAGGGGTGGCACCGGGAGATGGCGCTGCGGCCCGCGGGCGGGCAGTCCTTCTCGGGTGACTTCGTGGTCGCGGCCCGTACGAACGGCGGGCGGACGCTGGAGGTCGTGCTCACGGACGTGTCCGGCAAGGGCATGGACGCGGGGTCGCGTGCGCTGCTGCTGTCGGGGGCGTTCGGGGGGCTGCTGGGTTCGCTGCCGCCGCATGCCTTCCTTCCCGCGGCGAACGGTTATCTGCTGCGACAGGACTGGGACGAGGGCTTCGCGACCTCGATCCACCTCGTGCTCGACCTCGACTCCGGGGACTACGAGCTGTACTCGGCGGGCCATCCGCCGGGGCTGCAGCTCAGCGCCGGCAGCGGGCGGTGGGAGGAGAAGGCCGCCGAGGGTCCGCTGCTCGGTGTGTACGACGGCGCCCAGTTCGACCCGGTGAAGGGCTCACTCCGGCCGGGGGACGTGCTGATGCTGTTCACGGACGGTCTGGTGGAGACCTCCGACCGGGACATCGTCGAGGGCATCGACCGCCTCACCGGCGAGGCCGACCGCTACGTGGCCGGCGGCTTCCACGGAGCCGCCTGGCATCTGATCGAGGCCGTGGCGAAGGACGTCAACGACGACAGGGCGCTGCTGCTGATCTGCCGCGAGGGCCCGTCCGCCCAACTGGCCCGCTGACACGTGCAGAAAGGCGCTCGCGGTATTCCGGCCCGGGCCGCGCCGCGCCGGGAGACACTGGAGGAGTGACCGAGACGCGAACACCGCTCACCCTGGCCGAGGTCGAGGCACTCGCGTGTGCCGCCCACGCGGGGCAGACGGACAAGGCGGGGCGGCCGTACGCCGAGCACCTGCGGGCCGTCGCGGAGGGAGTGCGGGCCCGCGGCGGCGACCCGGCGCAGATCGCGGCGGGCTGGCTGCACGACGCGGTCGAGGACGACGCGCTCTCCGAGGAGTGGCTGGCGGGGGCCGCGCTGAGCCGTCGTACGAAGGACATCGTGCTGGCGGTCACCAAGCGGGCCGGGGAGGGGTCTGAGGCGTACGCGCGGCGCGTTCTCGACACGCCCGGCGCGCTGCTGGTGAAGGAGGCCGACCTCGCCCACAACGCGGACCCGGACCGGCTGGCCGTGCTGGACGAGGCCACCCGGAAACGGCTGACCGAGAAGTACGCGCGGATGCGCGCGCTTCTCGGTCTGGGGAATGACGAGGCCAGGCGCTGACGAAGGCTAGGCGCCGACCTTCTCGCGTTCGTGTTCCTTCTGCCGGCGCTCGCGGGCCAGTTCGGTGGCGTCCTGCCGGAACGCCCAGGTCATCTTGGGCTCCATGGCGAAGCGGAACACCCGCTGTACGGGGCCGGTGCACAGGAGCGTGACGGCGGCGGCCGCGAGGACGGTGACCAGGATCTCGCCGGGCGGGCGGTGCAGGACGGCGTGGTCGAACCAGCCCCGGTAGTCACCGAACTTGACGAGGAATCCGTGCAGCAGGTAGCCGTACAGCGTGCCCGCGCCCAGCGCGGTGAACCACATCTTCCGGCCCGGCACCCAGGCGAAGAAGCAGGCGGTCAGCAGCAGCGAGCAGCCGAACATCGCGACCACCATGACCGGGCCGCACCACCACGGCGCGCCCAGCTCCTGCGCCGAGTCCCGGTGGTAGAACCAGGCGGTGTTCATACGGGGCACCGCCCACCAGCCGAAGGCCAGCGCCGCCGCGAAGACCGGCACCGCGGCGATCCGCGCCCAGCGGCGGCGCACCAGCCGGAAGTGCTCGGGCTTCATGCACAGGCCGAGCACGAAGTAGGGCAGGAACTGCAGGACGCGCTGCAGGTCCAGGTCGTCGCCGATGTTCGGGGTGACGGAGGCCAGCATGGCGATGCCGAGCGAGAGCGGGAGCGGCCAGCGGACCAGCTTCCAGACGGGCGTGGTCAGCCGCCAGATGAACAGGGCGCACAGGAACCAGGTCAGGTACCAGGGATCGAGGAGGCTGATCTCCTGCTCGGGGGCGTGGTCGACGAACCGCTTGAAGAGCGGGTAGGCGGTCTCGAACACGATGTACGGCACGGCGACGCCGGTGATCAGGCGTTTCAGCCGGTCGGGGCGCATGTCGAAACTGCGCGAGAAGAAGCCGGAGACGATGATGAACGCCGGCATGTGGAAGGTGTACACGACCGTGTACAGGCCCTCGAGAATCCGGCTGTCGTCCTTCAGGGGCTCCCAGGCATGCCCCATGGCGACGAGCACGATCGCCAGGTACTTGGCGTTGTCGAAGAACGCGTCGCGCTGTTTGCCCGGTCTGTCCGCCTGCTTCGGCTGCTGCGTCGACTGCCGCGCACCGATGGGGGTACGCGGACTGGGCATTCCGTCCGCCGGCGACTGTGCCGGGGGGAGTGGCCTTCGGTGCTGGCCGGGGGACGAGGCGGCTTCGAACATCTCAGGCACCCTAGCGTCGGCTGCGGGATTTCGTAAAACCCCCTGCGTCTTTCCTGGTTATCGGGTTGCGACTACCCCCGATTCACCGAAGTTGACGTGCCTGTTCGCGTGATGGTGAGCACATCAATGGACCGCGTGGGGACGCCGCGCACCCATGATGTACCGATTCATCCCGACTAATTGGTGCATAAGGTCGTCTCTGTGCCAACAATTCGAATTACCTGCGCACGGAATGTGTGGACAGGGAAACGATGGCGTGCAATTCCTTGTGGATCCCCGGTGGATACCCGGTGGATCCTCGTGCGGATGCGTCCCCGAATTACTGTGCGGTCCACCGGACTTGGTCACGCCGCGGCCGACGTTGCGTCACGCGCCGCATAGGGCGGGCCGGTTGGTGGCACGATGGTTCCGGGAGAGCGGACCGACCGAGGGCGGGATCAGTTGTGGCCATTTCACTGTCTGTGGTGCTGCTGTTGGCGATCATCCTTGTGGTGCTGATCCGAGGGGGGAACATCAAGGCCGGGCCCGCCATCGTCGCGGTGCTCTTCGGCTTCTTCCTGGCCTCGACCGGGATGGCTCCGTCCATCAACCGGTTCCTGAACTCGATAGCGGAAACGATCAACTCCATCAGCTTCTGACCGGTCCCGGCCCACCTCCGACGAACGCCTGCACCGGCCGCCGTCGCCGGTCCGACCGCGTTGCTCACCCACGGTGACCGCCCGGCGACGCGCGCCCTGCCGGCCGACCGCCCCCGGTCCCGCGGACCGGCAGGGCCACGGGCACCCTCCCCGGCCGCGACGGCGGTGTGAAAACGCCTGGGGCCCGGTTCCGCGGAACCGGGCCCCAGGGCCGTACAGAGCGGGCAACGGGAATCGAACCCGTGTAGCTAGTTTGGAAGGCCAGTCGGCGAGCGTCGCGCATCGGTCGTCGGGGCCGACTCCTCCGCGTGGTTCCGACGCTTTGCTATCCGGCCTCGTCCTCATCAGGTCGATCACAGGGGACCGTCGACGTCGACCAACCGGGCCTGAGCCTCGGCCGATCGTCCACGGGGGTCCGGCGTCGACCGCTGCTGTTCGCGCTTGTTGGTGTCAGCCACTGGTGTCAGCCACCCCACGCTGTCGCGACAAGGCTGAGGTGACACGTTCAGCCTTCTTCCGCTCCTGGGCATCCCTCTTCCTCCGGCGCGGCCATGACGAGACCGGAGCTCACCGCACGCTCGTCGTCGATACCCAGCCGCTGGAGGTAGGCCCAGCGGTCGAGCTGAGTGCAGGCCCAGGCAGGGTCATAGGCCGCCGTGGGTAGCTGGGGTACGCGTTTACGGCCCGTGTCATCGAGTCGGTAAGGGATCTCGAACGCCGTATCCCAGAGGGTGAGATCTGCGGCGAAACGCGCCTCAGCTTCCGAAGCATCGACTCCCAGGTATCGGGCGATATCCGCCCAAGAGGTGCCCCGCTCGCGCTCATAGATCACAGCCGAGACCAACGCGCGTTCAGCGAGTTCAATGAGGCGGAGCCCTTGACTCACCCGGCCCCCGGGGCCTGTGTCTGGATCGTGGCGGGTGGCGACCAGACCACGCGCGCTGTCAGCGACGTCCACTGCGTGGTCGCAGAGCACCAAGCGTGCCAGCGCTTGACGGGAAAATCGGGCACGGTCGACGTCGTAGGGGGTCGTCTCGGTCATGCGCACAGCGTGGCAGGAGGCGTCCGCTTAGACGTCGTTTCAGTTGGTGAGCCTGCGGTAGCTGATGAGGGCTGCGGCGATGCCGACGAAGGCCAGGAAGTGCTCGGCCTTTCGCTCGTAACGG